>CAZITN010000005.1:1941-54795 GCA_964542175.1 uncultured Thermodesulfovibrio sp. | reverse complement strand
GCCTCTCGCCCATCGCCTTGACCCCCGGACGTTGAACATTTCTCGCCTTTCTCGCCTTCAACCCTTCCCGCCATTTCATCAACCAAACTAACGAGATCAACGAAATAAACGCTATTAACACCTACTCTACATTATCAGGCTTCTTCTTCGGTTCAAGATAGGGCTTTATAAGGTCAATCGGCAAGGGAAACAGTACGGTCGAATTCTTGTCTGCCGCCACTTCCACGAGTGTCTGGAGGAACCTGAGCTGGAGTGTGGCCGGCTCGGTGGCAATAATCTTTGCTGCGTCAGCGAGTTTCTGGGCAGCCTGGAACTCACCCTCGGCGTTGATGATCTTCGCCCTTCTCATCCTCTCAGCCTCGGCCTGTTTCGCAATGGCCCTGAGCATCTCCTGCGGAAGATCCACATTCTTCACCTCAACGGCAGTAACTTTTATACCCCAGGGCTCAGTCTGGAAGTCAATAATCCGCTGGAGTTCCGCATTTATCTCGTCACGTTTTGAGAGAAGGTCATCAAGCTGGCTCTGGCCTACCACGCTCCTCAGTGTAGTCTGGGCGATCTGGCTCGTGGCAAAGTAGAAGTCCTCCACCTCCGTAATCGCCTTGCTCGGGTCCATCACCCTGAAGTATACAACGGCATTCACCTTTACTGAGACATTATCCCTTGTAATAACATCCTGGGCAGGAACATCCATGGTGACCGTCCTGAGGCTGACCTTCACTATCTTATCAATGATGGGCCAGATGATCACCAGTCCTGGACCCTTTACCGGGATCAGCCTTCCAAGCCTGAATATAACCCCCCGTTCATACTCCCTCAGGACCTTGATTGCACTGATCAGAAAGTACAGTACAAGGAAGACCACAAAGATCAGACTTAAAAACTGAGGTGGAAAAATCATCCTGTTTCCTCCTTTCTTACTTTTATTTTCAAACCATTCACTGAATCCACCCAGACCTTTTCCCCCTTCCTGATATGCTCGTCACTGAAGGCCTGCCAGTACTCTCCCCTAACGAGGACCATACCGCCCTCTCCGGTTATATCCGAATGGGCGACTCCCTCCAGCCCTACAAGCCCCTCGTTACCTGTAACGGGCTTCCGCCGCCATGCCTTGATAACAAGACCGACCGTAAGGGTGAAAAAGAGCGCCGTAAGCAGGACGGCAGGCACGATGAGATAGAGAGAGAGCTTTATGAAAGGCCCTCCGCTCTCAAAGAGCATGAGAGAGCCTATCAGCATGGAGATTATACCACCGATAACCAGCACACCGCTTGAGGTAACCTTTACCTCAAGGACAAACATTATAATCGCAAGGATGATCAGAAGCAGCCCGGCATAGTTCACCGGCAGTGTCTGGAATGAATAGAAGGCAAGTATGAGACTGATGCCCCCTATTACGCCCGGGAATATGGACCCGGGATTGGTCAGTTCAAAGAACAGCCCGTAGAAGCCAAGAAGCATCAGGATATAGGCAACATTGGGGTTGCTTATCAACCCGAGAATCTTGAGCCTGAAGCTCATCTCCCCCCTTTTGACAACCGCCCCCCTCGTCCTGAGTACAATATCACCCCTTACTGTCTCCACCTTCCGGCCGTCGAGTTTCTCGAGAAGCTCATCGGTGTTCCTGGCGACGAGGTCGACAACTCCCTTTTTCAGGGCCTCCCTTGCCGTTATGGAGACACTCTTCCGGACCGCCTCCTCGGCCCAGTCCGGATTCCTGCCACGCCGTTCTGCCAGCGAGCGTATATACGCAACTGCATCGTTGGTCACCTTCTCGACCATCGTCTTGTCCATCTTGCCACCCATACCTACAGGATGGGCAGCCCCGATGTTCGTCCCTGGAGCCATTGCCGCAACATGAGCAGCTATTGTGATGAATACTCCTGCAGAGGCTGCACGGGCTCCCGGAGGGGCCACATAAACCACAACGGGAATCTCACTCCCGTTTATCGCCTTGATTATCGATCGCATGGATGTATCAAGCCCCCCGGGAGTGTCCAGTTCCATCACAATTGCGTCAAACCCCTCCTTTTCAGCCTTCCTGATACTCTTTTGCATAAACTCCGCAGTGACAGGATTTATCACCCCCTGGACCTTGATTACATAGACCTCTGCAGCTGATGCAGGCAAGGTAACAAGGAGAATAAACATCCAGGCCATGAGAACAGCCATCAATTTTCTCATAAATAATATTATACCGGAATCAGCAAGGAAATAAGCACCTCTGCACCTTCCTACAAAAAGAACATAGAGTTATGTATAATTTCTACATGAAGAAGGCACTAATCTTTCTGGCTCTGCTCTCCGTCATACTTTTCATTGTCATCTTTGTTATCAGGGATTCCCTGGGCAGAAAAGAGACGGGGATACTTATCAGCGGCCGGGTGGAGGCTGACGAGATACTCCTGTCCCCTGAGATTCCGGGAAGGGTCACGGAGATATATGTAAAGGAAGGCCAGAAGATAGGGAAGGGTGAACCCGTGGCCCGGCTTGATGAGAGGGAGCTCAAGGCTAAAAGGGAAAGGATACTCAGTGAAATCCGTGCCACGGAATCAAGACTCCAGTCGGCAGAGTTATCCCTTGAATACCTTAGGCAAAGGATCTCCAGGGGCATAGAAGAAGCCGGCCAGCTCCTCTCCATCGCAAGGGCCAGGGAGGAAAAGGCACGGGCCACGCTCGAGAGGGAAGAGTCCCGTTACAGAAGATACCTGGCCCTCAGGGGCAAGGGGGTCGTGCCAAAGGACAGGTTCGAGGACATAAAGCTCTCCCGTGACCTTGCAATCACCACACTCAGGGAGGCTCAGGAGGAAAGGAAGAGGGCCGGGATCAGGCTCACCCTTGCGGAAAACGAAAGGAGGCTGATCCCCGAGAAGGAGAGGGAGATAGAGGGGCTCCGTCACTCACTGAACTCCACCAGGGCCGTATTGAGTGAAATAGATATCCAGCTCACCCACACAACAATAAAGGCGCCCAGGGATGGAATAATACTGAAGAAGGTCGTCCAGCCCGGAGAGGTGATAGGCCGGGGTGGAGTGATCGCAACAATGATCGATCCCGCCTCACTCTTTGTAAAGAGTTATCTGCCCGAACCCGATCTCGGAAGAGTACGTATCGGCACGGCTGTGGGCATCACCACAGACAGCCATCCTGACAGGAAGATACAGGGCTACATCTGTCACATATCCGAAGAGGCGGAGTTCACCCCCAGGGAGGTCCAGTCAAGGCAGGAACGGATCAAGCAGGTCTTTGAGCTGAAGGTATGCTTCAGGGAAGGGACTGAAGGCATAGAGAACCTGAAGAAGGGGATGCCCGTTGATCTCATGATCCTGTCTGAAACAGAAAACCGGAAATGACCCCTCTTTCTTCTGAAGAAGAGACCCACCATGCAATGAAGGAAGCTCCCCCTGACCAAACGGATCACCCCCTTTTCCTGCTCAAGGGAGTCGGCAAAAGCTACAGGAAGAAGCCTGTCCTCGAAGATATAAACATTGGGATAAACAACGGCGAAATAACCGGAATTATCGGACCTGACGGCGCAGGAAAGAGCACACTCCTGAAGATATGCTCCGGAATACTCCGCTACAGGGGGAGCATCCTATACGCTGGAGAAGAACTCTCCAGCAACCCTGAACGGATAAAAAGGGACCTCAGTTACATGCCCCAGGGGATCGGTCACAATCTCTATATGGATCTTACAGTGGAAGAAAACATCAGGTTCTTCGGCCTGCTGAAGGGTGTTGAAGACTCTGCCATAAACGAACGTTCCAGAGAGCTCCTTGAGGCAACGGGGCTTGCCCCCTTCAGGAAGAGATTCGCACGGGACCTCTCCGGCGGGATGAAACAGAAGCTGGGCATCTGCTGCTCCCTCATATCACTCCCCCGTGTACTGATACTCGATGAGCCTTCAACAGGGATAGACCCTCTCTCAAGGAGGGAACTCTGGAAACTTCTGAACAGTTACCTCCATGATACGGGAACAGGCATACTGCTGGGCACTTCCTATATGGATGAGGCCGAGAGGTGCCACTCAATAATGTTTCTCCACCATGGCAGGTCGGTCTATCAGGGACATCCAGAGTTGCTGATGAAAAAACAGGCAGGGCTTGAAGAGGCCTTTTTTGAAAGGCTCCTGGAGATGGGAGAGACTCTGAGTGAGGTAGAACCCCCTCCCGACTTCCCCGGACATCAGGCTGAAGGAAGGGTTGAAGTCAGGGAGGTCTCCAAGTACTTCGGTGACTTCCAGGCCCTCAGGGATGTCTCTTTGAGCATCAAGCCCGGCGAAGTCTTTGGCCTCCTTGGCCCCAACGGTGCAGGAAAGACCACTCTGATCAAATGCATGACAGGGCTTCTCACACCGGACGGGGGAGATATAAGCATCGCCGGGCAGCCTCCTGGATCAGAGCAACTTCCCTATGCGATTGGTTACATGTCCCAGGTCTTTTCACTCTACGGTGATCTTTCCGTGAGGGAGAACATCGAACTGTACGGAAGCATCTACGGCCTTGAAGGCAGAACACTTGCCGGGAGAATGAAATGGGTCCTTGACTTCTCAGGACTCAGTGGGCAGGAGAAGAGCCTCGTAAAGGCCCTCCCTCTGGGAATGAAGCAGAGACTGGCCCTCGGAGTGGCCTCACTTCACCTCCCGGCAATTCTCTTCCTTGATGAGCCCACATCAGGAGTGGATCCCGTTGCACGCAAACAGTTCTGGGACTACATAAGGATGCTTGCCGATAAACTCAGGACCACCGTTATCGTAACCACCCATAACCTTGTGGAAGCCGACTATACCGACCGGGTGGGCATAATGGATTCAGGGCAGCTCATAGGTCTTGGAAGTCCGGAGGAACTCCGGAGTGAATTCCTGCAGCATGAAGGAACGGTCTTTGAAATAACGCCTGAGCACCCCCTTGATGAAGACCTTCTCGGAAGGGAAGGCCTCTCCATCGCACCCTTTGGAAGAAGGTATCACATCTGGGGAAAGGGGCTTTCCCGGGCTGCACTCGAAGCAGCCCTTGAAAGAACAGGAATGAAGGACTACCATATAAGGGAAATTCCTCCTCCGATGGAGGATGTCTTTGTGTATTATCTGAGGAAGGGGCGGAGATGAGACGGATCAGGGCAATCGCCGTCAAGGAGTTCAGGGAGATTATCAGGAACCGGCTCTTTCTTGCCCTTGCCTTTGTCGTTCCCTTCATAATGTTCACCGTCTTCGGGTACGGGATAAGCCTGGATATAGAAAACATGCCTTTCACGATCATAGACTACGACAGGACTGAATTGAGCCGTGATCTGGGTGAAAGGTTCACAGGAAGGTATTTCGTTCTGGACCGGACGGTGACGAATGAAAGGGAGGCCGTAACGCTTCTCAGGAAGGGACTCCTGAGAGCCGTTCTCATAATCCCCCCCGATTTCTCAAGAAACCTCAGAAGGGGAGCCACGGCACTGCTCTCACTTCTGATAGACGGCGGTTATCCCTACACAGCCATCACCGTAAAGGGATACGCCGATGCGATCATCGGCAAAGTCAACAACGACCTCATCAGGGAACAATTCATTCAGAAGGGGATCAGCCCTCCGCCTGCCCCGGTGGATCTCAGGATCAGGTATCTCTTCAATGAATCCCTCAGAAGCAGCTTCGCCCTTGTACCTGGATTGATTGCGATCGTGTTACTTGTCAATCCTGCCGTCCTCACTGCGATAGCAATCGCCCGGGAGAAGGAGTTCGGGACAATCTACAACATCTACTCAACACCTGTCCGGAAGATCGAGTTCATCCTTGGAAAGATCATCCCCTATCTCCTTATCTCAACAATAAACTTTTTCATCATCGTCATAACCGTAAGGATCCTGTTTCATATACCCATGAAGGGGAGCATCCTCACGCTTTTACCCGCTGCCATCATATACCTTTTAATCAATGTCTCCTTCGGGCTCCTGATCTCATCGGTCACAAGGACCGTCGTCTCTGCCCAGATCATAACCCTGATAGTAACGGTGATACCTGCCTTCCTGTACTCAGGTCTCCTGATACCTGTGGCAAACCTCGGACGGGAAGGAAAGATAATGGCCCATCTCTACCCGACCATGTACTTCATGGACTTCATCCACGGCGTCTACCTGAAGAACCTCTCCCTTTTTGATATGACATTCCCGCTGATGATTCTCGGAGGGTATGCAGCCCTGGTCTTTTTTGCAGCCAAACTCACCTTCAGGAAGAGGGAGGGTTAGAAGATGCCGGCCCGGCGGCACTACCTCTGGACACTGATAAAAAAGGAGATCCTGCATATTCTCAGGGACAGGGGGCTCCTGATTTTCATCATCTATGCCTTCACCCTTGATATCTTTCTTGCAGCCAAGGGCTTCCAGCTGATACCGGAACATATCTCCATCGGGGTCCTGGATGAGGATCGTTCAGTCCAGAGCAGGGAACTTCTCGGTCATATCAGGGAACCGGCCTTCAGAAAGCCCCTCCATCTCCTTTCGCCTGAAGATATAGACAGGATGCTCAGTGATTCCGAAATTATTCTCGCCCTCGTCATACCTGAAAATTTCGGGAAGGAACTGAGAAGACAGGGTGCGCAGGTTCAGGTCCTTGTGGACGGGACCCAGAGTACCGCCGCATACCTGAGCACCGCCTATCTGGCTGAAGCGGCAGCCAGGTTCAACAATGATCTTGTGTCCAGGGCGCTGGAAAGGGAGGGACTGAGGACATCCTCTCCTGTAGAGCTCCGTAGCAGGATCCTCTTCAATCCTGATGTCAGAGACGACATCTACGAAGGGCTGAATGAGTTCTTCATGGTTGTAACCCTTATAGGGATGATCCTTCCGGCCATGCTCCTTATCAGGGAGAGGGAATACGGCACCCTTGAACAGATCATGCTCTCGCCCCTCCGGGTAAGGGATCTTGTCGTGATCAAGCTGATAAGTGCCGGTCTCTTTCTGACGGCTGTAACAGCCCTTTCATACATATTCGTCCTCAAGGGCTGGCTCCGGTTCCCGCTCAAGGGAGGTCTCCCCTCGTTTACACTGATCACCGCCATCTACCTTGTCTCAACCTCTGGGCTTGCCTTCATAATAGGATCAATAGCCAGGAGGTTCAGCCAGATAGGGATGCTTACCATTGTGATATTCGCCCCCATGCTGCTTCTTTCAGGAGGCTGGGTCCCGCCTGAGGCCCTCCCGGACTGGCTCAGACTGGCCACGAACATCTCACCCCTTAAACAATACATCGATCTGGGAGTGAGCCTTCTGATAAGGGGAACCCCGCTCATGCTGCTTACAGAGAAGATCATGAGGATGATCCTTCTGGGCATCATCTTTCTCACTATCGGGACGGTCATATTTTCACGAAGGCTCTCCAGATCGTGAAAGTCGAGTTTGTTGCGTTTGTCGCATCCCCGCTTTCCCGCTTCCACGCCTTTCTCGCCTTCTCCTTCCTGCCGGACCCATATGGTATGCAACATTGAGGTTAAGCAGGTATACCCTTCAGCAGAAATTTACGCAGGCTGTAGGGTAAAATTTACTGATGAGAGACTGGAGAGAGCGCATACATTTCATCCTCGTAAACCCGCGGGAGCCCGGTAATATCGGTGCTGCCGCCCGGGCCGTCAAGAACATGGGCTTTTCACACCTCCATCTTGTGAATCCCCCTCCGGACTTCATGGATGGCCATGACTTCTGGCTTGCCTGCCATGCAACGGACCTCCTTGAGCAAGCAGCTGTACATCATGACTTGAGTCAGGCTCTCTCAGACAAGGGACTGGTCGTGGGCACAACGAGGAGAACGGGAAAGAAGAGGGGGATAATACTCCCCCTCAAGGAAGGTGCAGAAAAAATCCGGCAGGCCGCAGAACACAATGATGTGGCCATCCTCTTTGGAAGAGAGGACAGGGGCCTCACAAATGAGGAGGCTGAGGAGTGCGGTCTTCTGATAACAATACCCACTGACCCTGCCGCCCCGTCACTGAATCTTGCCCAGGCCGTCCTTCTCACGGCCTATGAATTGAGTGACAGGAACCTTGAAGGAGAAACACCGCCCCTCGTGCCACAGGAAGAGATGAAGTCCCTCTACGGTCACCTCAGAAAGACGCTCAAACTCCTTGGATACATCCCGAGGGGGGACGTGGACATGGAAGAGAGGATAATGAGGAACTTCAGACACCTCTTCGGCCGGACCGGCCTCACCCAGTGGGAGGTCGGGATGCTCCACGGCATCTGCAGCCAGATAGAGAGGATAGTTGCCGAAAAAAGAAAATAAAGAGTGAAAGCCTGATGGTGCGAGAGGGGGGAGTCGAACCCCCACGGGTCACCCCACTGGATCCTAAGTCCAGCGCGTCTGCCAGTTCCGCCACTCTCGCACAAGGTCTAACTTATTGATTTTAATACACCTTTAAGTAACAACGCAAATTCTGTCCTCATACCATTATAAAGATGTTTGATCACTGCTGTCCAAGATAATTTTATCAGGAAGTATAATCTTTATCACATTCGCTCTCTAACCCTGTGGCAAGACCGCGGGGATCGATACGATTAAAAATGTGCTCGCTGGGCATATTCATTAAGCCAGCAAAAGGGTGGGAATGGAAATAATCGGGCATCAAATTTTAAAATATCAAAGATTGAATAAAATGGACAGGATAGCCGTTATTGACATCGACAATACCCTCTGGCAGTTCTGCGATATGCTCCATGCAAAACTCCGAAAGGTCAATCCAGATTTCCCGCCTGTAAATGAGTGGCGTGACTGGGACTTCTGGGAAGACTATTGCACTGCCAGTGAATTCTTCGATGCAATCCACTCAATCCACTCAAACCAGGACTCACCGGAGTACCGCCCATACCCTGAAGCATGGGAGTTCCTCTCAACCCTGAAAGAAAAGGGATTTCATCTCATAATCGCCTCACACCGGGATCCGGTATTCAGAGAGCCTACGGAAAACTGGCTCAGACAACACGGCCTCCCATATGACGAACTCCACCTCTCCTTTGACAAGACCGTTCTTTTCTCAGAGAACTGTTACTGTGTAATTGACGATGCTCCTCACATCCTTGAGAAGGCATCATCCATGAGTATAAGAACGGCAGGACTGAAATTTCCCTGGAACGAGGAATACGCAGACAACGGCTTCAAGCTTTACAACTCGCTGAGAGAGATCAAAAGGGAGATGCTTCAGGATATCTGAAGCAATCCCCCTTTCACTTTCCACCCCTGTTCCTCTGGAAAGCCGGTATGATTTTGTGAGAAGATGAGACCCGGATATATGAAAGAATCATGACATGGTAAGGGGCAATATCTGCTATAACTGCGGAGAGGAACTTGAAGACTGGTATGTTGAAGAGGGGGATATTACTGTGAGCAGGAAGAAGATCGTCTGTCCCTCCTGTGGCTGGACCCTTGAAGGGGCAAGGGACTTTCATGAAGAGGATGTGGAAGAGTCAGAGCATGAAAAAGACTGAAGGCCTGCCTAAAGTTTAACAAAGGGTGTCCGATAAGGAAATAAAGGGAATTCCCTGCAAGGAGAACCGGAGAATTGAAGAAACGGCTTGGAGAGGTGCTGATCGAGGCCGGGCTGCTCTCTGAGAAGGATCTCGAGAATGCCCTGAACCTTCAGAAAGGAAAGAACAAACGTCTGGGAAAGATCCTGATAGAACTGGGGATTGTTAATGAACATCAGATCGCCGAGGCCCTTTCCAGACAGTTGAACCTCCCCCTTGTGGACTGCAACAACTATGAGATCACAAAGGATCTCCTCTCGATTGTCCCCAAAAAGACTGCAGAAAAAAAGATTGTCCTTCCCCTTGAGAAACAGGACAAAAGACTCATCCTTGCTATGGCCGACCCCCTTGACTGGGAGACGATTGATGAAATCGCCTTTAACTCCGGCCTGAAGGTGACGGTGGCAATTGCTCCAGAGTCAAATATTTTAGGTGCTATTGAGAGGCTCTACGGCTCGGAGGAGAAGACCTGGAGCCTGCTCAAGGAGATCCCTTCCTATGACGGTGTGGAGTTCATAAAGGAGGAAGAAACTGATGAACAACAGGAAGTAAATGTCCGGTCGCTCTATAAGATGAGTGAGGCCCCTCCGATCGTCAAACTGGTCACAATGATACTTGTGGATGCTGTCAAGTCAGGGGCAAGCGACATTCATATAGAGCCTACCGAAAGTTTTGTCCAGGTCAGATACAGGATAGATGGACTTCTGAAGAATATTTTAAAGTACCCTAAGCACATCCAGGACTCCGTTATCTCCAGGATAAAGATCATCTCCAATCTAGACATAACAAACAGGCGGCTCCCACAGGACGGCAGGAGTTCATTGAGGCTCGAAGACAAGAAGATCGATCTCAGGATATCCACCCTTCCCTCTGTACATGGAGAAAAGATCGTCATAAGGCTTCTGGACCCCACCACCGGTCTTATCCCCCTTCCCGATCTTGGAATGCCCGAAGTCCTTCTCAAGCCACTTATGGAACTCGTCTCCCAGCCCCAGGGAATGCTTCTGGTAACAGGACCGACGGGAAGCGGGAAAACTACAAGCCTCTACGCAATACTCCAGAAGCTCCGGACCGAGACAAAGAACATAATAACCATTGAGGACCCGGTGGAATACAAACTTCAGGGCATAACCCAGGTAGGAGTGAATGAGGCTATTGGTTTTGGCTTTGCCAATGCCCTCAGGTCCGTCCTCAGGCAGGACCCTGATGTAATCATGGTCGGAGAGATACGGGATATTGATACAGCAGAGATAGCAGCCCGCTCCGCTCTGACAGGGCATCTCGTTCTCAGCACTGTTCATACCAATGATACCACTTCAACAATAACCCGCCTTATCGACATAGGACTTGCCCCGTACCTGGTCACATCCGCTGTCACGGGAATACTCGCCCAGAGACTGATACGAAAGATCTGCCCCCACTGCAGGGAAGAGACAGACCCCCCCGAAGAGATCGAGAGACTCGACTTCCAGCCCCCTCCCAGATACTATCGGGGAAGGGGGTGTAAGGCATGCCACTACACCGGTTATAAAGGAAGGATTGGGATTTATGAATTTCTACGGATGACCACACCGATGAAACGACTTATTGCAAGGCATTTTACTGAGGATGAGCTCCTTGAGATTGCAAGAGAGTCCGGAACAAGAACGCTCTTTGAGGATGCCTGGGAGAAAGTGAAAGATGGGATCACTACGGTTGAAGAAGTGATCTCCAAGGTGCCCTTCCAGAGAAAAACTCCCTTACCACCACCTGCTGCAAAATGTGCCTCCAGAAAGGTCCTGCTATATAATCTCAAGGCTTTAGATAAAAAACTGATACAGTCCACCCTTGAGATGGAAGACTACCAGGTGGTAAATGGTGTAGAGTCCGGGCTTCAAGAGGCCCTGGAGAGGGAGACTCCCGACCTTGTTATCATGGGAGTCTCACCAGGAAACGGCGTTGAATCACCCTTAAAGAGGCTGAGGGAGAACATACGCTTTGCCTATCTCCCTGTAATCTCTGTTGCCGATGCAAAACTAAGATCCATGAAAGAGCGGCTTGAAGAGGAAGGCTACCAGAACATAATATACCGCCCGCTGAATACACACAAGCTGGTCTTCATGATCAAGAATCTCTTTGAAAGGAACTGACTTTCTCCATGACGCAAAGAAAGATACAGGTAATGAAGCCCCTCCGGAAAGACCGCGGGGTATCTTCGATATGGAAGGAAGGTGCTTATTTCATTACATCCGCTCGCTATATATATTCACATTTCCTTCAAAATATTGTATTATCTTATATATATGGAAAAAGGCAAAATACTCATAGTAGAGGACGAAATACAGATATCGGAGATACTCACCGCCTATCTTGAGAAGGAGGGGTTTACTGTAACCACAGCGGACACAGGCAGGAAGGCCATAAAACTCCTCAAGAATGGTTTTGACCTGATAATCCTTGACCTGATGCTACCGGACATTCAGGGCGAAGAGATCTGTGAATCAGTAAGGAATGACTCTGATATCCCCATCCTGATGCTTACTGCCAAGAGTGATGAGGAAGACAGGATCAGGGGGCTCGGGATGGGAGCGGACGATTATGTCGTAAAACCCTTCAGTCCCCGTGAGGTGGTTGCACGGGTAAAGGCACTCCTCAGGAGAACCAGGAAGGGGAGGGAAGAACTCAGCTTTAACGAAGGAGACCTTGTCATCAGCCCCTCCACCATGGAGACAAGAAAGGCAGGAAATGTCGTTACTCTCACTCCTACGGAGTTCAGGATTCTTCAAACTCTCGCAGAAAGGCCGGGCCAGGTCTTCACCCGTTTACAGCTGGTAAACACTATACTTGGCTATGATTTTGAAGGTTATGACAGAACCATAGACGCCCACATAAAGAATATCCGCCAGAAGATCGAGGACAACCCCCGAAGTCCGGTTTATATAAAGACTGTTTACGGTGTAGGCTACAAGTTTACCGGCCAGGTTGATGCGGACTAAAATATTCCTCTCCTTCATATTGATCATCTTTCTTGCACTCCTCTCCAATATCGTCTTTGAAAGGCTGATCATCAGGGACTTCCAGGAGTATGTCGAAAGCACCCGGGAGGACAAAATCTACTGGGTCCTTGCAACCGTTGAGGGAAGTTACAGGGAGGACCACTGGGACATTCCCCTGCTCACTGAAGCCCTCCACTGGGGTATGATGCTCGGGTTTGAGGCCTACATAACCACCCCTGACGGAAAGAGGCTCCTCTCCTCTGTGGATGTCCTCACCAGTCTCAGCCCGTCAATGCTGAGAAGGATGAACGCCCTCTTTGAACTCCCCACAGGAAGCGGTGAGTACACCTGGTATCCGCTGTATGCCGGGGGAAAGGAGATAGGGAAGATCCACCTCCGTCCCTTAAGAAGGCTTGGATACATACCTGAAAAGGAAGATATCTTCATGAAAAGGGGAAAACAGTTTCTGCTTATCTCCTTCATGATTGCAGGAGGCGGAGCACTGCTTCTTTCCATCCTCTTTACGATTTTTCTCTCAAGACCGCTCAGGCTTCTCACAAAGGGGGCCCGCAAGATTGCTGAAGGTGACCTGTCGGTGGAACTGGAAAAGAAAAAGCCCCTCCCGGTGCTCTCAACCCTTTCAGGAAAAGCAGATGAAGTCCAGACACTGACGGAGACATTCAACTACATGGCCGAGGCCCTCAGGCGGGAAGACGCACTCAGGAAACACCTCACATCCAACATCGCCCACGAACTGAGGACCCCCCTTACCATAATCAAGGGTAATATCGAGGCCATCGAAGACGGGATTGTAACAGACCGTGATGCCGCCCTCAAGAACATAGCTCATGAAATAGACAGAATAATCTCACTGATTGAAGGGATTGAGGATATCACAAGGGCTGAGGCAAGTTTCTTCAAGAAGAGAGAAATGGAAGAGATAGCTCTTCATGAATTCATAGGCTCAATCATCGACGGGATGAAGCATATCTTCGAAGAAAAGGGCATATCCCTTGAACCATCAGGACCGGAGATGACCGTCCGGACTGACCCTGAGAAGCTCCACATCATCATAAAGAACATCCTCACCAATGCCTATAAATACGTAGAGCATGGCTCGGTTAGTGTGAGATGGCGTCCCGTAGAAAATGAGACGGAAAGGGGTTTTCTGATCAGTATCACTGATACAGGCAGGGGAATCTCCGACGATGAACTTGAAAAGATATTCAACCGGTTCTACAAGGGCGAGAACTCGACAGGGCGTGGCCTGGGGCTTGCCATCGTGAAGGAACTCACGGAAACCCTCGGCGGGAGGATAGAGGTCCAGAGCAGTCCCGGCAAGGGATCAGAGTTCATGCTTTACTTCGAGGGTTGAGAGATGAAGAAAACATCTTCATATTTCCTTCATCTTTTTAACATAGCATATTAACATGAGGAAGTTTACCCACATAATATTAGGTTTACTTGTTATAACGCTCCTCTTCCCTGCGGCAGGCTTCGGCTGGAGGGGAGACCGGCCTGTCACACCCTATGGTGATTTCTGTCCTGAATGCAGCCATTACGGGGCCTGCCGCTTCATGATGAGCCCGGAAGATGCCGAGAAGGCCCTTGAGAGTTACTACGGCAAAAAGGGGCTGGATGTGGAGATAGAAAAAACACAGGGGAGGTTCATCCGGGCGAGGATTGTCGAGGGTAAAGAGGTGGTAGATGAGATAATCTTCGACAGGAGAACGGGAAGGATAAGGTCTATCTACTGAGGTCCGAAGGCAGTCCTGAAACACTCCGCAGAAGTGCCATCCCAGATTCTTTGAGACACAATCATTTTTTCTCATTATTGTCACCAGGGCCTCAAAGCGGTTAAAGTATAGTGTGATCAGCAGGAGACTTATCGAGAGGGCAGACTATCTTCTTCAGAGAGAGAAGGGAACGGTCTTCAAGGACCCGGGAGGAAGGGTAAATATCTGCCTCGTCTATCCGAATACCTACCGGGTGGGCATGTCGAACCTCGGGTTTCAGGGCCTTTACGGAATACTCAACAGTCGGGAAGATACTGTCTGCGAAAGGGCCTTCCTTCCCGATGGGGAAGACCTTGAAGAGTTCAGAAGGACGGGCTCTGAGTTGTTCTCACTTGAATCCAGACGCCCGCTGAACAGGTTTGATATCATAGCATTCTCCGTCTCATACGAAAATGACTATCCATCCATACCGCTCCTGCTCAACCTTGCAAAGGTCCCTCTCCTCTCTGCGGAAAGGGATGAACAGTACCCTCTTGTGATCGCAGGAGGTCCCTGCCCTACTTTCAATCCCGAACCCATTGCGGAGATTTTCGACCTCGTCTTTGTAGGAGAGGCAGACAGTTCAATACATACCCTCGTGGAGTGTTTCAGGAGGCTACCCCGGAGAAGCGGGTTTCTGAAGGAGATATCAACCTTTGAGGGGTGGTATGTCCCCCGGTTCTACAGGGTTGCCTATACTCCGACGGGTGAGATCAGAAAGCGGACCCCCCTCCCACCAGCACCTCCGAAAATAAAAAAGGTGACCGAAAAAGACCTCTCCCAGGCTCTGAAGCCCGCTATTATCACATCGGAGACGGAGTTTTCCGGCATGTATCTCCTTGAGGCGATGCGGGGTTGCGTCTGGAACTGCCGGTTCTGCCTTGCCGGGCATATATACAACCCCCCAAGGCAGAAGGAGAAAGAGGACCTTCTCAACGAGATCGAGGCAGCCAGGACCCAGGCAGACCGTATAGGGCTGATAGGCCCCTCCCTGACTGATTACAGACATGCAATCACGGCACTCAGGAGCGATGGTGTGGACTTCTCCATCACATCCCTCAGGGCATCCAGAAGGTCGGCAGAGCTACTCTCTTTCATGGAAGGAAAACAGAGCATCTCCATCGCCCCTGAAGCAGGGACTGAGAGGCTGAGAAGGATAATAAACAAACGGATCACCGAGGATGATATCATCGAGACCTCCCGGGAAATCATGAGACTCGGGATAAAGGCCCTGAGACTATACTTCATGATCGGACTTCCCTTTGAAAGAAAGGAGGATATAGAAGGGATCATCTCCCTTGCCCGAAAGATCCGCTCGCTCTCTCCCAGGGGGCTTATCACCCTCAGTGTGAGCACCTTTGTCCCCAAACCCTTCACACCCTTTCAGTGGCACCCCATGGAAGCCGAAGGCACTGTAAAGGAACGGCTGAAGATGCTCAGGAAAGGGCTGAACCAGAAGGGTATCAGGGTGTTTCACGACCTGCCCAAGTACGCCTATCTACAGGGACTCTTTGCAAGGGGTGACAGAAGGCTGACCACCCCTCTTCTGAACATGGCTGATCCGGGAAGATGGAGAAAGATCATCAGGGAGGCCGGGCTGAGTGAGGAGTTTTATCTCTTCAGAAAAAGGGATCTCGACGAAACACTCCCCTGGGACTTCATAGATATGGGTATTGAGAAGAAATCCCTCTGGAAGGAATACGAAAAGGCAAGGGAGATGGCAATTTCAATGGATAACCGGACGCCGGGAGGTTGATTTCTGCGGAGGCTTCAGCTGTCAACGGGGAAAGGGTTGCTATGTCAAAACCTTTAACTTCTCATACAAAAATTCAGGTGCAAGGTCTGCTCCATTGTCCCATACAATGGTTCCCAATAATGGATCAACCTTAAAGGATTTGAATTTTTCTATATCTTTCAACGGCTCAAAAACATCTCCGTAAAGTTCATCTTTGAGATCAACTTCTCCTTCTGTTCCATCATTGAGTCTGATCCATATTACATAATCATGTAAATATTCAGCTTCTGTAACATGCAATATCATAAGTCACTCCAAGGGTCTGATTTTTTCTATTGTTATTTTGTTCTACCCTTTTCCAGTTCTTTATCAGTTCTGCCTTATGAAGCTCTCTCCATTCCTGAATATGCACAGAGAGCGCATAATCTCAGATACTCAAAGCGAGCGAATGAGATAAAATCAAAAACTTTCCTTACATATCGAAGATACCCTGCGGCTTTTTAGTCGTATCGACGCCGCAGGGTTCTTCATTCATTTGTAATGCCCTTTTTGATATAGTCCCTTCAATCCTGCCAGTTTCAATCTCAACTAACTTCATACTCCCCATATTTAGCATGAAAATGTGGCGGATTATGGTCACGCCAGAACATATATATAATTATACCGTAAAAACTGCTTATAATTGGCATGACAGTATTTTATCATAACAATGAACTCAGCGGCGCCCCCAAGGAGTTCCTTTTATGAAGTAATGGCGCTTACATCAATTTGTTCATTTTAATCTTAAAATGTATCTGAAGGCGAGTCAGGCAATTGTGCCTGTTGGAAGATCTGGAAACATTTGGTTATCTGAGCAATCATTGACATTTTCTTATAGGGATATGACATGATTGGGGAAGAAAGGGGTAATAATGATTAAGCGCACAATCCATATGTCAAGGAAAGATATTCTTTTAACTTCAATTATATTCGTGATTATATGTTTGATCACGACAGGCACCTCTTTTTCATCTGTAATAAAAGAGGCTGGCAAAATTTATATTGTGGACAGAGGAGGAGAACGTTGGGATATTACCCAGGCAGTATCCATCGGCTTTAAGCCTGAAGGTTTTCAGTACGGTTTGGGGAGAAATGCCTTTATTCCTCTTGATGATTCCTATCTGAGTGATGAGAATCACAATGTCTCCCCCAACCTCCGTGTACTTGGTGTATCCGATGACTCAGAGGCAAAGGCCTATTCCATTCCAAGACTCAGCAGACATGAAATCGCCAACAGCAGGATCGGCAAACAGCCGATAGCAGTAGGCTACTGACCGCTTCAGGATTTAGCGGCTGTGTACAGCCGCAGTATAGACGGTCAGACACTCACGATTGTTCCTTCAGGCTGGACATACAAAAACACCTTTGTGCTTTACGACAGGGAGACAGGCACTCTATGGTATCCGTACAGAAAGGGACTGAAGGGCATACAGGGGAAATACTTTAAAAGATGGCTTCCAAAGATTAAATCGAAAGACACAAAGTGGAAGAATTGGATTAAGAAATATCCCCATACCAGAATATTGAAGTAATAAGACCTGTAAGCGCTTTCAGAGACTAACGCAGGTTAGTCACAGTAACTGTTCTCATCTGGAATTTCTGGCCCGGAATCATCACCATCGGATGATTTGATTCCCTGAAATTCAAAGGTGCAGTCATTCGTTAAATCGTTGTTTTGTTCACACCCGTATAAACTCTTTATGTACTCCATGTATCCCTTAAGGTCTTTACTGTTGCTTTCCGGTTGTCCTTCAGCATCCATTACTTCTTCGGAGCAATCGTCACAACTGTTACTGCTTGAAATAATTACCTGATGTTTCTGGTCAGACAAAAGCTGGGCTGTTTTTATCTGCCTTGTAATGTCCTTCTGATACAAATGAAGCGCATTATAGGAATCAGCACTGACTGATGCGGCAAGCACCCAGTTAGCTAAAAGAATCATGATCAATTTACCTGATTTATTCATTTCCTTGTTTGCCTCTGACTATGAGCTCACTAACGAGTCCCGCTGAAGGTGGAGCGACTGGTCATGACCTGTTACTTGTCTAATCAATCGGGATTTCCCTGAGGCTCTATTAGCTTCTCTCCCTGATCGTGTATATCAACAGTTCTATCATGTAATGTCCGATTTACGGTCAAGTGAAAAATGTCCGGCCTTGAATAGTGTCCAGCCACATCGAACAGTGACTTCGCCGACAGGATTTGCTCCATTGAACAATCCGCTACAAGGATGGCCTCTCCTTCTGCTGGTCCTGCTATAATTTCCCCTTTGGGGTCAATAATACAGCTCTCTCCGGGATAACTGCGGGTCAGTGCAACTTCTTTGTACTCATCCGGAACATGATCAGGGAACAGAACAGCCCCTACATCGATAACATATGCTGCAGCCTGGGATGCAAAGGCTCTTGACAAAAACATATGGCGAGAAGTATTCATTCCAGGCCACGCAGCAACATGAACTTGAGTTCCTTCAGACATGAGAGTATAGCCGGGAAGAACCATGTTGTGTTCCCAGCAATTAAGGCCACTGATTTTAGCATACGAACGATCGTATACCCTGAGACTCTGTCCGTTGCCTTCTCCCCATACGGTACGTTCTCGATGCGTTGGCTTGAGCTTCCGGTGATATCCTAATATTTTCCCTTCACTGCCTATAAACAGTAGTGTGCAGTAGACTGTTCCCTTTGTTTGAACGTCTCTTTCAGCCACACCTATCACAACATCAATTCCGGCTTGACGGGCTGATTCGCACAACTGATCAGTAACTGCACTTGGAATTTCGACAGCATTTAAGATGTATTCAGCCGACATGGCAGCAGTTGCTTCGCCCCAGACAAAAAATGGATACCCAGGCAACCATGCCTCTCCAAAGGCAGCCAGTGTGGCTCCCTTCTTTCCCGCTTCCAGTATCAGATTGCATGCCTTTTCTGTCGATGCCTCAAGATCAAAGTAAATTGGATGTGCTTGAATAGCAGCAAGCCTAAAATGCACATATTTTTTCATGTCACAAAACTCCTTCAGGACTGTGAATCTCTTTCTATATACTCTGCAATAGACTCAATATCTTCTATCGCTTCCGGAGACCATACTATTCTGTAATCCATTTACTTAATCTCTGCCTTGCCTCTTCATGTGAGATTGTTCCTTCTTCCTCAGCTCGCTCTATCCCTTTTGAATTTTTTCTAACACATAAAGATGGTATTGAATATCCTCAATAGTACAATCATCTGGAAGTTTTTCCAGTAAGGTTTTAACTTCTTCTTTTACCGTATTCATTGCTAACCTCGCGTTATCGTTTTTTGTATTTTACCATAACGGCGGAGCGGAGCTGCACGGACGGAGGCGAAGTGTGTGCGAAGCACTCATGAAGCCGAAGACCGTGACTGCTCAAGCGTTTTATTAACGTCACGTCTGAAACAGGCTGTCAAGAAATCCTGTAAAGATTCAAATCCTCTATTCAAGATTTAGACAACTGCAAGAATTACGGAATAATCGCGAGCCGGGAACATTTTAAATCTCATTATCCCCCCTTGAAAAAAAGTATATCACAGAATTTTCCAGTTGTCAAATTGGTGAATTGCTCCGCTGATGGAGTGGTTGTCTTTAGAAACAGGTTCCACCTGCTCCTTGCCCGCCAAACTACGTTCACCCCTAAAACAACCCCATCTGGGGGTCACGGGGCCGCTTCTTCTCCCGGTCGGGCACAATTCTTCTGTAAATGAATTCTTCCGGTATCTCCTTTATAAAGGGCGACGGCGGCTGGGCGAGCCTCTGCCCGTACATAAACCTCCTTCTGGCGTGGATGAGAAACAGCTCGTCCATCGCCCTCGTCATGGCCACGTAAAAGAGCCTGCGTTCCTCCTCGATGTCGGTATCATTCCCTCTCAAGGTATAGGGGACAAGGCCGTCTTCACATCCGGCGATGAAAACGGCCCTGAACTCGAGCCCCTTCGCCATGTGTATGGTCATCAGGGTAACGGCCTGGGCCCTGGGATCAAAGGTGTCTGCCGGTGTCATCATGCTCATGTCATGAACGAGCTTTACAATCCCCTGCGGGGGCTCAAGATCACGGTATGCTGCGGCAAGGTCTTCCATGTACCGGAAACTTTCCTCCCCCGCTCCATCGCTCTCCCGGATACCGGTCTCATCGATTATGGCGCGAAGGAGTTCATCGGAGGGCGCCTTTTCTTTCATCCCAGCCAACCGTTTCATGCTTGAAACGAACCCCCCTGCATGCCGGTCTCCCTTTTCTGCAAGTATTCTTATCGCCTCGTAAAGAGCAATTCCGCTCTCTTCAGCATAACCGCCTGCCTCCAAGAGGGTCTGCCGGCTCAATCCATACCCTTCAGCAGCCCTGCGGACGTTAAGATCGTCATTGGGATTGATCAGCGCCTTCAGCCAGGAGAGCAACTGCGATACCCTCTTCTGCCTGGACATGTTTGTCCTGCCAACAATCTGACAGGGTATGCCCGATTTGATGAAGGCCTCCTCTATGGCTTTCGCCTGTGCATTGGTCCTGTAGATTACGCCGAAATCAGAAAAACCCCAGGAGTCTCCGGCATCAGCCCCTCCGCGGGAGTGGTTCATCTGGTAGTGGCTCGTGCCGCCGATCATCTCCTCTATCTCTCTGACAATGACCTCACCTTCAGCCCTTTCGTCGGGCACGGAGATCACGGTGACGGGAGTCCCCCTTTCCCTGGCCGGCGCAAGTTCCTTTTCAAGCCTCCTTGAGTTGTGACCTATCACACATCCGGAAGCATTGAGCACCATGGCGGTTGAACGGTAATTTACATCAAGTGTAATTCGCCTTGCGCCACGGAAGTCTTTCCCGAAGTTGAGGAAATTGCTCACGTCTGCACCCCTGAATGCATAGATGGCCTGGTCAGGGTCGCCGACTGCGCATATGTTGCCGCTGTCGCCCGCCAGAAGCCTGATGAGTCTGTACTGCACCGGGTTTATGTCCTGGTACTCATCCACGATTATCTGCCTGAACATATCCCTGTACCTGTCGAGCACTCCACTGTCATCAAGCAATTCCAAGGGTTTGAGGATCAGGTCGTCAAAATCAAGGGCCCCCTGTCTGGCGAGTGCAGCCTGGTATTTATCGTACACCCTCTGCATCACCTCATCCATGTCTGAGTCGAGGTTCTTGATCATCGATATTTTCTCTGCAATATTCTGAAGGGCTGTGCTGCCCCTTGAGGAAGTCACGGACCGGAGTTCATCATCAGAGAGAATCTCTCTCAGGAGTTCGATCTGGTCGTCCCTGTCATATATGGCGAAAGAAGGGGTAAGGCACTCACTGAGGATCCTGATACCGAGGGAATGGAACGTACATATAAAGGCATCTTCGACATGCCCCCCGAGCATCGCATCAACCCTCTCCCGCATCTCCCTGGCGGCGCGGTTCGTGAACGTCACGGCCAGGATCTCTCCAGGCTCCACCCCCTGTTCCACGAGCCAGGCTATCCGGTGTACAATGGTCATGGTCTTGCCCGTACCCGGACCGGCGACCACCAGCACCGGGCCTTCCGTGGCCGTTGCAGCCTCTTTCTGTGATTCGTTCAGGTTGCGTAAAAGGTCAGAATTGACTTTTGGCATCTTTCCACTACTGTCCATAGATAATTTAAGATCTGAGGCAGGCGGTATGCCGAAGAAACACAAATGCACGACACCTTTGAAAGAGAAGGACTCGCCAAGCGAACAGTCCTTCCCGAAGAATCAGGCATCTATCCTGCTGATTCAGGTCCATTTACCTTGAATAAAGCTTGGTCGCTTCGACTCGGTTGCATTGTGTTTGATCTTCCCTTCGGGAATCTAAATGTAAGGAACATGATAATATCTCATTCGCTCGCCTCCGCTCACTGGGCATTTTCTGAGGCTTGCCGCCTGCCTCCAATACTGTTTTGGACAGATATCTCATCGGTCCGGATCAAAAGAGCGTTCCCTGTCCCTTGATCTCCCTCCGCTCGGCCTCCTCGAAGATACTTATCCTGCCGAACTCACCGTCAAACCCCGGGGCTATATGCACATCTCCAGAGCGCATCCTCGCCACCGCCTCCCTGAGGAGGGGCGAGCCCGCCCTTTCGATGTCCTTCAAGGGGATATCCATCAGTATCTTGAACTCGCTGCCCAGCCTCGCAAGGAGATTGAAATACACCTCGTTTACTGCCTTGGTGTTGACCCCTTTCTTCAGTGTCTCGGCTATGATCTCGGGCAGGGGAATGATGGAGTGGAATCCCGGCGCTCCCCGGGGCCTGAAGCCGTCTTCCCTGTCGGCGAGCTTTTCGACCCGGTGCATTACTCCCACCGTGACCTTTCTTCCGCACTCCGGACAGAGGTAATCATGCTTGATGGTCTCCTTCGGTGAGAGGGTCACGCCGCAGGCCCTGTGGCCGTCGTAGTGGTACTTCCCCTCTTCAGGGAAGAACTCGATGGTGCCGGAAAACCCCTTCTTTGTTTTTATGGCCTCGATTATGGATTCATAGGAAACTTCAGTATCGAATATGTTCGCCTCACGGCCGATCTTGGCCGGGGAGTGGGCGTCCGAGTTGGATATGAGGGTGATGCCGTCGAGCGCCGAGAGGCGCCAGTTCATCGGGGGGTCAGAAGAAAGCCCTGTCTCGATGGCGTGGATGTGGTCCGTCAGTTCCTCAAAACATTCCTCCAGTGAATCAAAACCCGATGCTGCGCCGAAGACGGAAAAGTGCGGGGTCCAGGCATGGGCTGGCACGAGCATGGCATCATCGGATGAATCAATCACTATTCTCAGGAGTTCCTTTGTGTCAAGACCGAGTATGGGCCTGCCGTCAGCCCTGAGGTTGCCTATCCTCGAGAGGGCGGCATTGATCCTTGCCGCGGCGGCAAGGTCACGAACGAAGATCACGGAGTGCACCTTCCGCGTTTTGCCGTTCTTGCTGTATATGCAGCTTATCTCTGCTGAAAGGAGAAAATATACCCGGGCACTGCATGCCTCCGGGATGTCGTCGGCCCTGAAATCCTCATGCAGGCTGAACAGACCGTTTTCTTGGGGCACCAGTTTTTCCCTCAGCTCGGCAAACCATGCGGGGTGGGTGAAATCCCCTGTACCGATCACGGTTATTCCCTTCAACTGGGCCCATCTCCAGATGCTCTCCGGGGACATCTCCCTGCTCGTGGCCCTTGAATATTTCGAATGGATGTGCAGGTCGGCAATGAAAGGCATGGGAGATTATAACATGAAAAAGACGGGAAAAATGAGCCCTCCGGAAGGTTGCAAGACTTTGAGAAAATTCTCTCTTTTTTACTTCCCGGCAAAAAAAGCTTGACAGATCCATTTTAGTGTATATACACTTGTTATATGACAGAGTACTCCTCAGAGAAGGCAAAGAGCTGTTCAGAATGTGTCTGTTTCAATCTTCGCAAGGCAACAAGGGTGGCAACCCAGATTTATGACAATGTCCTGAGGCCTGCTGGCATCAGGGGAACACAGTTTTCCATAATGGCAGTACTTGCCATTGTCGGTTCAGAAACAATCACAAATCTTTCAGAGATCCTTGTCATGGACAGGACAACCCTCTCCAGGAACCTGAAGCCCATGGAAAAGGCCTCTCTCATAAAGATATCACAGGGGAAAGATCAGCGAACAAAAAGTGTATCTCTAACAAGAAAAGGGGTCAAGACCTTTGAAGAGGCATACCCCCTCTGGAAAAAGGCCCAGACCAGGATAGTAGAGCATCTCGGGAGAGAAAGATTCAACTCTTTCCTGGAAGACCTCAACAAGATCTCATCTGTCTATCCCGAGGTATATGGATGATATCTTTTTATTATTAAAAAGGTGTATATGCACCATAAGGAGGCCCCGGAAATGAACGAATTAAACGAGAAAGACAAAGGGAATAATCTGGCGGGAGGGATTGAAGGTGGATACTTTCCTCTGGACAGACTTCGGGAAATCTGCCTGTCTGAAGGGGCAGATGACGTGGGGTTTGTAGAGATAGATAGAGATTCTTTATCTTCCGAAAGGAATAATATACTCCGGGTATACAAGAAGACGAGGACACTCATTGCTATAGCCAAAGCAGTCAACAGGGAAAGCATTTACAGCCCTTCTGCCTCAGTCGCAGATTACGAGTTCCACCGCATCCACGAAGAACTGTTAGGAACCACCGGCCGTATCATCAGGCGTCTTAACAGGGAGGGGATAAGGGGTGCTGCGATTCCACCTGGCTTTCCCATGGATATGGACAGATGGCCCGGAAAGATCTGGGAAGTTTCTCACAAGGTAATCGCAGAAGAGGCCGGTATCGGCAAAATGGGGATTAACAGGATTGTAATTCATCCTCTCCTTGGAAATCACATCTTGATTGATACCATACTGATCGACACAGCCCTTGACGAATACAGCAAGCCCCTTTCTGAGAATCCATGTATTGAGTGCCGTCTCTGTGTCTCCGTCTGTCCGGTGGGGGCAATCGGCAAAAACGGTGAGTTTGATTTCATGGCCTGTGCCATGCACAATTACCATGACCTTTTCGGCGGGTTTCAGGACTGGATTGAAGGAATCGTAAGGTCAGAAGATATCAAGACATACAGGAAAAGATTCAGGGACAGTGAAACACTGACCAGGTGGCAATCCCTCACTTATGGACATTTTTACCGATGTTCCTATTGTATGGCAGTATGCGCTGCAGGTGAAAAGCCGGGCCTCATGTATGATAAAGACAGGAAAGGCTATTTTTCAGAGATAGTAAAACCTCTCAAGGACAAAAAGGAACCGGTCTATGTAATAAAGGACACCAGGGCAGAAAGACACGCAAGGCATGGCAATAACAAGGAGGTCAGGTATGTAAGAAATACCATAAGACCGAATTCCATTGAGTCATTTCTTGTCGGAGTGCCGCTGCTCTTCAATCCCCTGAAGGCAGAAGGTCTTGATCTGGTAATCCATTTTCAGTTTACAGGGGATGAAGAGGTGGAAGCTACAATCAAAATATCCGGCTCAACGGTAAAAGTGGAGCAGGGATTAGACGGCCACGAAAACCTCAGGGTGAAGGTTGATTCAGGGACATGGATTGGCATCCTCAATGAGGAGGTATCCCCCTTGAAGGCAATCCTTGGCAGGAAGATGAGTGTAAAAGGAAATCCCCTTTATTTACAGAAGTTCAAGAACTGTATCCTCTGAGGAATAAAGAGCCTCTGTTTGCCAATATCACCTTATCTGCATTGGAAAGCGGAAGTTTTACTCTACTGTCACATCCGGATGATGTCACAGGTTGAAATACCTCTGGCCCGAAGCGTGTTTAATGGAGCAGGTCGGATAGAATATAATAAACAGGAATATGAAGCTATGTAAGGAAAGTTTTTGATTTTATTACATGCGCTCGCTGTGCATAATGAAGATACCCTGCGGCAAGACCGCAGGGTATCTTCGATATGTAAGGAAGATTTTTCTATCACATTCGTTCGCTAATTCCGTGGCCACGATACGGGCAGGTCCGAAAAGGACTCGTATCGAGCAAGACCACGGAGTTAGCGCTCACTATGCATATTCAACCATGATATCTATTCGCTGGCTCAGGAACCTGTTGACTGCAGGAAAAGCCCCGGGCACTCAGGGAAAGATAATCCTTCCTGTGGAAGAACAGATCAAGGCATGGCATACTGCCTCAAGGAGAATGGCCTGGGGCATCAAAAAGGAAGAGTTCAATATGATAGAGACACCACCCTCGCTGAGTGACGATGACCGGGCAGAGGGTTTTGAAGGCATTGCTCTCTTCTATGGCTTTGGAGATGATGGCTCAGGTCATGCTGATCCGGTTCTCTCTGGAAAGATTGCCTGGGAGTATGCATGGAAGCACAAAAAAGGCAGGCTATGGCAGAGCCCCTATATCAAATTTGACAGGCCCGATGCCTTCCGGCTCCGCCCCGGTGCACCCCTCAGGCCCAGAGGCTTCTATTTTGCTAAAATTCAGACAGGGGAAAGGTTTCTAACGATAACAGTATCCAGGGCCCGCAGGCTCTTTAACTCCATTACAGGATGGGGCCCTGAGGGTTTTCAGTTCCTCTGTATTACCCACCCCCACTTCACTGATTTGATGAGCGAGAGAAAGACCCCCTTTATGGCACTTGCAGATTATGATGTGGCTCCCTATGGTTTCAGTGACTTCTTCGATGTCCCGCAAATGTTCTCCAGCAACAGGATTCTCGGACTGGGAATCGGAAACGTGGATCAGGACTACTCAGGCTTCGGGATCCCAACCCTCCGGATTTGTCAGTTCCCTGCGCCCTGAGAAATAATATACTCTGAAACGATGGCAAGAACGGGCGATCTGAATTAATACCCCAGTAACAACAGATCAGTATGCTCTGCAATATATCCAAAGTCCCTGTCGGCTGTAAACAGTAAGCACTTGTAATTTATGGCAGTTGATGCTATCAAAGCATCAAGTGTGCTTACCTGTATCCCTTTACTCATAAGGCGATTTTTCAGCCGGGCTGCCCTGACATAATCCTCCCTCCCCGTTTCTATCATTGGAAAGGGTTCAAAATATACCTTCAGATTGTTGAAATCCCTTTGTCTTCTTACTCCTTGCAGGATCTCCTGCAGTATAATGCCTGAAAGGAAAATCTCTTCACCATCTTCTATCAACTGCTTCAGAACTTCGGATTCCCTGTTTTCTGTATTTCCTCTCCTTCTAAGGGCAAGGGACCATACAGAGGTGTCAACGAGTATCTTCATCTCCTCTTTCGCTCACTTTTGTAGTCATAACCTTCCACCATCTCAATTCTACCAAAGGCCTTCAAAATATTTTTCCTCTTTCTTCTGTTTATATACTCTTTCAGTGCCTCATTAACAGTCTCCTTCTTGGTTCTGTAGCCTCCGATTTTTAACGCCTCTTTCAGGAGTTCTTCATCTATTGCAAGATTTGTTGCCATCTTACACCTCCACACAATTATTTACACATATTATTACACATTATTCCAAATCTTTTCAATCAAACACCCTGATTTCACTCTTTTCTGAATCCTTCAACCCGGCCAGGAGTATCGCCCCAAGGACAAACATGACTGTAACGAAGATTATACCATTGCGTTGATTACCTGTAAGCGATGAGATAAGACCAAACATTGCAGGACCTATGATTGAAGAACTCTTCCCCGCAAGGGCATAGATCCCAAAGTATTCTCCTTCCTTTCCTTCAGGTATGAATCTGCAGAAGAAGGCTCGAGAGGCGGACTGGACCGTGCCCAGAAAGAACCCTCCAAGGGACGCCACAACCCAGAATGTCTCCTTGTCCCTCAAAAAATATGTCCAAATACTGAGCAGTACCCAGACGATGATCGAAAGCATGACCACATTCCATGCACCCCATTTGTCTGCAGGTTTGGCAAAGGCAAAGGCCCCTGCCATCGCCGTGACCTGTATGACGAGATACAGCAATATCAGTTCCTCTGTGCCGAAGGAGAGGGTCGAAGAGGCATAGAGGCTTGAAAAGACTATTATCGTGGCCAGTGCATCCTTGTAGAGGAAGTATGAGAGGAAAAACCTCCGGGTCCCGCCGTTGGAGAGAGCATCCTTCAGAGTCGAGGTTATTATACGCATCCCCTTCATCGCACCCCTGTGAAGGCTTTCCCCTGTCTTCTGCGGGGGAAGGACAAAAAAGGCCGGGAGTGAAAAGATGAGAAAGAACAGACCCACGAAGGGCCAGATAAGGGCTGTATTCCCCTGTCTGACGAGGATGATGGCAACAACAAGCGAGATCACCGAACCCAGATAACCGAGCCCGAACCCCCAGCCTGAGACCCTTCCCTGATGCCCTCTGTCTGCAATATCCCTGAGATAGGCATTATAGAATACGAAGGCCCCCTCTGTTGCAAAATTGGCAACAACAATGAGGGCAAAGGCAAGCAAGACCATCCCCTTCCGGGGAAGAAAGAGTAGTGATGTTGCCGTGACTGCTACAAGGGTGTAAAGGACAAGGAGTGATTTCCTTCTGCCTGAATAATCAGAGATACCACCCATGACGGGAGAAGATGCTGCCACCAGGGCCATGCTTAACGAGATCGCCCAGCCCCACCAGAGATCTCCCTGGGAGGGAGAAAGGGCTATCTCCTTCGAGAAGTATACAGGAAAGACGACTGCCGCCACTACGGCGGAATAGGAAGAGTTGGCAAAATCATAAAGGCACCAGCCGAATATTTGGCCCTTCCTGCTCATTAACAGGGAGGTTATTGCCTGCTGCTCAGTTCATGAACCATATCAACCAGTGCCCTGGCCATATCAGGTGAGGTCTGGGGGATGATACCATGGCCGAGGTTGAATATGTGTCCCCTGGCCCTCTGCCCCTTACGGAGTATCTCCCTCACTTTACGTCTCAGCGTTTCAGTATCGCCGAAAAGTGCAAGGGGATCAAGGTTACCCTGTACGGAAACCCCTTTGCCAAGTTTTGTGATCGCCTTTCCCATATCCACACGCCAGTCGATACCGATCACATCCGCCCCTGCAGTACGGGCAAGCTCAAGAAGGCCGCCGCAGTTGTTCACAAAGTAGATTATCGGCACGCCAAGGGGTTTCAGTGCCTCAATGGTCTTTTTTACATAAGGCAGGGAGTGTTCTCTGTAGTCATCAGGAGCAAGGGCGCCTGCCCATGAATCAAATATCTGCACCGCCTGTGCCCCGGCCCTTATCTGTGCTGAGAGATATTCCATGGTTGTCTCTGTTATCCTCTCCATAAGGGAGTGAAAGACCTCCGGGGCACTGAACATCATCGTCTTTGTATGGAGAAAGTTCTTTGAACTGCCTCCCTCAATCATGTATGTTGCAAGGGTAAAGGGCGCACCGGCAAAGCCTATGAGGGGCACCTTCTTCCGGAGTTTCCTTCTGAGTATCTTTATGGTATCAAGAACAAAGGGCACATCCTTCCTGGGCTTGATTGTCCTGAGGGCCTCCACATCCTTCATCTTCCTGACAGGCCTTGAAAGGACCGGCCCCTTTTTCTCAAGGAACCTCAGCTTCATGCCCATGGGCTCAAGAGGGATAAGTATATCGGAAAAGAGAATCGCCGCATCCACACCAAGGATGTCAACAGGCTGAATGGTTACCTCAGCAGCAAGTTCAGGCGTCTTGCAGAGGGTCAGGAAGTCAACCTTTCTCCGCACTTCCTGATAATCCGGCAGATACCTCCCTGCCTGACGCATTATCCAGATCGGTGTGTACTCAACATCCTCGCCCCTGCAGGCCCTGAGAAAGGTGTCGTTCATCAAGCCTCCTTGATATAATCTTTGATATTGTCTATGAACGCCTTAATGTCTCCGATGTTTTCAGAAACAAGATTAAAAAGTTTCCTGTCATCACACTTCCAGTAACCGTGGGTCAGAAACTCGTTTCTCAAAGATGCAAGAGACATCAATCTTTCAGAAAGGGATTTATTTATTATTGAATATTCTCCTGCCTTACGGAAGGTGTCTTTATAGCCTGTAACAGCTACTCTCCTGTCTTTAGCAAGGATGTGTTGACAGATATTCAGTATTGCTTCAGTAAGTATGATAAGAGAGTATCTCGTTCCCTTTGTTCTATCCTTTGATCTCAGGTAATCATCAAGCCCATTCTGTATAATGTCTTCAAGGTAATCTAATTCTTCTTCAATGTCTCTAAGGAAATAGTTTATCCGTCTACTATCTATAGCCGACACAGTTCACCCTCAAGAGAATATCTGTACTGGATTGTCTCTATAGCCTTTCTTGAAAGCTCCTCGAGATAATTGGTTAACTCCACTTCATCGGAAATGTATATTGGTCTTCCTGTTTCTATAACCTCCAGTTGAAACTCAACTGGTGCATCGTTCATCACCTTAACATCAATGGGCTTATTTATGATAGGTTCGAGTGCTTCCTTTATCTCCTCTGCCTCCTTGCATTCGCTCTCTATCAGTCCTGTGTAATGTTTCAAAAAAACTGCAATATCCAGATCCTGGGCGGTTGTAATATCCTTAAGTGAAGAGCCGTAAATATACGCAAAGGAGATATTGTCCCTTGATTTCAGGACTTGTGCTATTTTATTTATAAGACTCTCATTAATGGGAAAATCCATTTCAGTCCTTCTTTGCAACCAGATTCTTTTTCATCTTGACCGGTACATAACCGCAGAAGGGTTCCTCGTCAAGGTAATCCCCTGTCACCGCATAGGCCCTTGCACGGCATCCGCCGCATACATTTATGTATTCACAGGAGCCACATCGGCCCTTGTAGCTCTTGAAATCCCTGAGTTCCCTGAAGAGTTCCGAGTTCTCCCAGATATCCTTGAAAGACTGCCTGAAGACATTACCGGCCGCCTTGGGGAAGTAGCTGCAGGGGAGCACATTCCCGTCCACGTCAATCAGGCATATCAACTGCCCGGCAATACATCCCTTGGCCCCTCCTGTGGAGAACTTCAACGACCTCCTCTCGAACTTCTCGCCCTCTTCCTTTGATTTCTGAAGCATCACCCTGTAGTAATGGGGGGCACAGGTAGGCCTGACGAGCATCTCCTTTTCAAGTTTCTCCATATCGTAGTGCCACTCGAGTATCTCCTCATAGTCCTCCTTTGAAATGAGTTCACTCATTATTTCTTCGCCCCGTCCCGTGGGAACAATCATGAACATGTACCATGCAGTTGCACCAAGTTCCCTGGCCAGTTTATAGACCTTCGGGATCTCCTCCTGGTTCCTCTTTGTAAAGGAGGAGTTTATGATGAACTCTATCCCGTGCTTCCTGAAGAGTTCTGCCGCCCTTATCGTCCCTTCAAAGGCCCCCTGCTGCTTACGGAAATCATCATGCACCTCTGAAGTGGAACCGTCAAGGCTCAGGGAGACGATCCTTATACCGGAGTCCTTGATCTTCTCACACGTCTCATCATCTATCAGGACACCGTTTGTGGCCATGCACATCCTGAGCCCGAGGTCAGTGCCGTACCTTGCTATCTCGAATACATCCTTCCGAATCAGGGGCTCGCCGCCCGAAAGCACCACAACAGGCTTTGCATATCCGGCAATGTCATCAAGAACCTTGAAGGCCTGTTCAGTGGAAAAATCAGGGTGCTCCTTCACAACCGCCTCGGAGGAGGAACGGCAGTGCACGCAACGGAGGTTACACCTCCTCGTGACTTCCCAGGCTATCCACTTTGGTTTGAACTCAGTGATCATTCAGTACTCCTTTTTCAGGAAGAGTAAAAACAGCTTTTATTATACACCCAATTCCGCTACTTTTTCACTCCAGAGGGCATCCTCTATCGCCTGCAGCAGGACGCTGAAAGTCTTTCTTTCAAGGGCGGATATCCCGATTCCGCCATACCTGGCAAGTATATTTCCGAGTTCCTCCCTCCCGATCCTGTCTATCTTGTTGAAGACCAGTATCCTCTCCTTGTCGGAAAGCCCGAGTTCCTCAAGTATCCTCTCAACAGAACTGATATGCTGTTCAAACCTCGGGTTTGAAACATCCACCAGGTGAATCAACAGGTCTGCATCATCCAGTTCCTCCAGGGTTGACCTGAATGCAGACATAAGGGCCTCTGGAAGATCCCTGATGAACCCGACCGTATCCGTTATGATTATCTCACGTTCCCTCGGGAACCTGAGCCTCCGGCTTGCCGTATCCAGTGTGGCAAACATCCTCTCCTCTGTAAAGGTACTGCTCCTTGTCAGGTTGTTAAGAAGCGTGGACTTCCCTGCATTGGTGTAACCTATGATTGAGACAATGGGGACACCCTTTTTTAGCCTCCTCTGTTTCCTCTGTCTCCTTGCCTCGCCAAGTTTCCTGAGCTCCCTCTCCAGGAGGTGTATCCTCTCCCGGACCCTTCTTCGGTCAATCTCAAGCTTCATCTCTCCAGGCCCCCTGCCTCCTATACCACCGGTGAGCCGGCTCATTGCCGTCCCTTTCCCTGTAAGCCTGGGGAGGCGGTACTTGAGCTGGGCAAGCTCTACCTGGACCTTGCCATCCCGCGTGTGTGCCCTCTTGGCAAAGATGTCAAGGATCAACTGTGACCGGTCTATAACCTTCAGCTCCGTCATCTCCGTAATCGCCTTTATCTGGGACGGACTCAGGTCCTGATCAAATATTAGCAGTGTTGCACCCCTTGCAAGGGATTCTATAATCATCGTCCTCAGCCTTCCAAGCCCCATCAGATAGCGGGGATTTACTTCCCTCAACCGCTGAATTACTCTTCCCAGCACGATAACATCGGCTGACTCCGCAAGTTCTTCCAGTTCGTCCAGGGACTCCTCAATCTCATATCTGGGCCTTGGTGATACACTCACAAGAATCGCCCTCTCCCTCGGGTCATCCTGTGAGATATACCGCCTCCGTTCCATCTCCTCCTCCAGGGCCCTGACAAAACGCTGAAAATCCATCTGGAAGGTCTGGACATTCCGGGGAGGCAGGACTTCGTAGGGTGTCCCCTCACGTCCGGGGACAAGATGGGCGATGTAGATCCGCTCAGGCAGTCCTTTCCTCAGTCCCACCGCCATGATAAGGTCAAAACGGAGAAGGGCGAGGTCTGTAAGGTCGTCAAGGTTCAGGGGCTCGTCGGAAAGATGGGTATGTATCATCCTGAGCCCTCTCAGGGGCTTTCTCCCAAGGGGATAGTCTGAAATATCGGGTATGAAAATCCCCTTTGCATCACCGACAATCACATGGGATACACCGCCTGCTCTTGTTACAAGGATGGCAATCTGGCGGCCTGTCTGGTTTGAAAGTCCTGTCAGATACCTGAGAAGATCCGGGGTTATTACCTGGTCGGCAGGAATCCGCTTCCTGTAGAGTCTCTCCAGGGCCTTTATTTCTCCCTTCCCAAGGCCTGAAGTATTTCCATGAACTGTTGCTATATCAGATCCTCCTTTCCTTAATTTTATCACAAAAAGAAGGATTCCCACAAAAGGGAGAGAGCAAAACGGAACAACATAACAGATATGGGGGGGATCAGTGAGTAGAGAGGCCGAGAATCAGTGGATCAGAGTGGGGGCAAGGCCCCCCACTCTGATCCTGGACTTTTACTCAAATACAAGATGTCTGTTCTTTGTGTAGATGATACTTCCCTTCTTGCCGCTGATGTAATAATAGACATTGACTGCCACATCTGCAGTCTCGACATCCCTGTCAAACTCGAAAATCATACGCTCCTTCTGAACAGTCCGGGGCTGCAGGGTAAGATCCACCAGTTCCTTGATCTGCCAGGCACCGTAACGCATGTACCCATCGAGGTCAACACCTATCGGGTAGTAGGAGCGAACTTTCCTGTATGTCCTGCCCTTGTTGTCCTTAGCGGTCACTTCCAGGACCACCTTGCCTGACCATAGTCAGCCGTCCGGAATCCTGTGACCTGCCCTGTTTTCAAGATCCACGTTGATTATTGCCCGAGGGATCCACTTCCCGACTGTATGCCTGACACCTCTTATCTCTGCGGTAAAGCCTATTCCTTCCTTCACGATTTCAAGGTCATGCCCGCCGGGGAAGAGGTGGCCCCGGTTGTTCTTTTTCATGTGACAGTCCTGACAGGTTTCCGAACCACCGAGTGCTACATAGGCATTGTAGTAACTCCCGCTCAGGGTGTTACACATTATCTGCTCCCCGTCAGAGGAGACATACCGGCCATGGCACTGGGCACAGAAGAGGGACTTGTTCATTGTATTGACCGGCTCAGTCTTGTGGACAGGCGAGATCACCATGTTGGGTGTATAAATCGTGCCTCTCTCCGGCTCCCCAAGGAGGCCCCTGGCCGGAGCAGTGGCCTTTATGTTGTGGCAGGCAAGGCATCCCACATTCAACCTTGACAGTTCCTTCTTTGCCTTTTCGTCCTTGTTCGTCCAGGCATTAATGATCATGCCTGCGATCTCCACGGCCAGTTTCTCCGATGCATAATTCACAACAGGGGCATGACAGTCCAGGCATTTCAGCACCTCCACCTTTGTGATCTTACGTTCCCATTCCTTCGGCACACCTATAGCGAAGAAGTTGTTCATCCCCTTGAGGGAGCTGACTATCGCCCTGGCGTGAAAGGACTCCTGCCACTGGTTGTACTGGTCAGGATGGCAGTCCCTGCACTTGCTCTCATCAAACATCTTGAGAAGATCATCAATTGTATTTGCCTCTTCTGCCATTGAAACCGTTGCAAACAAAAAGATGAACAAAACTGGGACTATCCATCTCATGATTCTCATATATGACCTCCAGTTTGTTAAATTTGAATAGAATTGTACTGCAGCTCAAGGATTACTCTAAAAGGCACTCAACCTGGAGGTGTAAGAATATTTGCAAAAGGGGATTGGAAAAGCAAGCAGGAACGACAAGTGAGTCTCTGGAAAACAGGAAAGAATGTCGTGAGGACACAAAAGACAGTCAGAAATATACCTGTCCCGTCGTCAACACCATCTCCGCCTATATCACATATATTGTACGTTATGAGAACTTTCTGGCCAGCTTCCTTGAAATTCTGAGTAACGATCAGGAACAACCCTCCACAGATTATCGCAAACAGTATTGTAATAACAAGACCCTTTCTGATTGCCCCCTTCATAGAACCATTCTATCATACCTAATGAAAAGTCATCAATACTCTGGAATGAATCAGCACCGCAAACCAGAACAAGGAAGGGGAAGCCGGTCGGCTTCCCCTTCCTTCCTGTATCTGTATTAATGCTTATCTTACAGCAGGGCGATAAGCGGGGCGATAACAAGGGAGACAACGCTCATCAGCTTGATGAGGATGTTCATGGATGGCCCTGAAGTATCCTTGAAGGGGTCACCCACTGTATCACCCACAACTGCTGCCTTGTGGGCCTCAGAGCCCTTGCCGCCGAGGTTGCCCTTCTCAATGTACTTCTTTGCATTATCCCATGCACCGCCGCCGTTTGCCATCATGAGGGCCAGCATGACACCGGCAACAGTTGCACCTGCAAGCATCCCGCCAAGGGCTGCCGGGCCAAGGGCGAATCCCACGATTATCGGACTGAGCACCGCAGTAAGGCCGGGAAGGATCATCTGCCTGAGGGCCGATGCCGTGGAGATGTCAACACACTTCTTTGAGTCGGGCTTTACACCTTCCTTACCCTCGAGGAGCCCCGGGATCTCCCTGAACTGCCGCCTGATCTCATTGACCATCTCGAATGCAGCCTTACCAACTGCAGTCATCGTGAGGGCTGCAACAAAGAAAGGAAGAATACCGCCCAGCAGAAGACCGATAACCACCATGGGGTCGGTGATTATTATGGTAAGGCTCTCCATACCTTCCTTGGCACGGACGGCATTGATGCTCTGTGTATAGGCGGAGAAAAGGGCAAGTGCCGTAAGTGCGGCAGAGCCGATTGCAAATCCCTTACCGATAGCAGCGGTTGTATTACCAAGGGCATCAAGGCCGTCGGTGATCTCACGGGTATCCTCACCAAGACCGGCCATCTCGGAGATACCACCGGCATTGTCAGCAATCGGGCCATAGGCATCAACACTCATGGTAATACCGATGGTGCCGAGCATACCCACGGCGGCTATACCTATACCGTAAAGACCGGCCACCCTGTCGGCGACAAATATGGCTGCACAGATACCCAGCACAGGTAATGCGACACTCTCAAGGCCCACGGCGAGTCCGGTAATGATATTTGTGCCGGGACCGGTCTGACTGGCATCGGCTATCTTCCTGATGGGAGCACCAGATGTATAGTACTCCGTAAGGAGACCGATTATTATACCACCCACGCAGCCTGCCACCACAGCCCAGAAGACATGATTGCTCACACCCAGTTGGGAGACGGCGACATAGGCAAGCAAGAGGAAGAGACCTGCTGCAATGAAGGTTGAGTACCTCAATGCTGCAGCAGGGCTCATCTTCTCAAGTATCCTCATTGCAAGGATTCCCAGAACGGATGAGATTATGCCCATCACTGCAAGAAGAACGGGAAGGGCCATGAGGTGAAGGGCGTCCCCGAGATTGGCGATCTTGGAGCCAAGAACCGCGGTGGCACCAATAGCGATGGTTGCAATGATGGAGTTCACATATGACTCAAAGAGGTCGGCGCCCATACCTGCAACGTCACCCACATTGTCACCCACATTGTCAGCGATAACACCGGGGTTACGGGGGTCGTCCTCGGGTATGCCTGCCTCAACCTTACCCACAAGGTCAGCACCAACATCAGCGGCCTTTGTGTAGATACCGCCGCCGACACGCATGAAGAGGGCTATTGAAGAGGCCCCCATCCCAAAGGCATTGATCACAAAGGCTGTCTCTGGATTCTTACCATAGAGGTAATAGAATACCCCAACACCCATGAGCCCGATACCAGCCACTGCAAGCCCCATGACGGCACCACCATTGAATGCCACCGAGAGTGCCTTGGCATGGTCGGGTTTGTACTGGTTTGCAGCCTCTGCAGTCCTAACATTTGCCTTTGTTGCAGCCTGCATCCCCAGAAACCCTGCGGCAATCGAACATACGGCGCCGGTAAGAAAGGCGATCGCCGAAGGAGCCCCCAGATAGAAGAACATCGCTACGAAAACGACGATAATGAAGATTGAAAGGATAGTGTACTGACGCCTGAGATAGGCCATGGCCCCTTCATGGATCATGGTCGCAATCTCACGCATCGTCTCATTCCCAGCCGGTTTCTTGGTCACAACCCCGTAAAAGAACAGGGCCAGCACCAGTCCGCCGGCACCAAACAGCGCAGCCAAGTTGGTCAAGCCTTCCATTAACCATACCTCCTTTTAGATATTTTCATTCACAAAATCCCTGTTCGATCCCTTAACAGAGATTAAATTACCAGCCTGCTCATACTCCCGGAGTGGGAGGCGGGAATAATATAGCATAAAGATATTAATTTTTCAAATCAAACTATAGTTTATGCTTATACTCCAATCAGAACATCTGGCTTAAGTATATTTGTCGGATATGTACTCCTTGAGGAAGTGTATCTCTGCCTTGAGTTTTCTGACATGTGTCTTCACGACATCCCTTATGGAGATGATCCCTATCAGGTCGCCCTTCTCGACTATCGGGATGTGTCTGATGGCATTCTGGATCATTACTGCCATCACATACTCCACCTCATCTTCTGGCTCGGCCACAAGGAGGTTCTCACTAGTGACCATGATATCCCGGACCGCAACTCCCTTCACCTCACCTTCGGTCTTAGCAAGAACCTTCACCACATCCCTCTCTGTTATGAGTCCGGCAAGCCTTCCTTCATCCTCTACCAGAAGTGCACCTATGTTCCGCTGGACCATTTTTGCCGAAGCCTCGGTTATGGAGGAGTCTGCTCCGATCGTTATGATCTCTCTGCCCTTTTCCAGTAACAGATCCTTGACTTTCATAAGCTCTCCTTAACCCCTACTCCACATCCCAGTTTCTCATCTTTGCAAAGGTGATCGCCAGGGTCCTGTAACCCATATGGGCCAGTTTGGAATAGGGGAAATAGACGATTGTATAGAACACAAAGGTAAGGTGCAGAAGATACATGGGATAGGCAAGGGATGCTATGCCGGCCAGCCTGACAAGCTCTGTAAGTATGCCTGTTACGGCAAGCAGGAGAATAAGGATTGCAAAGGTCCAGTCAAAGGAGGAGGTCTTTGAGTCTATCCCCTTGTCCTTCATCCTGTTGGATATTATCAACAGTATCCCCACCAGCAGGAAAAGGGCACTCAGGTTTCCAAACCACTTCATGGGGTCTCCGAGGGAAATCGGGGAGTGGATCTTGAAGGCGTAATAGTAGACGGTAATCCATGTAGTGGTTATCGCAAGGCCCACAAAACCGTAGAAAACGAGCATGTGTCCGTTCTTCCTGTCACGATTGGCCTCGCACTTCTCGAACTTCCTGTGGAAGAGAAACTCCTTGATCGTTTCGACAAAGGCCGGGCCGAATGTCTTCAGATAGGGCTTGTTCGTCGCCTTTGTCATGTTCTGCCAGAACCGGTTCAGGCTGAAGGCGTAAAGAAGGGTAGCAATACCGACAGCGGACATGAATATTATCTCAATCATCGGGATCGGGAAGAATTTTGAATACACGATCTTACCCTCAGGGATCTGGAGATGCCCCGTCAGCCCGAGAACCGCCAGGAAGAAGACGAAGGGGACTATCAAGGCAAAGATCGTAAACCTGGGGTCCCCTACAAAGGAACCCATGAACCTCGGGATTGCGTTTTCCTTGATCACCTTCTGCCGCATGGCACTCAGAACATCGCCAGGTCTTGCACCTCTGGGGCAGTACTTGGAGCAGTCATTACAGTTGTGGCATGTCCAGATATCGGGGCTTGATAGAAGCTGGTCCTTCAGCCCCCACTGGGCCATCACCATCTGCTGTCTTGGAAACGGCTTGTCATCGGGCGAGATGGGACAGACCACCGAACAGGTGGCACACTGGTAGCACTTCTTGAGTGTCTCACCCCCGCCCTTTCTCAGGTCCCGAATAAACTGTATATCCGGTGATAGTACCCTCTCTTCTGGCATATATACCTCCTGAATTTTATTGTTAACTAAACACTAAGCACTCAAGACTAAATAATGTTCAGAATCCCTTGTAGGGGTTTGCACCGATACCTTCCACTTCATCAGCAAACTCCTGGAGTATCTGGGGAAGCCGGTCATACTCGTTGATAGGCAACTGGACCATCTTCACCCTTTCCGCCTCCAGCATCAGCCTGCTCAGGGTCTCCTGGACCTTGCCAAGCCTCTCATTCGCCATCTGGGAGCCCTTGACAAAGTGGCACTGATAGTCATCACCGAACTTGCAACCGATGAGTATCACGCCATCGGCACCCTTTGAAAGGACATCGGAAATCCAGACGAGGTTCATACCGCCAAGGCACCTGAGCCTTATGAGCCTGAAGTTCGGCGGGAGCTGAAGCCTGTTGATCCCGGCCATGTCAAAGGCAGGATAGGCATCATTCTCACATATGAACCCGACTATATATGGAAACAGTTCGCTCTCGTCAGGCACCTGCATCTCACCAAGCATGGAGGAGATCATGTCGATACTGTAATCGTTGAAGTTGATGATCCTCTGAGGACAGGCTCCCATACAGGTTCCACACCGGCGGCACCGGTAGGGGTGCTCCAGCGGGGTCGCCTTCTCATCCTCGTCAAGGACACCGAAGGGACACTCAACAGTACAACGCCGGCACTGGGTGCAGGACTCAAGCCTGAAGACCGGGAAGGTCTGATCCCATGACCTCGGATGCACGGCATAGCCCTCTGATGTCCTCTCAATGCACTGTATAGCCTTGAGGGCAGCTCCTGCACCATCCATCGCAGCCTGGGCCGCATCCATGGGATGCCTTGCAGCCCCGGCAGCATAGATACCGGTTCTGCGGGTCTCATAGGGGAAGCAGATGAAATGGGAATCAGGGAATCCATACCTCAGATTCGGCATCTCCGGCCCCTGACGGTACTTGAGATTCAGCGCGATCGGCTGGGGAACAAGTTCCTCCACAAGACCGTCCTCTGTCTGTTTGGAGACTATATCCCCGATATACTCCTGATCCTGGGTAAGGAGCCTGGGCTCCCTGCCTTCAGGGACCAGATTGGTTACCATACCGGTTGCAAGGACCACAAGGTCGGCATTTATTATGTCGGTTGAGTTAAGCAGTTTGTTCTCAAACTTTACCTGGACTGTGCCGTCACCGTTTTCCTCAAGTCCGACAATATCACCCTTGACAAGAAAGACGCCCTCATCGTCCTGCATGGTCTTGTAGAATTCCTCATAAAGCCCGGGAGTCCGCATATCCCTGTAGATTATGAAGGCCCCGGCATCGGGATTCGTCTCTCTCACATACTTTGCCTGCTTGAGTGAAGTAAGGCAGCAGACGGAGGAACAGTAGGGCAGATGATTCTCATTCCTCTGCCCGGCGCACTGAATGAAGACAACCCTCTCTGGTCTCTTTCCGTCGGAGGGCCGCTTCAGGCCGCCGTTTGATGCCATCTCCTCAAGCTCGACATTGGTAACCACATTCTTGAACTTGCCGTATCCGAATTCATCCTCCAGGTTGGATGCCTCATAGGGTTTCCACCCGATCGTGAAGACCACGGCTCCGGCCTTGAAGGTCTCCGGGGATGAGCACTCAGGCAGAGGATACCTCGCCGGTCCGCCCTTCTTGACCTCTTCGTTAATATCAATCTCCTCTATGCTCACGTTGTCATTGGAACAGACGGTCACATCAAACATGCCGGGCTCACCCTCAATGCTGACTACCTGGGAACTGGTATAGACCTTTATATTCGGGTGCTCCACAACGGCCTTTATCTTCTCCTCGATCTGAGGTGCTTCAGGTTCCCTGAAGGGTGGTTTTGACGGCAGAAGGAGCTTCATGTTCTTCACCCGGCCGCCCAGTGCCTCGGACTTCTCCACTATAACGGCCTTGTACCCTGCGTTGGCTGCCTCAAGGGCCGCACTCAGGCCGGCAACACCGCCTCCAACGACGAGGATGGTCTTTTCAAGGTCACCGGTCTTGGGTTCCGGCGGCTCAGCCTTCTGGGCCCTCGTTATGCCCATCCTCAGGTAGTCCTCGGCCATCCTCTGGGTGTTTTCTTCCTGTGGAGGCTGGGTCCAGACCACGTGTTCCCTGATGTTCACCCTCTCGGTAACATATTTCTGCGGGTCAAAGCTGAAGACATCGGTATTGACACGCATTGAACAGGCCGCTATGACAATCGTATTGACACCCTCATTCTGTATGTCATCCTTTATGACCTGAACACCCTCCTGGCTGCAAAGGAAATCATGGACCCTGCATACCGCCGGGTTGTATTCATTTGCAACGGTCTCCATCTGCTCAACGTTCAGGGCATCCCCGATACCGCAGTCCTTACATATATAGATTCCTAACTTCTTCTCCATTTATTTACCTCCTACTAAGGATTTGTAAACACTTGATCGCCTTTGAAGTTGCATCCTGATTGGAAGTATTGACATCGAGAGGTCTGGTGGCCACGCCCGTTGCAAATACTCCGGAGGGGAGGGCGTCGGAGAGAATGAACCCGTTGTCCTCCGTCTTCACACCACCGGGAAGGCTTACCGTCTTCGCCTGGGGCTCCATCCCGGCGGCAAGGACAACCATATCGAATTTTTCCTGGATCTTCTTGATATTTGCCACATCCTCAACAGTGACAACCACATCCTGGGTCTCCGGGTCCTCTTCTATCTTTGCGACCTTTCCCTTGACAAAGGTTATGTTCTCATCCGATTCGATCTTCCTGTAAAAATCCTCGTATTTACCGGGAGCCCTCAGGTCTATATAAAAGACCGTCACCTTTGAATCAGGGTGCTTCTCCCTGATGTAGGATGCCTGTTTCATGGATGCCATGCAGCAGATGGCTGAACAGTAATTGAGGTGGTTTTCATCCCTTGAACCGGCACACTGGACAAAGGCGATATTCTGGACCTCCTTACCGTCGGAGGGCCGGAGTATCTTTCCCTGTGTCGGTCCGTTCGGAGCTGAAAGCCTCTCCATCATCATGTTCGTAATCACATTCTTTACATTCCCGAAGGAGAGGTTCTCCATCTTCGTTGCATCATAGGGGTTCCAGCCGGTGGCGTAGACAACGGCCCCGGCCTCAATCTCAAAGGTCTTGTCCTTCATCTCGAGGTCTATTGCACCGTACTTGCATGCCTCCACACACTTGCCGCACTCCTTACCCTTGCAGACTGAAGCATCTATCACATATCTCATGGGGAAGGAAAGGTCATGGGGAAGGTATATCGCCTTTGTAGTATCCATACCGAAGTTGAATTCATTCGGTCTCTCTACAGGGCAGGCATCTACACAGGCACCGCAGGCAGTGCACTTCTCGTTAACATAGCGGGCCTTCTGCTTCACTCTTGCCTTGAAGGCACCGGCAGAGCCGGATATATCCTCGACCTCGGCAAGGGTATAGAAGCTGATTGCAGGGTTTTCCTTTATCCGCCGGAAGTTAAGTTCCAGACCGCAGTAAGGCGGGCAGAGTTTCGGGAAATACCTGTAGAGCTGGGCCACCCTGCCCCCAAGGTAGGGGTTCCTCTCCACGATGACCGCCTTCGTCCCCGCTTCTGCAGTCTCGAGGGCAGCGGTAATCCCGCTTATCCCTCCTCCTAGTACAAGAACCGTTTTGTCAGGGGCTATAGCCATTTATATCCTCCTTCATCAAAGTTGTTCCTATCTTAAAAAGCCTGCCACTCTGAATCTGTCTCAATCAGGAAATTGAACCAGCCCCAGAATGACAGGAACAATGCAAAAAAATTTATCTGGGAGGAAGGGCATCAGCCCTTCCTCCCAGAACGGTCAAGATTTAGTCGACAATCTGCTTGTAGGGGATCTTCTCGAACTCCCACTGGCCGCTGTCAGGATTGATCCTGGAGACGGTGAAGCACTTCCAATCGTCATCGTTGATCTTCGGGAAGTCACCCCTGAAGTAGTAGCCGGGATACCTGGTCTCCTCCCTGAAGAGGATATGCCTTGCATGGGCCTCACCGGCCACTATCCTGTGGTAGTTCTCCCAGCACCTCATCAGCTCGTGATGATCAGAGGCAGCCATCCTTCCGGCATCCTCCTTCAGCATCTCAAGCTGCCTGAGTCCTTCCTCAAGCATGGTCTTGGAGGTCATGTACCAGGAGCCGGCTCCTCCCACATACTCATCCATTATCTTCTGGAGCCTCTTCTGCAGAAGGCTCGGCTTGATGTAATGGGGGTTAACCTCAGGATCGGTGGTGTAGTTCTTGTACTTTTCATATACCTCGAAGGGCAGGAATATCTCTGCCACATACTCATCAGCGGATTTTCCGAGCGTCGGGGTGTAGTCCTGATGATCAAGGACATATCTCACGAGTTCCTTACCGACTATACGGCCCTCGGCGTGTGAGCCGGAGGAGAACTTGTGACCTGAAGCACCACAGCCATCACCGGCGGTGAAGAGACCGTCAACAGTGGTCATCCTGTTGTAGCCCCAGAAGTACTCATCAAGTCCCTTGGCCTTGCAGATATCCTCGGGACCGCTCGTCCAGAGCCCTGCACAACCGGCATGGGAACCCAGGAGATAAGGCTCTGCTGGCATAAGTTCAGAGTACTTTTCCTCAGGACGGACATTGTTTGCAGCCCAGAGGCCGGCCTGGGCGATGGTCATGTCGAGGAAGTCTTCCCATGCCTCTGCCTCGAGGTGCTTGAGTTCCTTGGCATCCATTGTCTTTTTTGCTTCCTCAAAGGCAAGGTCCGTCCTCATCCAGATGGGCCCTTTACCTGCCTTCATATCATCCATCATGGCCTCGTTCCTGAGACATGTACCCAGGATCTCGGCATACTTGCCATATTTCTGCTTCAGTTCCTCATGATGAGTTGCACAATAGTCCTCACCGAGTGCGTTGGTCGCCTTTGCCTTGAAGAAGAGGAACCATGCACCGACCGGGCCGTAACCGTCCTTGAACCTGGCAGGAACAAACCTGTTCTCCATGAGAACCATCTTTGCACCAAGCTCTGCAGGCATTGCATAGGTGGAACCTGCATTCCAGACTGCAAACCAGGTTCTTCCCATACCTTCACCTGTTGACCTCGGCCTGAAGACGTTAACACAACCACCTGCTGCCACGAGCATGACCTTTGCCTTGAAGACATAGGCCTTGTGCTCACGGACACTGAAGCCGACTGCACCGGCAACCCTGTTGGGATCGTTTGCATCAGGAATGAGCTTCACGATAAAGACCCTCTCAAAGAGGTTCTCTTCCATCCCTGTTGCCTGCCTGTTGTACTCAAGGGCCTTCTTTGCGGCCTCGGCAACTATCACCTTGTAGGACTCACCGTTGATCATGATCTGCCAGCGGCCGGAACGGACGGGCTTGCCGCCATCCTTCAGCATCTTGCCAACCTTGATTCCCTGGGCGCCATCGACCTTCTTTCCGTCATCAAGGGTCTTCCAGATCGGGAGGCCCCACTCTTCGAAGAGATGAACTGAGTCATCAACGTGCCTGCCGAGGTCATAGACGAGGTCTTCCCTGATGATTCCCATCAGGTCGGCCCTTACGTACCGGACATAGTCAGCAGGGTCGTTCTCACCCATGTATGTGTTGATTGCACTCAGACCCATGGCAACGGAACCGGAACGGTCTGCAGCAGCCTTGTCAACCATGACTACCTTTATGCCCTTCGGTGTCGCCCACCTTGCTGCCTCATAGGCGGCACCACAGCAGGCCATACCACCACCGACGAGGAGAATATCCGTCTCCACCTCGATGACTTCAGGCTTTGCACAATATGAAAACGTGCAGGTTTCCTTTTCCATAATTATCCTCCTTAAAATTGATTATTCTGCATCAATACAGCACAGGCCCTGTATCGGATCAGGGCATGGGCATGGTCTTGCCCTCACCCTGATGGGTGAAGAAACCGGGCTCCTTGAGCTTGTCATAGTTCGGCTCAGGCTTGCCTGCATAGGGATCAATGGAACCCTCTGCCGTGGTCCTGATGGGGAACTTGAACCTCTTGAGGGAACCGTCACGGAACTTGATCGTCCACATGATGGCATCGGTACCCCTCAGGGGGATAACATTTGCGCCCATGGGACAGAAGTCCTGATAACCCCTGACCTCGATCGCCTGCTGCGGGCAGATTTTCACACAGTTATAGCACTCCCAGCACTGATCAGGTTCCTGATTCCATGCCTTCATCCTGTCCCTGTCCAGCTTCATCAGGTCATTCGGACAGATGTACATACATGCCGTCCTCTCCTGACCCTTACAGCCGTCACACTTTTCAGTGATCACATAGCTTGGCATAAGCTTACCTCCTTACGATTAAGATTAGTTGTGCACTACCACAAAAAAACAAAACCTGAGGTCTCTCCACCTCCTTTCATATTCCCTGTCTTTCCTTACCTTTTTTCATAACCCGACCCGGGCTACTCAACCCGTTGAGACTCATGGGTCTCACAAAAAAAGAGGGGCAAGTCTTACCCCTCTGCATATTTGTGCATCTTTATCTCAACCTTCTCGGTGAGGCCCTCGTAGTACTCACGGAGTATCTTCAGGACCTCGGGCCTGCTGAATTTTTCAGAGACATCCTCACCCTCGGAGAGCATCTTCCTTAGTTTTGTACCGCTCAGGATCAGCCTGTCTTCCTTGCCGTGGGGGCAGGTCTTCATCGAGGCCATCTGGTCACACTTATGGCACCAGAAGGTCCAGTCGATCTTCAGCGGCTGGGTCTCAAGGGCTCCCTCGGGTATCTCATCAAAGATGTGATGGGCATCAAAGGGACCGTAGTAGTCTCCCACTCCGGCATGGTCACGTCCGACAATCAGATGGCTGCAGCCGTAGTTCTGCCTGAAGACGGCATGAAGCAGGGCCTCCCTCGGGCCGGCATACCGCATATCGAGTGGATAGCCCCCGACCATGATAGTGTCCTTAACAAAATAATTCTCTATAAGGGTATCAATCGCCTTCTGGCGGACATCAGCAGGGATGTCGCCGGGCTTGAGTTTCCCAAGAAGCATGTGTATGAATACACCGTCACAGATCTCCACTGCGATTTTAGCGAGGTACTCGTGGGAGCGGTGCATGGGGTTACGGGTCTGGAAGGCGGCAACAGTCGACCAGCCCTTCTCCTCGAAGGCCTTTCTTGTCTCATCGGGTCTCATGTAAACACCCTTGAACTCTTCAGGAAAGATCCCTTCACTCAGGACCTTCACAGGGCCTGCCAGGTTCACCTCTTCCTGGGCCATCACCTTAGCAACACCGGGATGCTCTGTGTCTGTGGTCTTAAAGACCTGTTCACATTCATGCTCCTTGTCGATCGTATACTTTTCCCGGACTGTCATGGTGCCCATTATCTCGCCGGACTCCTCATCCACAAGGGCGACATCCTCACCTTCCTTTATACTGTCTGCCTGCCCCTTGTTTGTGGAAAGGGTTATCGGAATGGGCCAGAAGGTCCCGTCTGCCATCAGATACTCATCACAGACTCCCTTCCAGTCATCATGACCCATGAAGCCTTCAAGGGGTGTGAACCCACCGATACCGAGCATTATCAGATCTCCCGTCTCACGGGAGGTCATCCTGACCTGGGTAAGAGTCCTGGCCCTTTCAAGTTCCTGTTTCCTCTCCTCTCCTTCAAGAAGGAGCGGCTTGAGTTTCTTTTCCTTACCATGGGGATTTACCAGTGCCATTTCCAAAGCCTCCTTATACTAAAGATATTTATCCAGAACCTCTCACTGAGTTGCCTCATCAAGGATCCTGCAGACCTCTTCAAAGATCTTGTTTATGTCACCTTCACCGTTTACCCTCTTGAGAATTCCCTTACCCTGATAGTAATCAATAAGAGGAGCCGTCTGGGCCTCATAGACCTCGAGACGTTTTCTTATGGTCTCTTCCCTGTCATCATCCCTCTGGTAGAGTTCACCGCCGCACTTGTCGCAGACACCCTCCTTCTGGGGAGGACCGAAATAGATATTGTACATCTGGCCGCAACCTCTGCATGTCCTCCTGCCTGTAAGCCTCTTCATCAGGATATCGAGGTCAACATCCACACTCAATGCAACCTGAAGGGGCATCCCCATCTCAGCCAGCACACCATCAAGGGTCTCTGCCTGGGCGGTATTCCGTGGAAAGCCGTCAAGGATAAAGCCCTTTTTGCAGTCATCCTGGGCAAGTCTCTCCTTCACAAGACCTATCACAACGGAGTCAGGCACCAGTTCGCCTTTGTCCATGTATGATTTGGCCTCCTTCCCCAGGGGGGTCCCGTCTGCCACCGCCTTTCTGAGGATATCACCGGTAGAGATCTGGGGGATCCCATATTTCTCAATCAGTTTTTTTGCCTGCGTGCCCTTTCCGGCCCCTGGCGCACCAAGAAGAACGATTCTCATTATTAATACCTCCAAAGGAAATAGTTTAGAACCACTATCAGACAGAAGACGCACTATACTACATAAAGTCAAATTTGAATTTCAAGAAAAAAATTTAAAAGTATATATAAGATTTTCTTATATTTTTGATAATTCAGGAACCTCTCTGGAGGGAAAGGTGAGGCAAGGACTAACCTGTTGTTTTTATTGTATATATAGCCTTATAAGTATTACAAATACAACCCCTTTCAAAACCTCCATCCAGCCCACTGTCCTGAGTTTCTGCCTGTAGAGTCCAATGGCATGGAGAAGGTTTTCAATAAGGGGTGTCAGTGGGGCGAGGGAAAGGCCTGAAAAAGCGTATACAAACAGTAAACAGCTCAGGTAGGAAACCATCATGATCCGTTCTTTTTTACCCTTTCTCAGATGGACACGGACCTTGAAAACACCGGCAATAAAAAAGGTCGCAACACCGAGATAAAGGATGGGAGAGACCTCACCCGCTGTCAGAAACTGGCCCAGAACCACTGAGAGGGTGAGGGTTGCAAACCCGAGGATCTCCGTATAAATCCTGTGTTCACCTGCTGATATCAGTGATACAAGGTAGAATAACGGTATCAGCCCCCAGGGGAGAAGCCTGAAAAGGCCCGGCCCTCCGGCAATTATCAGGATAAGGGCCCCTCCGGTCACCTGCACCACCAATGCGCCAAGGGCATCACTCCGGTTACGCTGGCGGAACCATAGGGTAAGGGCCTGTTTTGAGTTTATCAACAGGCCTGCTCCCAGCAACCCGGCAAAAATGACCGGCCATCCGGCACTATAGTCGAGCCCGACACTGTAGGAGAGGAGCATTACCGTCCAAGAGCCGTATTCCTTCAGCAGAAATTTCTTCATGGTTTGGAAAAACCTTCCAGATACTGTTAAAATGTTGGTTCCGACCTGGATTGTTCGAATTCTGAGATTGAACCGAACAGGTTGAGACACTTATACATTAATAGTTTACTCGATAGCCATTTATTTTTAACATGAGATACATCATAGTACTCGGAATACTAGGTCTTGTAACAGGCCTTTCTGAACTCCTCTCCTCCTATGCAGACGGAGCCTCCACTTCCTATTATCTGATTATTTCAGGCCTGCTGGTCGGCATAGTAATAATTCTAAGCGGCTGCGAGCTCTTTGCAAACGGTGTGGAATGCCTCGGTGACCGTCTGGATATGTCCCACGCCACTGTGGGAAGCCTCCTGGCAGCGGTCGGGACGGCGCTGCCTGAGACGATCGTACCCATTCTTGCCCTCCTCTTTGGTCATGGAACACACGGTAAGGAGATCGCCGTGGGGGCCATCCTCGGGGCTCCCTTCATGCTCGGAACCCTTGCAATGTTCCTTCTTGGCGTGACTGTGACTGTTTTGAAGGTCTTTAAACGGAGACCGGAAGCAACGCTTGATATCAATGCACCGGTCATGAAATTCGAGATGATCTTTTTCTTAATCACCATGGGAATTGTAGCAGCACTCTCCTTCCTGAAGATCTCCCTACTGAACCATCTGGGAGGAGCGGGGTTACTCATGCTTTACGGCGTCTTCGTCTTCTATGCACTCAGACATGAACCCGAGGAGGGAGAAGAATTCTCGGAATATTTCCATTTCAACACCCTGCTGAAGTGTCCCAAGAACCTCCGGTGGATCATAATCCAGATCATGGTGGGCCTGATCTTCATAATCTTCGGGGCCCATCTCTTTGTAAAATACCTCACAGCCTTCTCGATCAAGACCGGCATTCCCTCACTCATCCTCTCCCTCATCATCACGCCTGTAGCCACGGAACTCCCGGAGAAGTTCAACTCCATCACATGGACGATAAAGGGAAAGGATACCATGGGGGTAGGGAATATCACCGGGGCCATGGTCTTTCAGTCAACGATCCCCGTCTCTATAGGACTGATCTTCACAGACTGGATGCTCTCGTGGAAGGAGTTCTACAACATCTTTTCTTCCCTTGCCATGGCAGGATTGGTGCTCCTGTATATAAAAAGGAAGAAGAACCTCCCCGCCCCTGTTCTCCTTGCAGGGGGGCTCTTCTACCTCGGGTATATATTACTTGTAATCTAAGGGGCGACGCAGGACACCCCGAATACTTGCACTTCCGAAGTGCAAGTATTCGGGGGTTCGTGAAAAATCATTTCTTCAGTTTCCACTTCCCGTCAGGCCCCTGGTACCACCAGCCGGAAGGGGCCTTCTTTATCCAGCTCTTTGCAAAGATCCTCTTTATGTCTTCCACCCTGTCAGGGCTTATATTATTCGCCCTGGCTATTTCAAGGTAGAGGGCGTTTCTGTCCTTGTTCTCCGCCTTCACCAGCCTCTTGATTTCAGCCCTCTTTTTAAGACTAAGCCCGGCACTGTTCCGGACAGCCAGAAGCCCGTCACTGGTAAGACCGATGTTTCCCCTGTCAAGGTAGGGCTTGAGCAATTCGAGCCTCTTCTTCAGGGCCTTTTTGATCGCTCTGATCGCCGGTGTGGTAACATTGATATCAGCCTGCTGGGCATATGCCTCCTGAACAAAGGCAAAGCTTATCTTCAGCCCCCGTCCGTCCATCTCATACCGGCTCTGAGGCTCCCCATCATCCTTTTTCTGTTCCTTCATTTTTTCCTTCAGTTTCTCACCCCAGACCTCATCCACTATCCTGTCTGCCGCCTTCTGGACGGCAGCGGCCGGGAAGTAGATATTGATGGTTATACAGGAAAATACAAACATCATGATCAGAAGGGGTGCTCCCCATTTTGAAATCCTTCTCATCCCTATTCCTCCTTTCGTTTATTCCACCTTCTTAATCCTTTCAAGCCTTCTTAACAGTTCCTTGAAGGGTATCTCCTGAGTATAGCTTATCACATCCACCTTAGGTGGAAACAGTCCACCCCTTACCAGGTACTCCCGCCCCCTCTCTCCCTCTATCCCCCTGAGGGAGAGGATATCGTTCCTCAGGCGTGCCCTCATCCCGATCTTTTCATACCGGTATTCCTTGAAAAAACGGTATATCCCCCTGTCGAGTATCCCCATGGTACCGCCAGAGCCGAGTATCTGGATCTTCTTCAATGCCTTTACGCTTATCTTCTGGGAGACACCGGGCCTCTTCCTGGTCTCAAGAAAGAGGTCAAACCGCTCCGGCTCTCCCTCAACCACCTTCAGGTTCCTTACATATCCGGAGAGAATCCCCGATATCCTCCCGATATCAAAGGTCTCCGTCATCCTGGCAAGGTCTATATCCTTCAGACTGATATCGGCCTCAAAGGAGGGAACCGGTCCGAACAGACCCTTAAGTGCAAGGTTCTCCATAACTACCGTTCCGCCGAAGACCGATACCGTAACAGTTCCGTCACTGTAGAGATCATCACCCAGGAGAACGAGATCTGGTATCTTCCCTGAGAGCCTCCCCTTCATCTGGTGGATCTTCAATTCCCGGGTTATCTCCTCCAGGTCAAGGCCCCTGAACTCCAGAGAGGCATGAACGAGCCTCTCCTCTCCGGCATAATCCCGGATATAGAGATCCTTCCCGATCAGGTCGCCCCCGAAGACAGGAAGATTGATATTCTCACTGATAAATATATCCCCGCCCTTCACCTCAAGGGGGAAATTCCCGTTCCTGAGGATTATATCACCCAGCCCTGCCTTGTCAAAGGTGAGATTTCCCTGATTGAGAGCACTCTCATCCTTACCACCAAAGGCCAGGGGAAGATGGAGGTTCAGGTTTTTAACCTCCAGCCCGGCCTCCCTGTTAAGGATATCAAGTGCTTTCAGGGTAAGCCTCCCCGAAATGAAAGGCCCTGTCACCAACCCCCTTAGCCTGAACTCCCCTGAGATGTTTCCCCTCATGCCGGTCTTTTTAAGAAAGGGGTGTCGGCTCCCCAAGGCATCCTTCAAGATATCAAAAAGACCCTCCGCCTGAAGAGAAAAAAGGCTGATCCCGTCAATAATCTTCTTTTCACCAACCCCTCTTTCCAGTTCTCCAGAGAAGGCAACTCTCCCAAGCCCTTCAATACTAATAAACGACTCATCCACCCTCAGATTCCCATCCTTCCCGAGTCCTCCCACAATCCCCAGGCTGACAGGGGAGGCTGCCACGTCAGAATAGAAGACCCCGGCAAGGACCTCTCCCCTCTTTATGCCAAGGGTTACATCTCCATTGAGCCCTCTGCCCTGTTCCCATTCAAGGTTGTATCTCCCTTCACCCCCTATCCCCTCAGCCACTATCTCACCATCGGGAGACGAAAACATTCCTTTTTTAATCAGAACAGATCCTTTAACTGAAGCACTATAGGCAGGAGGGGGGATCGACTTGAACTCGATCCGGGGTGAGAGATTAATCATCCCGTCAATGCTGTATCCCGGCAGTGTCTTGTTCAGCAGATCCCGGAGAGGCCCGGACTTCGGTGAAAGCATGACCCTCAGCCGGGCATAGCCAGTCATCACTTCCTTGAGACTCAGGTTTACATCTCCTCCTGCCTTTACAAACTCACCTGATGAGAGAGAAAGCCCCCTCCCCCTGAGCATCCCTGCCCCTGTCTCCCAGATAAAGGGGATCGAGATATTGAGCCCCCTGAGATCAAGATCCCTGAACACAACATCAGTCTCTTTAAAGAAAAGCTTTCCCTCAATTACAGGGCTTTTCAGGGGTCCCCTCATATCAACCCTGCCTGCAATCCTCCCATCTACAGAAATTCCCCCCTCCGACAAAGCTCTCAGACCGGAGAACTCCAGGAGGTCCTTCAGGGACCATTCCTCGACACTCACCTTTGCTGAAATCTCGGGGCTCCCCTCCTTCAGCCTATCCAGACTCCCCCTGAAGCTGAAAATCCTTTTGTCATCAAGCTGAATCTCTCCTGATGATACTCCAAAGGAATCTTTCTTAATATCATACACCCCCTCAAACCTGAGGCTGCCATCCCTGCCTCCCTCACTTAATGAGACCTTTCCAACTACAGACACGCCCTTGAGGGAATCTTCATGCCTCAGGCTTGCCTGCAGATCCAGGAATCCTCCCTCCATCAGTCGTGTGCCCCCTGCCTTCTGAAGAGCAAGGTCTTCTATCTTCAGTCCTGCCTCCCCTTGACTCATACCTGAAACCAGAAGCCTGAGTGTAAGATTGCCGGAAATCATCAGGTCCTCTCCGGCTGGAAAGTTCTTAAGTCTGACCCCGGATATAATGAATCCAGCCCTTCCTGCTTCCGGACGTCTGGAGTCATAGTCGAGGGAAAATTTCCCATAACCTCCATATCCCTCAACCCGGAAGCTCCCTTCACCCTTTACTGCACTTTCCCGGGAGGTATTAATCAAGACATTTACATCGCTGATCCCCAGTCTCTCATCATCCTTCCCCGTTACCACTATACTTCCATCGGATACCACCAAATTCAGAGGTATAAGGTACCCGTTACTCCTCCGGTCTCTTTCCTCCTGGAGTTTGTCCCTGATAAAATAGGAGCTTACAGTAACCGAGGGGGCAAGGACCTTAACAATCAACGGTCTTCCCCCCCTGATAGCAGAGAAACCACCTGTTATCAATACAGATGGGATTACAATCCTGAGACCATCATCCTTACGGTAGGCCTTCAGATCCCTGAACATAAACCCTTCTTTTCCTAAATCAAGCTCCCCTATACTGATATCCAGGCCTGTTTTCTCCTCAAGGAGGCGCTCGAAATAAATAACATCCCTCCCGGTGGTGATAAACCACCAGAGAAAGAGGATTGTCACGATAAGGATGGAAAGAAAGGAGAGCGATAAGAGGAGGAGTCCCTTCCGGAGAGACAGCCTAATCATTCACATCTTCATCCGGCACAATAAAGGGGTTTTTTTTCTTCTTGAAGAGAAAGCCCGGATAATAGTACAGTGACAGGAAGTCAGCGTATCTTGCAAGGTCCTGATCAGAGGGAGCGGAGTTCAGCCCTGCAAGTATCCGCCTTGTGTATATGAAGAATACGAAAGAAAAGAGTTCCATCAGGATGGCTCCATAGACATAGAGCCTGGAATCCGGCCAGCGGG
>CAZITN010000005.1:0-1841 GCA_964542175.1 uncultured Thermodesulfovibrio sp. | reverse complement strand
GCCTCTCTGAGTTTCTTGAAGTCAGTGATTATCCCGAGGCTTATGAAGGTGAGCATGAAGAAGAGCTTCCTCATACCCTTTTCAACAGGCACGGCTCCTGCCTTGACCGTTTTAAGGAACGGCATCGCTTCGGGAGCGCCACCCTGTCCCGGACCGAAGTAGATTGCAAGAAGGAAGAACCAGCAGAAAAAGTACCCTATGACAAATTTCGGGAACCTGTGCCAGACCTCCGAGGCCGGCACCTTCTCACCTGGTTTGCATTCGATCTTGTAACACCAGATCAGGGCAAGCACGAACGCCCAGATACCTATGAACATGTCTATCCAGACCTTGGTCATAACGGCGCTTGAAGTAATAAGACCCTCAGGCCACTTCACCGCGCCATTGGATTCTACTTCTACCTTGTTTCGCATGAATTCATCCAGCAGTTCGCCTGCTGCTGCATCAGCCCCGTCCGTCTTGACAGACATACCCATTGCAGCCCCGGCCACAAGTGGGTCCTTTGTTCCCGGCCAGATATGGGTGAAGACACCGGGAAGGATTATCAGCTCTATCACCGCCCAGACCACAACAAGGGCGGATACCATGATGGAGACAACAGGCTTTGCCTTGACAGCACCACCCGTTGCCACTGCTGCAGAGACACCGCAGATGGAGATGCCTGAACCAAGGACCGCTGCGGTAGCCCTCGGAAGCTTGAAGATCTTTCTGGAGATGATATAGACCCCGGGCCAGAATACCATGTAGGCAACTACTGTCGCCGCCGCCCCGGCCACAAAGAGGTCAAATGTGATCCCGGCAGCCTGTTTACCGAGCTTCTGGGACATCCCGGCAAGCTTTATCGGGAGATAGCCCAGTTTCACACCGAGTGTGACGATAGCGGTCTTTATGTACCATTCTGGTTTTGCCGCTTCACTCAGGAACTGGGCAAAGGGTTTGAAGAAGTTACCGATTATGAGACCCACAATCAGCGCCAGGATGAAGGATCCACCACCTCCAAGGTTAAGTGCGAAGTTCAGGCCGTACTTGTGCATGTTTATCTTGTTGGCGGCTATGAAGGCATGGTGGCCGACAAACCAGGTGGCTATCGTGAGGAAGTAGATGATCGTCCAGCCCACGAAAAACCTCTTCATGTTCCACTTCATGAAGAAAGCACCGAGGCAGGTAGCGATCGTGAACCCCACGTAGGTCCAGATCACGCTCCACCAGCCGAGCCCCTTGTAGAAGCCCTTTGCAGTGACGCTGTATTTTTTTCCCAGGGCATAGAAGGCATGACCGATCGCCCCCTTGCCGCCTTCAGGCACATTCATAACCCACTTTGTCGGGTAGGTCATCCAGCCCACAAGGTCTATGCCGACGATATTAAAAAGCGACAGAAAGAAGAATCCCACACCCAGCCAGACAGCCCACCAATCCTCCTGGGTAAGCATACCCGTGTACCACCTTCTGTTCGTAAGGTCCGTCATTAACGTCCTCCCTTTTTATTACCTGTGCTCCCCGGCACAGGCTTGAGATTAAATCCCCGGTTATCCTTCCACCACCAGAATCCGGTTGAAGTAATGCTGGCTGTACTGCCTTATCCACTGGGGAATGGTGGAGTTCTGGAAATACATTTTCACCTCCAGCTTCTCCCCGGCCCTGAGAAGGCCATTCCCCTGGACATACTCCCGGACCTTCTGATCCAGGCCATCCATTGTTGGTGATGAAAGGACAGCTTCCTCATTCTCCAGTATCCATTCTCTCCCATCATGTCTGATCGTGAATTCCATGGCTCAACCTAATGGAGAACGGATGTGGGAACGAGGAACAGACCAATCACCAGGGCAATGGCAGCAATAACG
>CAZITN010000004.1:49143-57181 GCA_964542175.1 uncultured Thermodesulfovibrio sp. | reverse complement strand
AAACTTCCTTACATATCGAAGATACCCTGCGGTCTTGCCGCAGGGTTCTTCATTTGTCCTAATTCTTCTTCCGTTGGAGAAGTTTTTTATGTCCATGAAACAGCTGTGGATGCCCGGAATGGGATGTTGTTCATGAAAAGGGTCGTTTGGTGTGAGAAGTCGCTTCTGCATATTCAGGACCTTGGTGGTGAATTTGTCAGAGGATATCCCTGTTTCGGTATTCTACAGTGAATTGTGGTATAATATCTCCGGTAATCGAAGGGGCCTTTATGAGTGAAAAGGATATCATAAGGATCAAGACAGAGAAGCACTCCGAGTACTCCACCAAGCTCTCCCAGGACGACAAAACATACTATATCGTGACCGAACTGCTTGACCAGGACCCTCCCGTTGTCAGGAGTACGGTCTACCTTGACGGAGCCCATGTTGAGACCGACAGGATAACCATAGGTTCCGGGAGCAAGGAAGACATAAACAAGATCATAACCGATCACCATCGGAGCACGGTTGAGAAGGTAAGAAAACGGGGACTGACGAGCAAGAAGAGGGTAAAGTATTTCAGGGATATAAAGAGGCTTATAAAGCAGGGCAAGACAAATGAGGCCATGGAGCTTACAATGAAGGCCCTTGAGGATTTCCCGGATGACCCCTATGGGCTTTCATACCAGGGGCTCCTTCTTGCCGAGACAGGCGAAGATCCTCAAAAGGGGGTTGAACTTTGCAAGGATGCGATTGAGAAGCTTGAGAAATCAGTGCCCTTTGGGTCGGATTTCTTCTATCCCTTCTTCTATCTGAACCTGGGGAGGGCCCATCTCCTGAACGGCCAGAAGAAGGAGGCGATAGAGAGCCTCAGGACGGGGCTTTCCTATGATAATGATAACAGGGAGATAATATCGGAACTCAGGAGGCTTGGGGTTAGGAGAAGGCCCTTTTTCCCCTTTCTCCCAAGGAGCAATCCGCTAAATAAATATATGGGGCTTTTCCTCTCAAGGCTCAGACAAAGGGATGCCTCATGAGAACCGATGGACTTAAGAGGCGTGAATTTTCCTGACCTTACATTATCAGTAGATACGGCCTCCCCGGTGGGAGGGCTTGCCCTTTTCCGGAAGGATTCCGGTCTCCTGGCCGAATTCAGAATCCAGGGAGGAAGAAGGCACTCCGCCAGTCTGCTTGAAAACCTTGACTTTCTGATCCGCTCATCAGGGATCACCCTAAATGATATTGACTTTATTACTGTGACCAGGGGGCCCGGTTCCTTTACGGGACTCCGGGTTGGTATCAGCACGGTAAAGGGGCTGTGTTTCGGCCTTGAAAAGCCCGTGGTTGCGGTCTCAAGCCTCAAAGCAATGGCACTTTCCTTACAACCCACCGGAAGCCTGATCTGTCCTGTTTTTGATGCCAGAAAGAGAGAGATCTACGGAGCTGCCTATCTCCTTGAAAGGGGGGGGCTGCAGGAAGTCCTCCCGGAGCAGGCCATCACCATGGAAGGTTTCATAGAGAGTATCCTCAGCTCTTCATTCATACAGGAGAGAAATCTCGTTTTTGCCGGGAGTGGCGTCTCCCGATACAAAGAATTGATTATTTCCAGGCTCGGAGGGAGGGTTGTATTTGCGCCTGAACACCTCCAGCACCAGCTCCCTTCTGCTGCAGCCCTGCTCGGTTTTGAGAAGGCACTGGAGGGTGAGTTCGTTGATCCATCCTCTCTTCAGCCTGTCTATCTCAGGAAGTCTGAAGCAGAAATCAGTGAAGAACTCCGGGAGGCGGGGATTGGAACCGGCGTTGAAGGATAAAACAGGTTGTAATTACCAGGCGAATTTGCTCATTTTGAGTAACTTATCATAACAAGAGGAGGAGGTTTCTATGATGGGGTTGTATCGTAAGTTGGGGAGTGTTTTTTCATGCATTATTCTTCTTGGTCTTGTAATGGTGTTCCCTGGCAATGTCCAGGGAGCGGGATTTGCAATTATTGAGCAGAGTGTAAGCGGCCTGGGCAATGCCTTTGCCGGCGGGGCGGCATCGGCAGAGGACGTAACCACCGTATTCTTCAATCCTGCTGGAATGACCAGGATAGACCATGCCGAGGCCATTCTCGGCATTCACTGGATAATTCCCTCAGCCGAGTTCAATAACGAGGGCTCAACCCATGTCCTTCAGCCGGTGACTGGTGTTCCCCTGTCAGGTGGAAACGGTGGCGACGGTGGTGTGAATGTGCTTGTCCCGAACATATATTATGTCCGGCCTTTGGGTAAGGGGGTTACCTTCGGCCTGGGGATCAACGCCCCCTTCGGGCTTGCCACTGAGTATGACTCCAACTGGGTGGGAAGATACCATGCCGTCAAGTCTGACCTGGTCAGTATAAATGTAAATCCATCCGTGGCATACAAGGTCAATAATCATCTCAGCCTTGGGGCGGGTTTCAGTATCCAGTACCTTGAGGCGGAGCTGACAAATGCAATTGACTTCGGTACCCTCGACGCCATCGGAGCATTTACCCCCCTTGGGATACCGGCTGGAGCCCTCGGGCTCATACCCCAGGGCTCTGACGGCTTTATCAGACTGGAAGGCGACAGTATCGGGTTTGGTTTCAATCTTGGCCTTCTCTATGAGTTTACGGAAAATACGAGGCTTGGCCTTGCCTACCGTTCGCGGGTTTATCAGGATGTGGAAGGTGATGCCGATTTCTCCGGAGTTCCTGCCGGACTTGCGGCTGCACCGCTTTTCAAGGACACCGGGGCGGAGGCGAAGATAACACTGCCTGATATGGCATCCATCAGCCTCTATCACCGCTTCAATCCACAGTGGGCGGTAATGGCTGACATCACCTGGACGGACTGGGATGTAATGAAGGAGTTGAGGTTCAAATTTGACAACCCCTTCCAGTCTGATGGTGTGACTACATTGAACTGGGAGGATGCCTTCCGGTATTCCCTGGGTGTTACGTTCAATCCCAATGAGAGGTTGGCGGTAAGGGGCGGTATCGCCTATGACGAGACCCCTATTCCCGATCCCCAGCACCGTACTCCAAGAATCCCCGGTGAGGACCGACTCTGGCTTTCCTTCGGACTGGGCTACAGGATATCCGACAGTTTTTCTGTGGATCTTGGATATGCTCACCTTTTTGTGGATGACCCCAGGATTGACAAGTCTCCCACAGGAGAGGATGCCGTACGGGGTGGACTGAAGGGGACCTTTGATGCCTCTGTTGATATTATAAGCGGTCAGATTGTCTGGCGGTTCTGACCTGAGGGGAGTCCTATGCTTCTTCATCAGGTCTTCATAAAAGTAGCGAGAAAACAGGGCAGAAAGACTGCTTTTGTAGATGTCGGGATGGACAGGAGGATATCATACTCACGGGTCCTTACGGGCTCCATCCTCCTTTCCCGTAAATTCGGAGAGTTTGGACCAGGGTTTCTCGGGATCATGCTTCCCACCTCAGCCGGTGCCGGACTTTCAGTTGTAGCCACTCTCATGAGCGGGAGGGTACCGGTGATGATTAATTATTCTACCGGGGCTGAACAGAATGTGAGGTATGCCCAGAGGAAGTGTGACTTCAGAACGGTGATTACCTCACGGAGGTTGCTTCAGAAGATAGACTGCCCCGAAGTGGAAGGGATGGTCTTCATTGAGGATATCATGGAGCGCGTCTCCCCTGTTGAAAAGGTGAAGGCTGCGGTTATGTCCAGGCTCCCGGCATCCATGATCATGAAACGGGTCTTCCAGTGCAGTGAAGATGACAACGCCGTCATTCTCTTTACCAGCGGAAGCGAGAAGGACCCGAAGGCGGTCCAGCTCACTCACCGGAACATCCTATCCAATATCGAGGGATTCAGCAAGGTCTTTGACCTCTCCTCTGAAGACCGGATGCTTGCAACTCTTCCCTATTTTCACGTCTTCGGGCTGACCGTAAACCTCTGGGCCCCACTGTATCACGGGATGACAATAATAACCTATCCCAATCCCCTTGACTTCAAAAGGGTCTGTGATATAGCAAGAGAGGAGAGGCCAACGATGATGGTAGGCACACCCAGTTTTCTCCGTGGTTATTTGTTAAAATCCGAAGAAGGCGATTTTGAGAGTATCAGGATTGCCATCAGCGGAGCGGACAAGTGTCCCGATACCCTGAGAGAGGGTTTTCTGAAGAAGCACGGTATAACCCTGCTTGAGGGTTACGGAACGACCGAGACCTCCCCTGTGATATCGGCAAACACCCTGGAAGAGAACCGGCCTGGAAGTGTGGGGAAGGTGATTCCCGACGTTCAGGTGAAGATAGAGAACTATGAGACCGGTGAGGAGTGCGGCCCCGGAGAGACGGGCAGGGTCCTTGTAAAAGGCGACAATGTGATGAAGGGTTATCTCGAGGATTTCGAGGAGACCTCCATGAGGATCCGCCATGGATGGTATGACACCGGAGACATGGGCTATCTCGATGAGGACGGGTTCCTCTGGCATGCCGGAAGGCTCAAGAGGTTTGTCAAGATAGGCGGTGAGATGGTCTCCCTTGTCAGGGTTGAAGACGTGCTGGAGAAGTTTCTTCCGGAGAATGTATCCTGCTGTGTGGTGGAGGTGCCTGATGCTATAAAGGGAGCCAAGATAGTGGCTGCTCTTTCTGAGGAAGTAAATGAAGAAGAGATACTTCAGAAAATGGCTTCTGAACTTCCGAATATCGCCCTTCCCAGGCAGTTTGTGGTCATAGGGGATCTTCCCAAGATGGGAAGCGGAAAGGTGGATTTCCGGAAGGTTACGGAAATGGTCCACGGGATTGTCTGATTCCTGATGGCGATAAGGCTTATTGAGCTTTACCACCGGAAGGGGAAACCTGATGATATGGCCTTTCTGCTTCAGGACGTCCCCATCCTTGACATGTGGCATGATCACCTCCCGGAAGGAGATGTGATCACAAAGATACTCATTCAGTCGGAACACATAGACAGAGTGGTTGATATACTGAACAACTTTTACGGGGGAGGGGAGGAAATCCGGATGGTGATCCTTCCTGTCGAGGCAACCCTTCCCAGGCCCGGGGTGGAGGATAAGGAAGAAGAGGAGAAGGAGAAGCAGGCCGGTCCTAAGAAGAGGCTGAGCGTAGAGGAGCTGTACCAGAAGATCGAGGGGGGCTCGGGACATACAAGGAGGTACATCCTGATGACGGTGCTTGCTTCAATAGTTGCCGCCATAGGTCTCATGAAGGATGATGTTGCAGTTATTATAGGCTCGATGGTGATAGCCCCGCTCCTTGGTCCCTATATGGGGCTTTCACTCTCTGCAACCCTGGCAGACGGGAGACTTGCAAGAAAGGCCCTCCCGACGATTGTCTCAGGTACTGCCATAGCCGTTGCTGTCGGACTCGTCTTCGGACTGCTTCTTGATGTCGATCCCATGGGCCGCCAGATTGCCTCCCGGTCTGATGTGAGTTATTTCTATATCATTCTTGCCCTTGCCTCCGGTGTGGCCGGTGCCTACTCCATAACCAAGGGTGTTGCCGAGGCGGTTGTGGGTGTCATGGTTGCAGTAGCCCTTCTTCCGCCCCTTGTAGCAACGGGCCTCCTGCTGGGTGACGGGTATCCTGTGGCAGCCCTTGGTTCTTTCATTCTCTTTTCCGTGAATGCCGTCTGTATAAATCTCTCCGGAGTCCTGACCTTTGCTCTGGAAGGGGTCAAGCCGGTCAGGTGGTGGGATGAAGACAGGGCAAGAAAGGCTGTCTTTGTTTCTCTGCTGGTCTGGGTGCTGCTTCTGGGACTGACCATAGTCCTGATATATCTGGAACATACCCTGAATGGAGGGGGTTGAGAGAGCAGCGGGGAGGGGAATAGAGACAGGTTAAGGTTAAGGCCGAGCAACCTAATAACCAGTACAGTAATCTCCTTGTCCAAATGCAGGGAATGACCCCATGGTTTCAGACCCAGCAATAAAGGTCGGGATCAGTGCCTGTCTCCTTGGCAGGGAGGTCCGTTACGACGGCGGACACAGGCTTGATGTTTATCTTCTTGGTAAAATGCCTCCTTCTGTTGTATGGGTGCCGGTCTGTCCTGAATCAGAGGCCGGGCTTCCGGTCCCCCGGGATGTGATGCACCTTGTGGGGTCTCCGGAGGCTCCGAGGATAATAACGATTGAGTCAGGCATTGATCATACTGAGCTGATCCTTGGGTGGACAGAGAAGAAACTTGAAGCCCTTCAGATGGAAGGACTCTCAGGCTTTATCCTAAAGAGCCGTTCCCCGAGTTGCGGACTGAGGGAGATCCCTGTTGAGGGGCCTGATGGAAGGAGACGGACTGTGGGAAGGGGGCTCTTTGCAGCCGCCCTTGTTCAGAACTTTCCAGGCCTGCCTGTGGAGGATGAGGAGGGCCTCCGGGCCCCCAATGCCCTGAAGGATTTCCTCGACCGCCTTTCTCACCGGGAATGAAAGCTCACCCCCTGATTATGCCAGCTTATATGGCATATCTGAACCCGTTGTATGCAAAAACTTTTTAAGTACTGAATACGGATTATATGATATCTGAGAAGGGGAGGAAAGCAAATCCGTTAATCAAGGTCTTTTTCTATGGAATACCCATGGCATGATATCCGTAGTTTATGGTATATGATGAATACACCTTGATGTTGCATAAGGAGGCAGGGGGCCATGCCCTCAAACCTTTCCGGAACCGATGGGATATTATATGATGAGGGACAGAGCAAGATGTAACAGCAGGTGGGATTCTGATCCTGGAAGGGTTACCTTACGCAAAGGTATCGCTGGAAAGGTTTTCGGTCATAACCCCCTGCCATTCAAGGGCAGTTTTATGCAACTGTAAGGTGCATCTTTCTGGAGGCTCAGGATGCTGATGACTTATTGAAAGGCCTTCTGCAATATCCACTCCGATTGGGTTAAAATATAGGTTCTCTGAAAGAGATAACTCCGGTTCCCTGAGAAAGAGGGAGAAAGGGAAGACATGAAAATCGGTATACTCGGTCTCGCGAACTCCGGAAAGACCACTGTATTCAATGCCCTCACAGGGCTTGACCTTCCTGTAACGGTATATGCCAGTGTGGAGGGAGAACCCCATGTGGGTGTGGTGAATGTCCCTGATCATCGGGTAGGCCGCCTGTCTGAGATTTACGAGCCCAAAAAGACCACCTATGCAACAGTTGAGTATATTGATTATCTCGGCATAACCCGGGGGGACCTCAAGCAGAACAGTAAGGTCTTTGACATGGTGAAGGATGCCGATGCGATCCTTCATGTTGTGAGGGTCTTTGAGGACGAATCCGTTGCCCATCCCCTCGGCGGGGTTAACCCGGAGCGGGATGCCGATACAGTGGAGATGGAACTGGTGCTCTCAGACCTTGAATTAGTGGAGAAAAGGCTGGAAAGGATGGAGGAGTCCAGGAAGAGGGGAAAGAAACCTGATGAAAAGGAAAAGAAGGTGCTTCTCAGGTGCAGAGAGGCCCTTGAAGAGGAAAGGCCTTTGAGGGCCCTGGACCTTTCTGATGAGGAATTGAAGACCCTCAGGCATCTCCAGTTTGTTACCCTCAAGCCGGAGGTTATGATCCTCAACCTGGGGGAGGATCAACTGGATGACGAGCGGGTGGGGGATCTGATCCACAGTCTTGAAGAGCGGTTTTCATCCCCGGTGATTCCACTCTCCGGGAAAATAGAGATGGAGATCGCCCAGCTTGAAGAGGATGAACAGCGGGGTTTTCTTCAGGATCTCGGGATTACAGAACCGGGCATGACAAGGGTGATCCAGGCCTGTTACCGGCACCTCGGTCTGATCTCCTTTCTTACTGTTGGGAAGGACGAGGTGAGGGCCTGGACTGTAAGGAAGGGGACTCCTGCTGTTGAGGCTGCAGGGAAGATACACAGCGATATAGAGAGGGGGTTTATAAGGGCCGAGGTGGTTTCCTATGATGATTTCATCAGGGCCGGTTCCATGGCATTGGCAAAACAGGAGGGAGTTGTGAGGCTTGAGGGGAAGACCTATGAGGTGAGGGACGGGGATATAATCAATTTCAGATTCAATGTCTGAACCTGAACGTTGCAAAAACATGAGGTTCGGCA
>CAZITN010000004.1:0-49043 GCA_964542175.1 uncultured Thermodesulfovibrio sp. | reverse complement strand
TCAATTTCAGATTCAATGTCTGAACCTGAACGTTGCAAAAACATGAGGTTCGGCAGGGGGCTTACACTCACGGAGCCTTCTTCTCCTGTCTCGATCACCCCCGGAATCACACCGTATTCATCTCCATGAAACCCACTCTCGCGGAAATGCCGATAATCTCCTCTCGTTAGGAGGTCCGTGAGTGTAAGCCCCCTGTCTCCTGGGAAGAACCTATGCAACTATGAGGTGAAGTGTGCCATCGCCTCTTCAATCACCCGTTCCGGCAGGGAGATATACTTTGGGGAGAAGTGAAGGGGGACCAGTTCCCTGACCCCGGCAAGTCTTCCTATCCTGCCGGCCAGAGCGGCCGTTAGATGGTTTCTCTCCAATGCCCTCTCCTGATCAACCGCAAGGAAATAGGTCTCGATATAGAGGGTATCCGATCCCTCGGCAAAGGAGACCGCTTTCCGGATGTTCTCTTCTGTGGGGGCGATATCCGTCAGGTAGGTGATCTTTGTCCCCTTGCTTATGATAAGGAGATCGGTGAGGGACTCCAGGCGGTGAGGCCTTCCGTCCATAATGAATTCCCCTGATCTTTCTCCCCGCCGGTAGGCTTCTTTTAACCGGTTCAGCCACTCCCCCACGTTGAGGCCACGCTCAAGAAGTTTGACCTTGTTGATGTTCAGATGGTAGTCTTCCTCCAGGGCATATCCCAGCACGGGTATCCCGTGATGAAAGAACCCGGCCCGTATCCTGTAGCCTGGACCCTCCAGCACCACCCCGTTGAAGGGGGTTGTCCTCTCCTCTCCACCAGAAAACCCGTTGCGGGCAGTGTATTCAGTTACGGAGATGGACTCCCGGCTTATTTCATGGACGACGAGACGGCAGGGATAATCCTGGATTACGTTCCAGGTGTAGCCCCTCAGTTTTCCCTCGATGTTCTTCCTGATCCCTTCGCCGCCATAGATCCTCAGTGGTGAGTCCCTCCGGAGGACCACCCTGAGGATGCTGTCAAACCCGATGAAGTGGTCGATATGGGTATGGGTGATGAAGATGTCCGAAATCCTGTTCAGCTCTCTCTGGCTCAGGTTCCTTATATCACCTGCGTCAAAGAGGAAGGCCCTCTTCTGCCGGAGGAGCCGAATGTATATGACCGGGTCCTCAAAAGGACCGTTGACAGGTCTGTGGAGGAAGGAGGAGTTCATTTTCAGGGGATTCTCTATCCAGGATGATTTGAGGGAAGGCGGCAAGGCTCCAAAAACACAATGCAACCGACAGGATTTAATGGACAGAAACCTGAATCAGCAGGTGCTGCTGAAGACTGTCTGATCAGGATTGTCAGATACATGAATCCTTCTTTTTCAAAGGTGTCGTGCATTGGTGTTTTCTCCGCCATACCGTCTTCCCATGTTATTCAAAGTTATTTGGGCATCACTGTCTCATGAAATTATCTCGAGGCCGGAGCCGGCGATCAGGCGGAGGTCGTCCTCCACACCCCGGCCCTGTCTGGTAAGATAGTTGCCTATCAGCAGGCCGTCAGCTCCGGCAAGGAAGACCATGGAGTTGAACTCGCCGAGGGTCTGATGTCTTCCCCCGCAGATCCTGATCTCCTTTTCAGGAAGCATCAGCCTGAAGAGGCTTACGATCCGGAGCGCCTCGATGGGAGGTAACATCGGACGCTCCCCCAGAGGAGTCCCGTTTATGGGGATCAGGAAGTTGATGGGGACGGAGTCAGGATCAAGCTCTCTGAGGGTCCGGGCCATCTGGAGACGGTCCTCCCAGGTCTCTCCAAGCCCGAATATCCCGCCGGAGCAGAGAGAGAGACCGGCCTTTCTGACCGATTCAATCGTTCTTATCTTATCGGAGTAGGTATGGGTGGAGCAGATACGGGGAAAGAACCGTTCCGAGGTCTCGATGTTGTGGTGATACCTCTCAAGTCCTGCATCCTTCAGGAGTCTGAGTTCATCGGGGGCCAGAATCCCCAGTGTTGCACAGGGAAGAAGGCCGAGGATTCTTATTTCTGATACGGTCTCAGCTATCCTTCCGAGTTCATCAGGGGTGGGTTTCCTCCCGCTTGTTACAATACAGAAGCGGCGGGCGCCCCAGCTCCGGGCCTCCCTTGCCCGTCGGAGTATCTCTTCCTTCTCAAGGAGGGGAAAGGTCTCTATATCCGTTCTGTGCCTCAGGGACTGGGCGCAGTAGGCGCAGTCCTCAGGGCAGTTACCGGACTTGGCGTTCACGATCGCACAGAGATCAACCCTCTCCCCTCTCTTTTCCCTTCTCATGGAGTCGGCGAGAACGAAGAGCCGGGGGAGGTCGGCTGAGATCACCTCGTTCAGGATTTCCTCAGGACTCATTCTTCTTCCAGTCAGTCAGAGGAGTTTCTCTTTGACTGTGTGCATGAAGGCATCCCTGGCCATTTCGAAAGTGCCCTCCATAAGGAAGCCTGCTGCATTCCGGTGACCACCCCCGCCTAAGGATGAGGCCACCGTTGCCACATTCACATCGCCCTTGCTTCTCAGGCTTGCCTTCCATTTTCTGTCCCCCGTCTCTCTGAACATGGCAGAGATATCCACATCACTTATCATCCGCGGGAAGTTTGAGAAGTTCTCCGTATCTGCCGAGGTTGTTCCCGTCTGGCTGAACATCTCCCTGGTGATGAAGGTAAGGGCGACGGTGATCTTGCGGGAAGGGTCGTTCCCGGTCAGGTCGATTATCTCGAGGGTCTGGAGCATCCGTCTCAGAAGGGAAAACCTCTCCCTTGACCATGATTCATAGAGTTTGATCGAGACAAAGCCGGGTCTTGCGCCATGTTCCACAAGGTCAGCCGCAGCTCTGAGCGTATCTGCCGTCGTGTTTTCATACCGGAATGTCCCCGTGTCTATGGCTATTGCGGTATAGAGGTTCATGGCGATCTCAGGGGTGATAGGATAGCCCAGCTCACTGATCAGGTAATAGACCATGAGTCCCGTTGCAGGGGCATGGGGTTCTATCCACCGGATGTCACCGGAACTGTTTTCCGTCTCATGGTGATCCACTATTGCGGTGAATGGTACGGGTTTTCCCTCGAGACCAACCCGCTCAAGGGAGTTGCAGTCAAGTATTATTGCAGGAGTGGCCGAAAGGGTAGAATCGTCTATACTGGTGCTGACCATCTCTGCTTCCGGGAGGAATGAATAGATCCCCGGGACGCCGTCCCTGTTGTATACTTGCACCTCCTTCCCTGCCGTTTGTAACGACAGGGCAAGGGCAATGGAAGAACCGAGGGCGTCACCTTCCGGATTTATGTGAGAGAGGATGAGGAGACGGCTTTCCCTTCGTATGAAATCCTTCAGATTCTCAGGAACCTTCATCCTTCTTAATCCTCTCAAGGAGTTTGTCTATCTTTTCGCCGTAATCCAGCGATGGGTCCTCAAAGAAGTCGAACCGGGGTATGATCTTCATCTTGAGCCTCTTCTTTATCTCTGCCCTTACGAATCCCCTTGCCGAGTTCAGTGCCCCCAGCACCTGATCTGTCTCTTCCTTCTTCAGGACAGAGATATAAACCCGTGCGTTTCTCAGGTCATCAGTCACATCCACGGATGTGACCGTGAGAAACCCGATCCGGGGGTCCTTGAGGCGGTGCATTATTATATCTGCAACCTCCCGTCTCAGTTGATCCCCGACCCTTTTTGATCGTTTGTATGGAAGCATGGATAAAAACAGTTACTTGTTACTGGTTATTGGTTATTGGGTGAAAGAACATAATATCCTCATGACTAAAGAAGCTCCATCTCCGCATTCAGGATCTCCACGGAGTCGTTTGCCTCCACCAGCCTCTTCACCTTCTCGAATGTGCTGTACAGGTGTGAGGAACTGTTTGTTACACAGGCGATGGAGAGCACAGCCTTCTGCCAGAGGTCATTCCCGTCCTCGGCAACGGATACATTGAATTTTTTGAGACGATCCTTGATCGATCGGATCACGAACCGTTTGGACTTGAGTGATCCCGACTCAGGGATGAAGAGTTCAAGGGTCAGAAGACCTACGACCATTTTTTTAATCGTGTCCGGAAGATCAGAGCTTGGCGGCGATCTCCTCGATGATGAAGTTCTCCAGGATATCCCCGACCTTTATATCATTGAAGTTCTCGATAAGTATCCCGCATTCGTATCCTGCCTGGACTTCCCTCACATCCTCCTTGAACCTCTTGAGGGAACCGATCTTCCCCTGATAGACAACTATGTTTTCTCTTATCACCCTTATGCCGTCGCTGGCCCGTTTCATTGTTCCTTCAAGGACATAGCAGCCTGCGATGGTCCCGATTCTTGATATGCTGAAGGTCTCCCTGACCTCTGCCCTTCCGACAACCTTTTCCTCAAGGGTCGGTTCGAGGAGACCTTCGAGGGCCTTCTTGACGTCATCAATTGCCTCATAGATAACCGTGTAAAGCCTGATATCCACTTCTGCCTGTTCAGCAGCCTGTACCGCCTTGGGCTCAGGTCTTACGTTGAAACCTATGATTATGGCATTGGATGCAGCAGCAAGCATCACATCAGATTCATTGATACCTCCGACAGCAGTATGAATGACCCTCACCTTCACCTCAGGATGGGTGATATTCTCAAGCGCTCCTTTTATTGCTTCAACGGAGCCGAGTACGTCCGCCTTTATGATGATGTTCAGCTCCTTGATCTCCCCTTCCTTGATCTGGGCGAAGAGGTCGTCGAGTCTGACCTTCTTGCGTCGGGACATCTCAGCCAGACGCTGCTTGTGCTGGCGGGTCATGGCGATCTGGCGTGCCTTTCTCTCATCCTCGACTACGACAAACTGATCTCCTGCCTGGGGGACCTCTGAAAAGCCGATTATCTCAACCGGCGTGGAGGGACCGGCCTCCTTCACCCTCCTGCCCCTGTCGTTTATGAGGGCACGGACCTTTCCAAAGGTGCTTCCTGATATGAAGATGTCTCCTATCTTCAACGTCCCTGATTCAACAAGAACCGTTGCAACAGGTCCTCTCCCCCTGTCAAGCCTGGACTCGATTATTACACCGTGGGCAGGCTTGTTGGGATTGGCCTTGAGTTCCATTATCTCTGCCTGGAGAAGAATCATCTCGAGGAGGTCATCTATACCCTGTTTCAGCTTGGCAGAGACATCCACAAAAATATTCTTCCCGCCCCATTCCTCGGGAACCACATCGTGTTCAGCCAGTTCAGTCCTGACCTTCTGAGGGTTTGCATTGGGTTTATCTATCTTGTTCACTGCTACAATGATGGGCACGCCTGCAGCCTTTGCATGATTTATGGCCTCGACAGTCTGGGGCATCACCCCGTCGTCGGCAGCCACTACAAGGACAATTATATCAGTAACCTGGGCACCCCTTGCCCTCATGGCAGTGAATGCCTCATGGCCCGGGGTGTCAAGAAAGACGATCTCCTTCCCCTTGAGTGCGACCTTGTAGGCACCGATATGCTGGGTGATTCCTCCTGCCTCGGACTCCATAACCTTGCTCTCCCTGATGGCATCAAGGAGTGAAGTCTTGCCGTGGTCAACATGCCCCATGACCGTTACAACCGGTGCCCGTGGAGAGAGGTCTTCAGCCCTTTCTTCCACATCGATCTCAACCTCGGGGATCGCCTCTTCCACAGAGCCCGGTTCTGCCTTTACCCCGAAGGACTCAGCGATCAGGATTGCGGCATCCATATCAACAGGATGATTTATGGTTACGATCGTTCCAAGCTCCATGAACTTCTTTATGACTTCAGAAACCTTCTGTCCCATAAGTTCAGCGAACTCTTTTACAGTAGTTCCTTCGGGGATCTTTATCGCCTTCTTCCTGGGCGCGGCCGTGGAGACCGATGGGGTTTCCTCCATGGTCCCGCCTCTCCGGCCATGCTGTCCACCCCTCCGCCTCTTCCCTCCCTTGGTATCCCATCTCCGGGGCTCTATCTTTCTGATCGCCTGGAAGGCCCTCTGCATACTCTTGGACTTGAGCTTCTCGACCTTCTCACTCTCAATCTCCTTTTTGAAACGGTCGGGAAGGGCAATCTCTTCATCCTCTTCCGGAGGCTGAACCTCAGGTGTTGTGGAGGGGATTACAGGAACAGTCTTTCTCGATGGCTTCCTCGCCTTAGGCTTCTCCGTCTTTTTCTTTTTTCGCTCCTCTTTTTTTGGTTTTTCCTTTTTTGCCTCTTTCTTTTCTTCTTTTTGTTCCTTTTTTGACTCCTTCGCTGGTGTCTTTTTGCCGACTGGCTTCTTTTCAGTTACCGTCTTCTTGAAAACAGCCTCGACCTTCTTCGCAAGATCATCGTCTATGTTTGAAGAGTGGGTCTTTCCGGAAACCCCCATCTTTTCAAGTTCTGCAAGTATCTCCTTGTTGGAGACCTTCAGTTTCCGCGAGAGCTCATAAATACGTATTTTGGCCATCAATATCTTCCTTTCTTCCTTATAAGGGGCTTGCGATGATTATCATAAAATGTTATCATAAATGCTCATGTTTGTTCAAATATTAAATCCCGAGGAGGAATAGAGAGATGGCAGTCTGTTATGTTTGCGGGAAACAGCGCACTGTAGGTAACCATGTGAGTCATTCCAACAAAAAGACCAAGAGGGTCCTGAAACCCAATCTCCAGAGGGTGAAGATCATCACCGGTCGTGGTCCGAGCAAGGAGTATGTCTGCACCCGGTGTATCCGGTCTGGCAGGGTTACAAAGGCCATTTAAGCACGATGGCCTCGCTGCTCCGGATTATGGGAATCTCAGCCGGGTGATTGATGGAAGGAGTCAGCCGGAGCATAGAGCAGATAATCAGAGACCTCGGCCTTGCTGAGCAGATGCAACTTGCTGCCGTTAGACGCCAGTTCAGTGAACTCTTCAGCCCCCCCCTTACTGATCACCTCTGGCCAGCATCCCTTACACGGGGAGAACTCCTTATATACGTTGACTCACAGGTCTGGCTCTATGAGGTGAGAAGGCACCAGAGGGAGTTCGAAAAGAGGCTCCTGTCCTTTGGTGTAAAGAGGGTGAAGTTCAGAATAGGAAGGGTGTTCAGGAAAAAGAACCCCCATGAGATCCCGCCTCTCACAAAACCAGACAGCCTTCCCGAGGAACTGGAAGCCCTGATTCAGAGTGACATAAAGGATGACTCCCTGAGGGAGTCTGTCAGGAAGGCCATGCTTTCGGTCCTGGGGCGGCGGATCTCTGAATAACAGTCAGGCGCTCTCGGCAGAGTTCTCCAGCAGCAGAATAGGTCTTTCCTTTCTTACTATAACATCCTCGTTTATGATACACTCCCTCACATCCTGGCGGGATGGTATCTCGTACATCACCTCAAGCATTATCTCTTCAAGGATAGCCCTGAGTCCCCTTGCGCCTGTCTTGCGCTCGATAGCCTTCCTTGCAATCGCATGAAGGGCGCTCTCGGTAAACCGGAGCTTGACATTGTCAAGGGCGAGGAGCTTTTCGTACTGCTTGGTCAACGCGTTCCTGGGCTCTGTAAGTATCTTCACAAGGGACTTTTCGTCAAGTTCATCGAGGGTGGCGACTACTGGAAGCCGTCCGACAAACTCAGGTATCAGTCCGTACTGGATCAGGTCCTCCGGTTCGATCAGGCTGAGGGTGCTGCCTATCTTTCTCCGTGCAGTCAGGTCTGCACCGAAACCCACGGTCCTCTTGCCGGTTCTCTTCTCGATTATCTCTTCAAGCCCTACAAAGGCTCCCCCGCAGATAAAGAGGACATTTGTGGTATCCACCTGGATATACTCCTGCTGGGGGTGCTTCCTCCCGCCCTGTGGAGGGATATTGGCTATGGTTCCTTCAATAATCTTGAGGAGCGCCTGCTGGACTCCCTCACCGGATACGTCCCTGGTAATTGAAGGGCTGTCCGCCTTCCTCCCGATCTTGTCTATCTCGTCTATATAGATAATACCGCGCTGGGCCTTCTGGACGTCGTAGTTTGCAGCCTGAAGGAGCTTCAGTATGATGTTCTCCACATCCTCTCCCACATAACCGGCCTCAGTAAGGGTTGTGGCGTCGGCAATTGTGAAGGGTACGTCCAGAATCCTGGCGAGGGTCTGTGCAAGAAGGGTCTTGCCCGTACCTGTGGGGCCTATCAGGAGGATATTGCTCTTCTGTATCTCCACATCCGTCTTGAGGTTGCTGTATATCCTCTTGTAGTGGTTATGAACAGCCACGGAGAGTATCTTCTTTGCCTGTTCCTGGCCTATAACAAACTCGTTCAGTGAGTCGTGAATCTCCACAGGGGTGGGGAGTTCAAGGTGCCCCTTCCCCTCCTGGGCGGTCTCCATCTCCTCGGCCAGTATCTCGTTACAGAGCCCGACGCACTCGTCACATATATAAACGGAGGGGCCTGCAATCAGCTTCTTTACCTCCACCTGCGTCTTGCCGCAGAAGGAGCAGTGGAGTTTATCTTCAGTCTTTTTTGCCATTTCTAACCTCTTTCAAACTTTCAGTATTTGCCAGACCGTTCCAAAAGGCCGGTCTGATAGATTTATCAATCCTTCTTGGTTGAATATATCACATCATCAACGATTCCGTAATCCTTTGCCTCCTCGGCAGACATGAAAAAATCCCTTTCAGTATCGGCCTGGATCTTTTCAAAGGGCTGCCCAGTATGGCTTGCAAGGATACTGTTCAGGTTTTCCTTCATCTTTAGGATCTCCTTTGCATGGATCTCCACGTCCGTTGCCTGGCCATGGAACCCGCCCATGGGCTGATGTATCATCACCCGCGAATGGGGAAGGGCAAACCGTTTTCCCTTTGTACCGGCGGCCAGAAGGAGAGCGCCCATGCTTGCTGCCTGACCAAGACAGTATGTTGCTATGTCAGGCTTGACATACTGCATGGTGTCATATATGGCAAGGCCTGCCGATACTATACCTCCTGGAGAGTTCACATAAATGTGAATGTCCTTCTCAGGGTCCTCGGTCTGAAGGAAAAGGAGCTGGGCGATCACCACGTTTGCAAGGTGATCATCAATGGGGGTGCCTATGAAAATTATCCTGTCCTTCAGAAGCCTGGAGTATATATCATAGGCCCGTTCGGTCCGGCCTGTCTGTTCGATAACTATTGGTATCAAGCTCATTCTTCTTCTCCTTTCGGGTCTGTCCCGGATTCTTTGGTCTCTTCCTTTTCAGCCTTTACCTTTTTAGCCTTCTCAAGCAGGAGATCTATCGTCTTTTCCCTGACAAGGTTCTCCTTGAAGCCATAAAGGGCGTTTTCATCGGGTAGGTACATCTTTATGAAGTCATCAGGTGACATGTAGAACTTCTGTGAAAGCTCAAGGATCTTTGTCCTCAGCTCTTCGTCAGAGATCTGGACGTTCTCCTTTTCAGCGATTGTGTCGAGGATGAGGTTGGTCTTTACGCTCTTTCTGGCCCTCTCACGGAATTCATCTGCCTTCTCATCAATGTTTATATCGGGGTCTTTCCTTTTTTCTTCATTTTCAATAAGGGAGATCTCGTTATTGACAAGCCCCTCCGGCAGGTCAATCTCGTGAGATTCGAGCAACTTTGAGAGTATCTCGCCCTTCTGCCGGTTTTCAAGAACTTCCTGCTTTGCCTTGAGTATGGATTCCCTCACCTGCTCCCGGAGTTTCTCAACGTCCTCAAAGCCGAGGTCTTTGGCGAACTCGTCGTTGATCTCAGCCTCACTGAGTCTTTTTGTCTCTTTTATGGTTCCTTCAAGAGTGAGGGTCTTGCCCTGAAGTTTTTCATTCATGTAGTCCTCAGGGAATGTTGCCGTGACCTTGAATGTGTCACCTGCCTTCTTGCCGGTGAGTTCGTCAGATATCTCTTGGGGGATTATGTCCGTGCCTATCTTGATAAACTGATCCTTTACCTCCTGATCTTCTTCAACGATCCTGTAATCAACAACCACAAGATCGTCCTGCTGGATCGGATCATCGGTCTTTTCGTATGTAGATTTCTCTACTTTCAGCCTTTCGAGGGTGTTTTCCACCTCCTCATCCGTAACAGTGATCTCTTCCTCCGTAACGGTCAGGCCCTTGTATTCAAGGTCAGGGATCTCAGGCCTTATCTCCACGGTAAAGGTCATCCGGAAGGGTGTGTTTCTCTTGAAGTCGTAATCTTCAAAGACCGGAGGTGAAACAGGTGTTACCTTCTCTTCCTGTATCGCCTTGAAGTAATACTCAGGAATCGCCCTTTCGAGGACCTCGGTCTCGACCTCTTTCCCGAATTTCCGGTTAAGGATTGAAAGGGGTGCCTTGCCGGGCCTGAAGCCTGGAATCCTGGCATTCTTTCCATATTGACGGAGCTTTTCCGTGATCCTTGACTCAATAAGATCCGCCGGTATCTCAACGGTAAAACGTTTTTTTGTAGGATTGATATCTTCTACTGTCTTCTGCATTTAGCCTCCAGGGGGTTATTGTATTTGGATTCAGACCAGGATGTATCTGAATATGCATAGTAATTGTAATTAAATTTCCGATTTCCAAAAGGTATACTTATAAAATAACCTATTTTGACAGGAGGGGGCAAGTCTCGACTGTTGCCTGTAATCTAAATTGAGCGATTTATTATCAGAGGTGCAGGTGGAGGCGGGAAGTAATCTCCATTTCGGCAATACCGCATACTCAGAACACCAACCATCAGTCTTCCACCTGTTGGGTGAAGAACCGTTCTCCTTTTATATCTCATATTTATTGCATTAAATGGGGTTACGAAACGCCTCCACCTGCCCGACAAGAAAACTTTTGGGAAATTCCACCTGGAACGCTCAACTTGAGTGTAAATTATTTATGGACTGTATGGTTTTGAGGGTTAAGGGAGCCTTCCCAGGTTCCTGTCAAGTCTCGACCTCCACCAGTACAGGGGCATGGTCTGAAGGCCTCTTCAGGAGACGGGGGGCCAGGTCTATCCATGCCCTCTTCGAGATATCCGCCACGGGCCTGGTCCCCCATATGTGGTCTATCCGCCAGCCCATCTTTCTTTTGACGGCATTTCTGATGGTGTAATCAAAAAAGGTGTACTCATCCATTCCCCTGTTATGGAGCCTGAAGAGGTCTGTGAACCCCCAATTCATGAACCTCTCCAGCATGGCGTGTTCATCAGGATGGAACCCTACACTCCCGGCGAAAACCTCGGGGGCATACAGATCTTCCGGGCCAGGGGCGATGTTGAAGTCCCCTGCCCATACAAGGGGTGTGTCGGGGCTGAAGGCGGAATCAAAAAAGGCGTAGAGGCTCTGGAGAAAGTCCAGCTTGTAGCGGAACTTCCCCGAAAGTGGATGTGTTCCCTGGGGTACATAGGTGTTTACAATGTGTATCCCACTGACTCTTGCACGAATGAGACGGGTCTCCTCTGTGCCGTGATCAAAACCGGAGCCCACTTCCTCAATTGCAAGACGTGAGAGGATCGCAACGCCGTTGTATGCCTTTTCTCCCCTGAAGACAGCATCATACCCTGCGGCCTGGAGCTCAAGGGCCGGGAATCCGCTGTCCACAACCTTTGTCTCCTGAAGACAGACCACGTCGGGTTCTGAATCCCGAAGCCATTCGAGAAGAACGGGCATCCTTGCCCTGATCGAGTTAACATTGAAGCTGGCAATTACCATGAGATAGATTACACGAGATGGATCAGGACAGACAAGCCTGGTAACGGTAGAGGTATAATAGAATTATGAACTACATCGGTTGCAGTGGGTTCATGTATGAGCACTGGAAGGGGGTCTTTTATCCTGACTCGCTCTCAAAGGGGAAGTGGTTTTCCCACTATATGACGAGGTTTAATACTGTCGAGTTGAATGTCACTTTCTATAGGTTGCCCAGGGAAGAGACCTTTAAGAAATGGAAGGATAATACCCCTGATGATTTTGCCTTTTCGCTCAAAGGGAGCAGGTTCATTACCCATGTCAGAAGGCTGGACGATGTGGGTGATGCAGTAACCCGGTTCTTCCAGAGCGCCTCCCATCTCAGGGAAAAACTCCATGTTATACTCTGGCAGTTCCCGCCACAGTTTGCTCTTGACACCGGGCGGCTTGAGAAATTTATCCGGCTGCTCCGCCCCTTCGGGAAAAGGAATGTCTTTGAATTCAGGAACGAGTCCTGGCTTCAGCCCGATGTTGAAGAGATGCTGAGGGACAACGGATTCGGCTACTGCATGGCGGACTGGCCGGAATTCCTGAAGGAACTGCCTGTTGTCTCAGATTATGTTTACATCCGGCGGCATGGCAGGAAGGGGAGATACAACACCCTTTATACTGAACAGGAACTCCGGAAGGATTCCAGGTTCATCAGCTCCCTCAGAAAAAGAGGGGTCATGGATGTCTATGTCTACTTCAACAATGATTACCGGGGATATGCTCCCCGGAACGCAGAAACCCTGAAGGAGATGCTTGGTTAGAGAATCGGGGATTGTCCTTCTCCCTCAAAGCTGACCCGGAAGCCAACCGGCAGTCCGGGAAGAGGAGGCGGTTCCGGCAGGAAAGGGGGAAAATCTGTTAACTTATAATATGTATTTTCTCCCGATATCGCTTGCGCTGTTCGTTCTCTTTATACTGCTTATTCCGGTCCTGATCGTGATGGCTCCGGCCATGGCCTTTGCCAAACTGGGGCTGAATCCGGTCTGCGGATATGCCTTCTTCATCCTCTGTCTTCTGGGAAGCGGGATAAACATCCCAGTCCACAGGAGGCAGATCAACTATACGATCCCCGTTGATGAGCTGACAGTGATGTTTCACAGGTTCATGGGGATCAGGCTTCCCGCCTACAGGGAGCAGGTGATAGCCGTAAACCTTGGAGGTGCCATTCTGCCTATCGCGCTCAGTCTTTATCTTCTAAGGTATGTCCCGTTACCGCTTGTGCTCTCAGCGACGCTGATAACCACCACAGCCGCCTATTTGCTGAGTAAGCCTGTCAGGGGGGTAGGCGTTGTAATGCCTGCCTTTGTCCCACCCCTGATTGCAGCCCTGACTGCCGTGATACTTTCCCGTGAGTATGCCCCCCAGATCGCCTATATATCTGGCGTTATGGGTACGCTCATAGGGGCCGACCTCCTGCGGGTTCCCCAGTTGAGGAGGCTTGAGGCACCCTTTCTGAGTATCGGAGGGGCAGGGGTCTTCGACGGGATATATCTGGTCGGGCTGATCTCCGTGCTGCTGGCATGAAGGATTTAATAAAGATGTTGCATAAACTACGAAGGCTGAGGTCAAGGTTTGAGGTTGAGGATAAGAATAAAGCGTGTAGCGTATAGCGGGTAGCGGGTAGAATGACCAATGACTAATGACCAATAACCAGTAACAGTATTTTCTCCGCCATACCGCCGTCTGAGGAGGTTGATAAATGAAGAATACCATCATATTCGGTCTGCTGGTCATTGCAGTGCTTGCCTTTCTCTTCCTTCTGCCACGGAAGGAGGTCCCTCTCATTCCTCATGACCAGCGGCATGCGGAGGTGACTGCTGAGGAGGGATGCCTTGAGTGCCATGGGAAGGGGAGACCTGAACAGCTCAAAGAAGGGCATCCTCCAAAATTTGCATGCTTCAAATGCCACAGACGCTCAGAAAGTTAACCTTCCAGTTGCATAAACTGTCTGGAAATGGCAGGGGTTATGACCGAAAACTCCGGAAACGGATCCCGTGGACCTTCCAGCGATACCTTTGCATAAGCTAACACTATCTGAACCAGAACTTCACCTGCTGATATGTCTCGTTCTACCCTCACTTTTATAATATCTCATCGGTTCTGGAAGGGTTTGAGAGCATGGCCCCCTGCCTTAGATATTCCTCCCGAAACGGAAGAGGTTCTTTCCAATGGTAAGGTGCATATCCTCCTGAATAAACTCCTGTCTTTCTTCACTGAAGGGAACCAGGACGATCTCTTTTTCTGCGATGTCTATTTTAATATCAGAAACGGTGGGGAGGAACCTCTTTTTAGGGATAGCCACCTCAGTCATGAAGAGCATTATGCAGTCTTTTAGATCTCCCTCCGGGAGTGTAAGGGGAAGAATCCTCTTTTTTGAGAGGCTCCCCTCCGGTCCAGCGGATAGTTGAGTCACCGTTGCCTTTCTTATGGCGGCAAGGAAGGCCCTCGGCTGGAGCTTGAAGGCAGGTATCCAGATATAAAGCCTCCTTTCCTCCCACTCCGGCTGTACCACCCGGGGAAGGTTTGAGAACCTGACCAGATCGGCAAATGTATCAAGCCGTGCCCCCTCCATCTCAGCCCTGACCCTCCAGAAGGGCAGATATATGGCGTCTGTCCTTTTTTCAATAATTGCGTAAGGAACCTTTTTCAGGTTTCCTCCCGACCCCATCCAGAGGGTGCTGCAGTTAGGGCAGGCCAGGGCAAGGGACTGTCTCTCTCCGTCAAGGTCCCATCCACATTCAGGGCATAGAAGGGGGATGAAGTCAAGCCGCCAGTCCCTGTATTTCGTGAAGGATAGCTGTTCGGAGAGGCCTGTCCCGGAGAGGGGACTTCCTGATACCTGATCGATCATGGCGTTGCCATCCATCCTTGCCGGGAGATAAATGAGGCTTGAGGTCTCTCCTATGAAGGTCCTGTGAAAGACCAGATCCGGCATCATCTGGGCGGCCTTCATCCTCCTGTTGAATGTGATGGTTTCTATCTGGAGCAGCCGTTTCTCGATCACAGGCATTACCTCCCTGAAGGATAATTCCGGGAGATAGAAATGCCTTTTCATCTCCGGCAGGAGAAAACGGAGTTTTACTGCCTGGGGTCTCACCCCGAGGGAGAGGGGCAAAGAGCTGGATACATATCCCTGTATTGTGGCATCGACCACCCGTGAGTCTGTCTTTGGGAGCCTTACAGCAAAATGCATTCCCCTGAACCGCCAGTAGGGTATCATGATAAGCTCGTCAGAAGACTCCATCCTGGGAGGAATGAAGTACCGGAAGTGGCTGTCCGTGGAGATGAAGAGTTTTACCCTGCAGAAGGGACAGACAAGGAGCCTGTCGGTATCCTCAAGGAGTACGGGAGCGCTGCACTGGGGGCAGGCATGCTCTATCTTCCAGTTGTCAGATCTTTTCTCCACATTGATTGCAGTAGACGGAGTTCGGGAGGTTCATGCTTCCGCATTTGGGACATTTCTTCTCGCCGGGGTTCTGCTCGACTGCCGTGCCGCAGCGGCTGCAGAACCGGGCATGGGGAGGAAGGTTTTTTCCACAGCTGGGGCACTGCAGGAAGACGAGTATCTGATGTCCGCAATGGGGGCAGAACCTGGCATCAGTGGGGACTGGATTGCCACAATCGGGACATTTGCTCTCAGAGGGTGGTCCTCCCTGACTGTTCTTCATCATCTCCTGAAACATCGCAGGCATCATGAACCCGAACCCGAGCCCCACGCCGGCCCCGGCTTCGGACTGCATCTCTGCTGCCTTCTCAACAGCCATGGCGGACTTCATCCTGAAAAGCTTGTTCAGATCATCGAAGACGCTCAACCTGCTCCTGTCGTCTATCGCCTTCTGGACCTCGGGAGGAGGTGTGATCGAGTTGATGAAGAGCTTGCTGAGTCCGATCCCATAGTGGCTGAAGTCCTCCTGGAGCCGCTTTACCAGGCCGTCTGATATCTCCTCGTACCGGCCGGGAAGGTTCAGGATGCTGTCAAGGTTCTCGCCGAGATGGTCGTTGAGCCTGGAGACTATCACCCTGTTGAGGTACTCCTCTATCTCTCCGGTGGTGAATACTCCCTGGGTTCCTACAAGGTGATTGATGAAAAGGACAGGCTGGATGACCTTTATCTCGAAGACGCCGAAGGCCCTCAGCCGGACGAGCCCGAGTTCCGAGTCCCGGAATGCCACAGGGTCCCTCGTCCCCCACTTGAGATTGGGGAAGACCTTCATGTTAACAAAATATACCTCTGCCCTGAGGGGACTGGTCATCCCCCAGGGTATGCTAAGAACCTTTGTCAGTATGGGAATGTTTGCGGTAACAAGGGTGTGTCTTCCAGGCTCGAAGGCATCGTACGCCTTGCCCTGATAAAAGAGGACCGCTGCCTGGCTTTCACGGACAGTAAGCTGGGCTCCCAGCTTTATCTCACCAGAGCCCCTCTCCGGAATACGGTGGACGATCTCCCTTCCTGTCTCGTCAAACCACTCGATTACTTCGAGGAAAACGATATTGTCCGTTCCCATCTTCTTCCCCCTGTATTTTTATGATATAATCCATTATAGATAGGAGGAATGTCAAGTTTCATGAAGGCCCTTATAATCAGTGCGGACAACTTTGAGGACTCGGAACTCCTCGTCCCCTATTACAGGCTGTTAGAGGAAGGCGCAACCGTTGATATCGCATCTCTGAAGAAGGGAAAGATCAGGGGTAAGAAGGGGTATGAGGTGGAGGCTAACCTCTCCCTCGCAGAGGTCGCTCCGGATGAATATGACCTCCTGGTCCTTCCCGGTGGGAAGGCATCTTCCGCTCTGAGAAAGGTGAAGGAGGTCCAGGATATAGTCAGGAACTTCTTTGATCGGGGGAAACCTGTAGGGGCTATCTGTCATGGCCCCCAGATACTGATCTCGGCAGGACTGATGAAGGGAAGGCATGCCACCTGCTACAGGTCGGTTGGACAGGAGATGAAGGAAGCAGGCGCGAGATATGAAGACAGAGAGGTTGTTGTCGATGGAAATCTCGTGACTTCAAGGCAGCCAGCAGACCTTCCGGCCTTTCTCCGAGAGATCATCAGGAAGCTGAAAGGTGAAGGGCAGGCCTGAGGAGTGAGGTCTTCTCCTCCTCCTTTAGCTCAAGGATATACTCAAAGAACTTCCTGCACTTTTTCAGCCTGAAGAGATAGACCTTTTTTGAAGGGATGTCCAGTTTCTTTATCTCCTCCATGAGTTTTTCCGACCGCTCAATCAGATCATTCAGTTCTTCCTTTGTCAGGGCATCACCGGTCTGAACCATTGAACAGATCTCCTCAAACTCCTCCTGCCACGGGGGCATCTTTTCTTCTGATGAAGCCGGAACGGCTCCGGCAAAAGATATGATCATGACTGTGATGCCCAGCAGCAGATACAGAGAAACTCTCATCTTTAATCCCTCCTTGAATTTGGATCTGAGTAAAAACTTCATAGCTGTCTATTTTTCATATTATACCCTATAAGGGCTCTTCCGATATGCACGGAAGTATGATTTTATTACATCCTCTTGCTATGCTTATTCAAAGCAGTCCCTTGTCCGCATCTTCTGCACCTCCCGATGAAACCGTCTGCACCATATATTACCCATAGCCGGGGTTTCGCCCGAAGGCATCAGGACGGAAGACCACTTGCAGTCAATACATCTCTTTTTCCTTGAAGCCTCCAGGGGAGCGAAACAGGGGAGATTCCTGTTCCGTCCCATCGGGACTTTCCGTCGTGAACACCAGACAGTCCCTGACGGAGGCCTGGTGTTATCGGGGAGGCGGTCCCTCCCGAATCTGCAGAACTGACAGGTGTAACTCATACTATCACCTGAATTGAGCGATTATTATCCGGATATTATCAGGAATACCCTTCCGGGGCAGGTGGAGGCGGCGAGAAATCCACATTTCAGCAATACCCCATAGTCATGGCATCAACTTCGAGTCTTCCACCTGCAGGGTTATTAACCGTTCCTTTTTTAAACCTATAATCATTGCATTAAATGGGGTTGCGAGACGCCTTCACCTGCCTGCAATGAAAAATCGTTCGATTCAGGTATCAGTCTATTCTGGACGGCCTGAGGGCATGAAGTTTTAGCTGAAGCGTTTTGCCCCGTTCCCAGTTGTTTATCGTTGGAGTGAAAACAGCATCAATAAATCTGTTTTCCTCGACTATCTCCAGCTGGTCTCCCATATTAAACCCTATGGAGTCTATGGCAGAGGCCTTGTGCCTGAGCCTGAGCTTGAGATGGCCGTTCCCCACAACCCTTGCGCTCAGAACTTCACAACTCCTTGCCCCAAGCAGAGGGGATGGATTTCCGCAGCCGAAGGGCTCCATCTGCTCAATCTCCCTTACAAGGGAAAAGTTGACATCCCTGAGTGAGACGGTGGCATCAATGGTGAGAGCAGGGATTAGATCTGTCCTGGTGAGGGTTCTCCCTATATGTTCATTGATAGCCCTTTCAAATACAGGAAGGTCTTCCACCCTGAGCCTGAGCCCTGCGGCCTGTCTGTGTCCTCCAAAAGAAATCAGACGGTCACGGCAGGAGGATATTCCGCTTAGAAGGTCAAAGGAAGGGATGCTCCGGGCAGAGCCTCTGGCGATTCCTTCCTTTATGGAGAAGACGAAGCTTGGCCGGTAAAACTCCTCAGCCAGTCTTGAAGCCACGATACCCACTATCCCCTCATGCCACCCTTCGGATGCGAGCACAATGGAGAGATCATAGCCCTTTTCGTTCAGTAGATGGATTGCCTCCTGATATATCTCCTCCTGAATGCCCTGTCGTTTCCGGTTGAGTTCGTCCAGATGGGTTGCCCTTGCCATTGCATCCTCATATTCTTCGGCAAGGAGAAGGGAGATCACGTCTCTCGCCTTGTCAACCCTGCCTGAAGCGTTCAACCTCGGGATGACTGTGAAGGCGAGCCTTCCGGCGGTTATATCCCGACCGTTCAGACGGGAGACCTCCCTGAGGGCAAGGATGCCTGTCCGGGGTGAGTCGTTTATCAGTCTGAGTCCTTCCCTGACAAGCACACGGTTTTCCCCTATAAGAGGGACAATATCGGCGATCGTTCCAAGAGTGGCAAGATCGATCAGAGGGATGGAACGCTCCTTTCCGAGTAGTTCCGAGGCAAGTTTGAAGGCGACCATGGAACCGGATATGAGGGATCCAGGATCGGTAATCCGGGGGTTGATGACCAGGTCCGCCTCCGGGACCAGGGGCTGGCCGGTTTTGTCCTTTCTGGGCTCATGGTGGTCTGTTATTATCGTTCTGATGCCTGCCTGCCTGGCAAGTGTTACCGCTTCGAAGGAGGTGATTCCGCAATCCACGGTTATTATCAGGTCTGTCCCTGTCCGGGCTGCATATTCCACACCAGGGGGATTGAATCCGTAACCGTGAGAGAGTCTTTCAGGGATGAAATAGTCAACAGAGGCCCCGATGGATCGGAGCGCACTAACGAGTATGGCAGTCCCTGTCAGTCCGTCGGTATCATAATCGCCATGGACAAGAATCCTCTTTCCCGATGAGACTGCAGCCTTTATTATCTCCGATGCCTCTCTCACACCCTGAAGTGCAGCGGGGTCCTCCATGTCGTCAAGAGAGGGGTTGAGGAAGGCCCTTACTTCTGAGGGGATCTTTATACCCCTGTTTATCAGGATCTGTGCGAATGCAGGAGAGACAGAAGAGGCCTTCGAAAGATAATCTATGAACTCAGGGTTGGTCTTCTGGACGAACCACCTTCTGTCAGGCATGTACCAACCTCTGGAGGAGATCTGTTGCTGGAATGGGACAGGGCAGCAGAAGGGGAGAGCCTTGATGAAAGCGCTTTCCCCTTGATTTACCAATCAGCATCAATCTCACTTTCTGGCGGTTAAGGGTTTTTTCCAGAGCAGTACGATAGGGCTTGCAACAAAAACGGAGGAGTAGGTTCCCACCAGTATTCCCAGTATCATCGCAAGCGCGAAATCATGAATCACCTCCCCGCCGAACAAATACAATGCAACGGCAGCGAGCAATGTGGTAAGGGAGGTTACAAGTGTCCTTGAGAGCACCTCGTTGATGCTCCTGTTGAAGACCCCTGTGATGGACTCACGTGCCACAAACCGGAGGTTCTCCCTCACCCTGTCAAATACGACAACTGTATCTGTAAGTGAGTATCCGGCTATGGTGAGGAGAGCACTCACCACTATGAGATTTATCTCCTTGCCCATCAGGTTGAAAATACCCAGGACTGCCAGCACATCATGGAAGGTGGCCGCCGTTGCACCAACACTGAACCGGAAGCGGAACCTCCAGGCAATATAGATGAGTATGCCGGCGGTAGCGGCAAGTATTGCCCACATGGCGTCCTGTCGAAGTTTCGCTCCCACCTTGGGACCGATCTCCGTGGTAGAGTCCACAGTAATGGTGTTTTCCCTGAACCCCTCTCTGAGGGAAGAAATTATCTTGTCAGAGAGTCCTCCGAGTTTCTCTTCCTTCTTTTTTATCTTTATCAGAACCTTGTTTACAGCAGGGAAGTCCTGGAGGTCGAACCCCGTGATACCAGCTGATTCAAGCACCCTTCTGACCTCCTGAAGGGTGACGGGCTTTTCAAACTTGAGCTGGACAGCCGTTCCCCCTGCAAAATCAATCCCGAGATTTGCAGAACCGGTCCATATCTGGACGATCGCAATTACCCCGAGTATCACCAGAATGCCGGAGACTATGAAGGTGAATTTTCTGAGTCCCATGAAGTCTATATTTGTCTTTCTTACTATTTCTATCATATGCTCAGCTTTTTGACCTCCCTTCTTGAGTTTATGATATCGAAGACCGTCTTTGTGCCGATCAGTGCAGTAAAGAGGTTGATGGCCACACCAAGGCTGAGGGTGACGGCAAAGCCCTTGATGGGACCTGTTCCGAACTGAAAGAGTACAGCCGCTGTGATAAGTGTGGTCACATGGGAGTCCACAATGGTAATGAACGCCTTGTCGTAGCCGGAGTCTACGGCAGCCCTGGGCGTCTTCCCGGCCCTCAGCTCCTCTCTCATCCTCTCAAACATGAGGACATTGGAGTCCACGGCCATGCCGATGGCAAGTATGATACCGGCGATGCCGGGCAAGGTAAGGGTGGCATTCAGAAAGGCCATTGCCCCGAGGAGGAGTATCACGTTAAGAACCATGGCAAGATCAGCAATCAGTCCCGACATTTTGTAGTAGATGAACATGAAGACTACAACAAGCAGGACGGCTATTATTCCGGCCTTCTTGCCTGCCTCAATGGAGTCACGTCCGAGAGATGGGCCGACAGTGACGTTCTGGAGGAGCTTTACAGGTGCAGGAAGGGCACCGGCCCTCAGGACGATCGCAAGGTCCTTCGCCTCTTCCATGGAGAATGCGCCGCTTATCTGGGCGTTTCCGCCGGCTATCCGCTCCCTGATAACCGGAGCAGAATAAACATTCCCGTCAAGGATTATCGCCAGCCGCTTCTGAACATACTTCCCGGTTATCTCCTCGAAGAGCTTGGCACCGGCACTGTTGAACGATAGGGAGACATAGGGTTCATTGAACCGCTGGTCAATGGCGATCCGGGCCTCGGAAAGGAGGTCTCCTGTAAGGAGTATCTCCTTCTTGAGCAGAAAGGGCCGCTTTGTGATCTCTCCCGTCTCTTTATTGAATATGCGCTGAAAGAGGATAACATCATCCTCTGGGATCTTGTCCTTGAATTTCTGTGTGAGTTCCTCCTCCTCACCGGGCCTTATCGAGGCAGGCAGTTCAGCAGCTACGGGGGCCTCGTCGTCAACGAGCCTGAACTCAAGCTGGGCGGTCTTCCCAATAAGCTGGATAGCCCTCTTGGGGTCTTTGTAGCCGGGAAGCTGGACCACTATCTCATTTTCACCCTGCCGATGGATAACCGGTTCAGCCACACCGAACTGGTCAACTCTGTTCCTGATTGTCTCAAGGGCCTGGTCGGTGGCATTGTCCTTTATCCGCTTTGCCTCTTCGGCAGAGAGCCGGAATATGAGGCTGTCACCAACTGTTGTGCTCTCCAGTGTCGGATAGGTATCAAGGACTGCCTGGCGTACTTCAGGGGAGTTGGGAGATATGATTATGTCTTTCCCCTCTCTCTTGACCTCTACGGTGAGTTTCCGCTTTTCCAGTACATCCCTGATCCTCTGAGCGGTTCTTTCTGTTGTTATTTCCACCGCCCGGTCACCTTCAACCTCAAAGACAAGGTGTATCCCCCCCTGGAGGTCAAGCCCGAGGGCGATGCCGCGGTTGGGGAGGGTGTCCTTCCACCACTGGGGCATGTACTTGAAAAGCGGGGTGTTCGGTAAGAAGAAGACAAAGGCAAGGATCAATGTTCCTATGATCAGCCCGAGTCGCCACTTAATATTCTTCATCTATCCTCCTTATGCCATCCTTGTGTTGTTTATCAGAAGATGAAATTCCGTTCCCAGGACCCTTGCCGCCTGCCTGCAGGCGGTCATCCTTGAGAGAAAGATCTCGAAATACTCAATAACCGGAGATATCCTCGTGTCAATCACCACTGAGAGGGTGATCAGTTTTTTTTCAGGGCTTACTGAGAGGTTGGACTCAGTAGCTGCAAAATTGACCCTGTCATGGATGTCCTCTTTCACCATGGATGGATTCCTCACCCGGCTCCTGTGAACATCAGACTTGTCGGCTATCAGCAGTGCTGCCGAGATTTCGTCGGGGATGGCCCCTTCGCTCTCCTCATGAATAACGATCGCCGTCATTATACTTGTTGTGGCCTCAAGCTCGAAGCCTACCTCCTCAAGGATCTCCTTTGCAAGGAGGGCACCCATTTTATGGTGCTGCTTCCTTCCGAGCATGTTGCCGATATCATGGAGGTATCCGGCGGCAGCTGCAATCGATGCCTTTTCTTCCGGATATCCAAGCCTCTTCAGAATGTTATAGGCGGTTTTCGAGACGATACTGCAGTGTCTCAGACCATGCTCGGTGTATCCGATGCTTTCAAGATAACGGTCTGCCGCCTCAATATAGTGGCGGGCCCGTCTGTTTTCAAAAAGCCTTCCTATCTCAGGGTTGAGATCATTCCTCTTCGGATGTTGACCTGAGAGTTGCAATGTAGGCCTTCCCGAGTTTGATCTTTACGTTTTCAGCTATCTTAATGGTTACCGTTTTATCGCCGACAGAGTCTATCACACCGTATATCCCGCCCGAAGTTATTACCTTGTCCCCCTTTTTCAGTGCCTCAAGCATCTCCTTGTGCTGTTTTGCCCTCTTCTGCTGGGGCCGGATGAGGAGGAAGTAGAAGATTGCAAAGATGATTATCAGGGGGAGAAAACTGGTTATGAGTGACTGCGGGCCACCCTGGGCACCACCCTGAGGAGCGGGTCCCATTGCCCAGGCTATTGCTTCAAACATGATTCACCTCCGGTTTTTTTCAGATTCCCCGACTGGGGTTGACATACATCAAACCCCTGATGCCAATAAACTCGTTATTATAGTGGTTTGGCTGCCATATTTTCAATAAAAATGCTTAACATTGTTGCATAAAGATTGAACTTTTATTTAAGATTAATGATATGGTGGCCATTTTAAAGAAGATTTTCGGGACGAAAAACGAGAGGGAACTCAAACGGGTTCAGCCCATTGTGGAGCGGATAAACGGGCTTGAAGCCTCCATCTCACCCCTTTCAGATACCGAACTCAGAAAGATGACCGACCAGTTCCGGGAGAGGCTCGAAAAGGGGGAGGACCTCGACGATCTGCTCCCTGAGGCCTTTGCCGTTGTGCGGGAGACGGCAAAGAGGCTGATGAATATGAGGCACTTTGATGTCCAGTTGATTGGGGGAGTGGTGCTTCATGAAGGCAAGATAGCCGAGATGAAGACCGGTGAAGGAAAGACCCTTGTTGCCACCCTTCCTGTCTATCTGAATGCACTGGAAGGCCGCGGGGTGCACGTTGTGACGGTAAATGACTATCTTGCCAGGAGGGACGCCCAGTGGATGGGACCGATCTATCATCACCTCGGCCTGAGTATCGGGGTGATCCAGCACGATGCATCATTTCTCTACGACCCTGATTTCCGTACTGAGGAAAAGGGTTTTGACCGGCTGAGGCCGTGTTCGAGGAAGGAGGCCTATGATGCCGACATCACTTATGGGACAAACAACGAGTTCGGTTTTGACTACCTCCGGGACAATATGAAATATGAAATAGGTGACTACTGCCAGCTGGAGCTGAATTATGCGATAGTGGACGAGGTTGACAGTATCCTCATAGACGAGGCAAGGACTCCCCTCATCATATCCGGTCCTTCCGAGGAGTCTACGGGGAAGTACTACAGGATAGACAAGATCATCCCCAAACTCAGGAAGGATGAGGATTTCACCATTGACGAGAAGGCAAAGACGGCGATCCTGACAGAGGAGGGAAGCATAAAGGCGGAAAAACTCTTAGGGGTTGAAAATCTCTTTGATCCGACGAATATCGAGCTTGTCCATCACGTCCTCCAGGGTCTCAGGGCACATCACCTCTACAAGAGGGATGTGGATTATGTGGTGAAGAACGGTCAGGTAATCATCGTTGATGAGTTCACGGGGAGGCTGATGCCCGGGCGGAGATGGTCCGACGGGCTGCATCAGGCCATCGAGGCAAAAGAGGGGGTGAAGATAGAGAGCGAGAACCAGACACTCGCCACGATAACATTCCAGAACTACTTCAGGATGTATAACAAGCTTGCCGGGATGACCGGCACAGCCGATACCGAGGCAGAGGAGTTTGCCAAGATCTACGATCTTGATGTGGTGGTGATCCCGACGAACAGGCCTATGATAAGGAAGGATTATCCTGACATGATATACAAGACGGAACAGGCCAAGTTCAAGGCGGTGATCAACGAGATTGTGGACTGCTATGAAAGGGGACAGCCCGTTCTTGTGGGGACCATATCCATCGAGAAGTCGGAACTCCTGAGCAGGATGCTCAGGAAAAAGAAGATTCCCCACTCGGTTCTGAACGCCAAGTACCATGACAGGGAGGCGGAGATTGTTGCCCAGGCCGGGAGGCCATCGGCAATAACGATTGCCACCAACATGGCAGGCAGGGGAACGGATATCGTTCTTGGAGGAAACCCTGCTGGACTGGCAAAGGAATTTCTGAAAGACAAAAAGGAGCCCTCCGAGGATGACTGGAAAGAGGCCCTCAGGAAGGCGGAGGAACTCTGCCGGAGAGACCGTGAGAAGGTGGTCCAGGCGGGCGGGCTTCACATACTCGGGACGGAAAGGCATGAGGCAAGAAGGATAGACAACCAGCTCCGGGGACGTTCCGGGAGGCAGGGTGACCCGGGCTCTTCAAGATTCTACCTCTCCCTTGAAGATGACCTGATGAGGATATTCGGCTCAGACCGGATCTCGGGCCTGATGGGGAAGCTGGGAATGGATGAGGATGTTCCCATTGAGAACAAGATGGTCTCCAGGGCGATCGAGAATGCCCAGAAGAAGGTGGAGACCCACAACTTCGAGATCAGGAAACATCTCCTTGAATACGACGATGTAATGAACAAGCAGCGAATGGAGATTTACGCCTTCCGGAGGGAGATACTGGAGGCAGAGTCTCTGAGGGAGAGGGTTGAAGAAATGGTCGGCGAGGTAGTGGATGGCCTGCTGCTGACGCACTGTCCTGAGGACAGGCATGCAGAGTACTGGGACATGGACGAGCTTTCCAACGCAGTCTACGGGATCTTCGGGTTCAAGCCCGTGACAATCAGTGATATACAGGGTATCGAAGCACTCAGGGAAGCACTCACCAAGGAGGTGATGGATTATTACAGAAGAAAAGAGGATGAGGCCGGTCCAGAGGTAATCCGTTACCTTGAGAAGGTGGTGATGCTCCAGGTTGTGGACACACAATGGAAAGACCATCTCCTTGCGATGGACCACCTGAAGGAAGGGATAGGGCTGAGGGGTTATGGGCAGAAGGACCCCCTTGTGGAATACAAGAGAGAGGCCTTTGATATGTTTGTAGATATGACGGAGAGAATAAAGACCGAGATCCTCACCAGACTTTTCAGGATACAGGTCAGGACTGAAGATGAGGCAGAGAAGGTATCGGCCAGGCGAAAAACCCCTCTCATATTGAGCCGTGGAGGCGGGGATGGAGAAAGGACCAAACCTGTCAAGAAGACGAAGAAGGTTGGAAGGAACGAACCCTGTCCATGCGGCAGCGGCAAAAAGTACAAGAAGTGTTGCGGCCTGAATGCATAGTGTGATAATAATATCCAAAAGTCCCGAAGGGATAGAGAACCATCTGGAAGAGAGCCGCCATGAAGTGGTTGAACGGGTGGATTCTCCTGACGGCCTCGACAGGATACTCTCACCGCCGGACTGTTTTATAGTTGATTATGACCAGTACGATGCCAAGCTCCTGAGAAAACTCTGTAAATCCTTCCCTTTTACTCCCTCAATCCTGATCACAAAGAAACAGGTCTCCATTGCAAGACGCCCCCTTGTTGAGAGGCTCGAGAAACCCACCGGACGACTCATCAGCCAGGCCGTGGCGAGGCTCATGTTTTTCAGGGACCTTCTGATCCAGAATGAAACCCTTCACGAGGAACTCCTTTTTGTCCGCTGGCTTAACGATATTCACAGGGAGATCAACCACCTTACGATGGCTACGGATGATATTGAGCGGATACTTACTTCAATCATGGACAGGGTTCGCAAGAGGCTGAAAAATGATGCCTATGCCGTCTTCCTCAGGGACACTGAGACAGATTCCTTCATGGTGGCAGCCTTTTCAGGTAAGAGACGACGGGTCATAAGGGACCTGCGCGTTCCCTTTGCTGAGGGGATCGCTGGCTGGGTGGCTGCAAAGGATTCCCCCCTCCTCCTTGAAAGTATCCGGAATGACAGCAGGCTCAGGACAGAGGCACCATTGCACCGTGAACTCCGGACCTCATCCCTTGCCGCCATTGCTATAAAGGGAAAGTCATCGACCATAGGGGTTCTGGAGATAATAAACAGGCAGGGGAGCAGAGTTCTTGGCCAAGAGGACATGGAGATATTACAGAAGGTGGTTGAGCCCCTTTCCGTTGCAGTGGAGAAAATGATACTACAACAAAAGATGGCTGAGCTAGCAATCACAGACGATCTTACGAAACTCTTCAATACAAGGTACCTCCAGAGGACCCTTGAGGTAGAGATTGAGAGGTGCAACCGTTACAATACGTCCCTTTCCCTGATCTTCATGGATCTTGACTACTTCAAGAATGTAAACGACAGGTACGGCCATCTGGTGGGAAGCAAGGTCCTTGTCGAAGTAGGACAGTTACTTCTCAATAGACTCCGTGCCGTTGATATTGTGGCAAGGTATGGGGGGGATGAATTTGTAATCGTTCTTCCTCAGACATCGGCACAGTATGCCAAGATGATCGCTGAACGTCTGAGAAAGTCGATTGCAGAGCAGGTCTTTCTCAGTGAAGAGGGGCTGAATATAAGGGTTACTGCCAGCTTCGGGGTAGCCTCCTATCCTGACAGGGCGAAGTCAAAAGAGGAGCTGCTCAAGCTTGCAGATGAGGCGATGTATCGGGTAAAATACCGCACAAGAAACAGTGTTTATGCTATAATCTGAGGGGGGGAGAGGATCCTGGGTATCACCAGACTATTTGAGGGTAAAGGTACTTTATGGCACTCTTTAACTATGCAACCAAGGAGATAACCCTAAAGATTGTTTACTACGGTCCTGGGTTGAGCGGAAAGACGACAAATCTCCAGTATCTGCACTCATCCCTTGATCCTGAAAGGAGGGGCAAACTCCTCTCGCTTTCCACCGAGGCAGACAGGACTCTTTTCTTTGACTTCATGCCCGTTGAATTGGGAAAGATAAAGGGGTTTTCCATCCGGTTTCAGCTCTATACCGTTCCCGGTCAGGTCAGGTACAACGCCACGAGGAAACTCGTTCTCAAAGGGGCTGATGCAGTGGTCTTCGTTGCCGACTCACAGACCCAGATGATAGATGAAAATCTGGAAAGCCTTAATAATATGAGGGAAAACCTCATAGCAAACAACCTCAATCCTGATGACATCCCCGTGGTCTTTCAGTACAACAAGAGGGACCTTCCGAATATCATGCCGGTAGAGGAACTGAACAGCAGGCTCAACTCTGAAAACCATCCCTTTTTCGAGGCAGTGGCCATTGAAGGCAAGGGGGTGAATGAAACATTCCAGAGTATTACGAAGGCCCTCCTGAAGCACATCTCTTCAAAACACAAGATTGATATCAGACCCCACACAGAGGAGACAGCAGAACCTGCCGGAGCGGAAAGGCCTTCTCAGGCCAGGGGCAGGACAGCAGTCCGCCCCGGGCAAGCCAGGGTCTCTCCCATAGACAAGTCGGCTTTCCCTTCTGAGAGGGTCCTCGGGCGGGTTGAGGATGAACTTGCTTTGCTGAAGGAGGCTATGGCCGGGAGTCAGGAACTGAAGGAGGAGATCGCCCGTCTTGGTAATGTTGTTGAGGACCTTGCCAGGACTATGGAGAAGCTCTCAGCGCGGCAGGATGAGGCAACATCGATCCTGCTCCAGCTCAAGGAGACCATTGAGAACGCCAGGACGAAAAAGAGGTGGTTCCTCTTCGGTTAGAACCGTTCGAGGGTGGAAAGCAGCGCCTCCGCCTTCTTGAGTGTTTCAAGGTATTCCCTCTCCGGATCTGAATCTGCAACTATACCTGCCCCTGCCTGGACATAGGCGATATCTTTCTTGATAAGAAATGTCCTTATGATTATGTTCATATCCATATCCCCTGTAAAGGCTATATAACCGAAGGAGCCGGTATAGGGTCCCCGCGCAGTCTTTTCCAGTTCATCTATTATCTCCATGCACCTTACCTTGGGCACACCCGTTATGGTCCCGCCCGGAAAGGCGGCCCTGAGGAGGCTGAAGGCGTTTCTTCCCGGTGCGACGACGCCCCGGACGTTTGAGACTATATGTATAACATGGGAGTATGATTCCGTCACCATCAATTCATTCACTTCAACGGTTCCATAACGGCAGACCTTCCCAAGGTCGTTCCGCTCAAGATCTATCAGCATGATATGCTCTGCCCGCTCCTTCTCATTCAGAAGCAGGTCGGCACAGAGGCGGTTGTCATCCGTCCGGGTAAGGCCCCTCGGCCTGGTTCCGGCGATGGGTCTGGTCTCGGCGATGTCGGCTCTTAGTCTGACCAGCCTCTCTGGTGATGAGCTTGCAATCTGGTAGTCACCGAAATCGGCATAGAAGGCGAAAGGGGAAGGGTTGATCTTTCTGAGGATGGAGTACAGCCTGAAGGGGTCTCTCCCCACAAGGTCAGCAGAGATCCGCTGCGAGAGGTTTGCCTGGAAAATATCTCCCTGATGGATATAATGTTTGGCTCTATTCACCATCTCGGTGTATTCCATCCTTCCGGTCTCGTAGCAGATATCAAGGCTCCTTTTCTTCTGAGGAAGGCTGAAATCAGGTGATTCCGGGACCAGCCTGTATTGCTCCGACAGATGTATCACCGACTCGACAGCTCGTTCATAGACTGCATTTGCTTCATCTACCGGAAGAGAAAGGAGCTGGCTTATGCTCTCACCGGCTTCCATTTTTTTGTAAAGCCTGCTGAATACCTCCACCGCCCCAGGAGCGGTGATGGCATGGGCGGTTTTTTCAATATGGTCAAAGGCAAGAAGGGTTCCGGTGAGGTAGAAGTGGATATCGGGGATCTCCTGGTCGTCAGTTACAGTACATGGAAGTCTCTCCAGGTAGTGTACAAAGTCGTAACTGACGAGACCGACCAGCCCGCCCATGAAGGGAGGAAGTCGCCTGGAGGATTGCTGTGGATAGTGGCTCATCAGTTCCATCAGGAAGGTAAGGGGCCTTTTCCCCATCCGGTTCAGGTCCAGTACCAATGTTTTATAACCCTCGTCCTGGAAGGATATCTTCATGATTCCGTTTTTCAATCGGAGTTCCATCAATGGGGCGGGTATGATGAAAGAGTGTCGGGATATGGCCTCCGGTCCTTTCATGCTCTCAAGAAGGATGCCTTTTGAGGGGCAGAGACTGCTGAAGACTGAGGCTGGCTCCTTGTAAGGGAGTTCCAAACAGATGGGTGTGAACTCGCCTCTGTTCAGGAGTGCATCCCTGAAGGATTCCCTTGATGGAAGTATTGAGGAAGAAATAGGGCTCATTCAGGAAGAGAGAATTTCCAGGGTGATCAGATCAATCGCCTCTAACGGGTTCTTCTGGGCAAGGACAGCCCTTCCGATGACCAGATAGTCTGCACCGTTTCTGAGGGCATCCCTGGGGGTCATGGTCCGTTTCTGGTCGTCCGGCGGCGACCATGAGGGGCGGATCCCTGGAGTTACAATAATAAAATCAGGTCCGTGTTTCTTCCTTATGGATGAGACCTCATGCCCGGAGGCGACAACACCGTCAAGCCCTGCTTCATGGGCCATTGATGCAAGATGTCTGACATGGGTCCGGATTCCGTGCTGAAACCCCATCTCGTTCCGGAACTCATCCTCGGAGATGCTTGTAAGGACCGTGACGGCTATGATTTTAGGCCTGGGGATGTTTTCCTTGAGACATGTTTCCACCACAGCTTCCCTTGTCCTCTTCATCATCTCGTAGCCACCGGAGGCATGGAGGTTGAACATGGAGACACCGAGCCTTGCAACCTGTACGGCCGCCCTTGAGACGGTGTTGGGGATGTCATGAAACTTCAGATCAAGAAAGACCTTCTTCCCCTTGTCGTGGATCCTTCTCACTATGTCAGGTCCGGCGGTGGAGAAGAGTTCGAGCCCTACCTTGAAGGTGGTTACCCACTCGGAAAACTTATCAACCACCTCAAGGGCGTAGTCTGGATCATTAAGATCAAGGGCAAGTATGAGTCTGTCCTTCTGTGACAAGTCTCCTCCCGGTTCTTGCAGGTAGCTGCACATAAAGGTTTCTATATTTTACCTGAAAACTACAAACAAAAAACCAGTAAACACAGAGGAATCGTTTTGGATCTGAGAAGGGCCCAAGGTTTCAGATCATTCCCTCTGAACGTTCCGGCCTGAAAGATTAACATAAAAGGCAGATGCCGGACAATGGCACTAACTTAGCCCAAACGATGATTGACTCAAGTGTCCCAACCCATTTTTGACTTTCCCGATTGTTTTCTGGTTCAGTTTGGCCTGAAGCGGGATGGCTCAGAGATAGGGGGAGAAGAGCCTGGCGATCCCGTCGCGGAGCCTGACAGGAAATGAGCGGTTCCGGAGTCCTTCCAAGGTTACCTGCTCGGCATTGGTGAGCTTTTCCAGAATGAGGGCGTCCAGTTCTTCAGCGAGGGTGGTGTCGTAGCATTCCACATTGAACTCGAAATTCAGCTTCAGACTCCGGGCGTCCCAGTTCCCGGAGCCGAAGAGAGTCCAAGCACTGTCTATGATCATGAGTTTCGTGTGATCAAAGGGCGGGCTTGTGAGATATACAGTGCAGCCGTGTTCAAGGAGCTGTGGCAGGATCTCCGTAGAGGCCCATTTGACCATGGGGAGGTTGTTTGTCCGGGGGAGTATTATCTCCACCCTCACTCCCCGCATGACTGCGATGTTGAGAGAGGTTATGAGAGAAGAGTCAGGGACAAAGTAGGGAGTGACTATCCTGATGGATGATTTGGCACAGGCCAATGCGCCGTGGAATGTCCAGAGGAGTTTTCCGAAGTCCTCGTCCGGGCCGTCAGGTATCCCCCGGGCCAGGATACTGCCTCTGGGGCTTATCTCAGGAAACCAGATTTCACCGTCCAGTCTCTCTCCGGTACAGAAGGCCCAGTCTTCCAGGAATGCTTCCTGCAGATGGGCCACCACGGGACCCTCAATCATGAAGTGCAGATCCTGGACAGGATGGGAGGGTTTTCCACCGATGACATGGCCGTCCCTGATGTTCATGCCCCCTGTGAATCCGGTCTTGCCGTCTATCACAAGGATTTTTCTGTGGTTTCTCAGGTTCAGGAAGGGCATCTTAGAGGGCAGAAGCGTGGGCAGGAATCTCGCAACTTTTATGCCTGCCCGCTTCATCTTTGTTGTTATGGGACGCCGTGAGTAGCGTGCACCCATGTCGTCGACGATCACCCGCACCTCAACACCACGGCTGACTGCTCTTTCAAGGGCTTCCAGAAAGGTGTTTCCTGAGTTGTCGTTGTCAAAGATGTAGGTGGAGAGGTTAATGGAGGTTTCAGCTTCATCGATGGCCTTCAGCATGGCAGGGTAGGCATTGTCGCCGTTCATCAGAGGAATGACCCTGTTGCCTGGAAGGAGTGGTTTCTGGACAATCCTCCTTACGAGTTCTGAAAGGGCCCTGAACTGCTCGTCCAGCCCGGTCTTCTGATCTGGATAGCCCGCTCCGGCCCGATAACCGGTCCTGGCCCCCGTCCAGGGCTGTTCACCCCTCAATACCTTTGCACGCCGCTTGATCCGGTTGATTCCGAGCATGAGATAGAGGATCGATCCAAAGACAGGGACAAGCCATATCAGGCCTACCCATGCAACAGCTGAGATGGAGTCTTCTTTGTTGAAGATTGCATGGACAGAGGTCAGGGCCGACAGGGCGATTGTGAGTGCCGAGAGGATCTCAGGCCAGTAATGGATCGTAAAATCCCACATTTCAGTCACAGAAGGTTCAGAACCTCAGTGTTGCCTTGAGCCGGTTCGGTTGGAGCAGGAGATCAAGGCCATCGGTAATTGACTTTACCAGGATGTCTGCAGAGCGGACGGCATCCACTGCACAGCCCTCACGGAGACAGACGGCCACACCGACCCGGGCGGCCCTCAGCATTCTCCGGTCATTATTTCCGTTACCCAGTGCGAATACATTTTCTTTCCCGAGAGCCGATATGTAGTCCTCCTTCTGTATGTCGTGGTCTTCCCCTGAGAGGATCTGGATTGAGCAGTTGATCCCCTCCAGCTCCTCCCTTGCCCTTCCGAATGTATCGGCAGTAAGAATATGTATGGCGATTTTTTTTGCGAGTGCATTAAGCCTCTCCTTCACACCATCACAGAGCCTTCCGTCTTCTGATAGTGTACCTGTGAAGTCAGAGACCAGATATCTGATTTCTGCCGTTCCAAAGCCGGGGACATCGATAGTGATCATCTTTCTTCCTACTCCTTTTTGCAAGGTTTTCCAGCCGTACAGAACCTGTTGGACATATTATACCCCAATTTACCCGGTAATTCACCTCTCTTATGGCTCCCTGTAGTAGTTGCCATGGGCCGCCCAGGATTACAGCACTCATTACTGACACTTCGCAAGTGTCAGTAAGAGCTCTAAATCATTCAATTCAGGTTATAATAACCTTATAGCGATAGGATACCAGCAATGGATAACAGAAAGACGAACATAATTGTCCTTTTAGCGGCCTTTGTGATAGTAGTGGCAGGGATGCGCGTTGCCGCCCCCCTTATTGTCCCCTTTCTGCTTTCCACCTTCATCGCCATCATAGTGGCTCCGCCTCTCTTCTGGCTGAAGAAAAAAAGGGTACCCACGGCCCTTGCCCTTCTGATAGTGATATCAGCAATCATAGTCATAGCAGTACTAATTGCAACGATGGTGGGCACGTCGATAGAGAGCTTCTCTGAAAACCTCCCCTTTTACCAGGAACGTCTGAGGGAAAAGGCCACGGCAGTGCTCTCACTGATTAACAGAACTGGTATTGATATCTCCACTGAGAAGCTCTTCGAGGTATTCAATCCATCACTGGCGATGAACCTGGCGTCGAAGATGCTCACCGGCCTTGGTGGTGTTCTTACAAACGGATTCCTTATTACCTTCACCATTGTATTCATACTCCTTGAGGCTTCTACCTTCCCACAGAAACTGAGAGGGGTTCTTCACGATCCTGACAGGTCCTTCCCTTATTTCAACTCTTTCATAAGCAATGTCCAGAGATACATGGCGATCAAGACCTTGATCAGTCTCGGAACGGGTGTGGCTGTTGCACTCTGGCTTCTCGTGCTTGGAGTGGACTTTGCCCTTCTGTGGGGCCTTCTGGCCTTTCTCCTTAACTATATACCAAATATAGGTTCCATCCTTGCAGCTCTTCCGGCGGTGTTGCTCGCCTATATCCAGCTTGGCCTTACCCAGGCGGGGTTGGCGGCCATAGGCTATCTGATTGTCAATATTGTGGCCGGGAACATAATCGAACCGAAGGTTATGGGGCGTGGCCTCGGCCTCTCTACCCTTGTTGTCTTCATTTCACTGGTATTCTGGGGCTGGGTCTTCGGGCCGGTGGGCATGCTTCTTTCCGTTCCTCTGACAATGACGCTCAAGATAGCCCTCCAGAGTCGCGAAGATACCCGCTGGATTGCGGTGCTTCTGGGATCGGATACAGGTGAGTCCTTGAGAAAAGATCTATTGCCGGACGATCAGTCTGCCTGATTTTGGGGATGCTCGGAGATAGGACCTGCCCATTCAAACAGCCCCTTGCTGGAGGTCAGTATCTATTATTCGACTGATGCGTTTTTTGAGATCCTGTAACTTTTCCAGTTCTTCCTGCACCTCCCTCTGCCTGACGTTCAGTTCTTCAGAGCCCTTTTCCCTGTAATCGAGTCCCTTCTTGATTGCATCTCTGATGCCCCTGATGGTTTCGTCAATTCTTTCCATCATCTGCCACCTGAATTCACGCTGACTTTTCTGAAGTCTGTCAACAAAATCCCACCGGATGCGGCCGGACTGCCTTTCAATCATCTCCAGCAGGTAGCTTTTCATGTGTTTGTATATGATTCTGTTACTTATGAACCTGGGCATCAGAGATGTGAGGGCCTCTCCAAGCATCTCGATCATCAATGGTTCGTCCTTGAATTTGAAATAAAAGGACGATTCCATGCTCCAGAGCGCCTCGGCCGTGAATCTTTCAAAGGAGAGGTCAAAGAGCTCCGATGAATACCTGAGCAACTCATCTACTATCAGGTTTATCCTGGACTGAAGCCTCTCCGCCACCTTTTCAAAGGCCATGGAGACCCTGGTATCCTCATTCTTCCTGAATATGCTGTAGTACTGGCGCACCGACTGGCCGATAAACGACTCAAGGGCCTTTCTCAACTTCCCCGGTGGAAGGCCCCTGTTTTTCTGGTAGAACTCTTCAAACCGGGGAAGGAGTTCTTCCCTTAGCTGGCTTCGGGCCTCATCAAGATCGAGGTCAAGGATTTCGGCAAGGATCCTTTTTTTCTCACCCTCCAGGAGGATCTCGAAATCCCTTTTTTCCATCTCGATCTCGCGGAGCCTGTCTTCAAAGGCCTGGAGCTTTGCCTCGATCTCTTCCAGGGGAGCCATAAGTGCCTTTATCTGTAGTTCTGTCTTCAGTAAGGCCTCGGAAACAACCCTTCTCAGGTTGTTTGATACAGACCTCAGAAGGATCATTCCTTTCTCCTCGATCAGAAACCTTCTCAGCCGCTCCTCAAAGGAGGGCATGTTGCTCCTGGCGAGCAGTTCATCACTGCCCCGGCGTTTACCGTCAAGACAGAGCCTGGCAGAAACAGTATACAGTTCAGGTGAGGCGAAACCTGCCTCATCTCTCAGGGTGGAAAGTGTAAACTCCACTGACTCCTCCAGTTCCCCGGGACTGAGGTAATCGGCCTTGTTAAGGAGAAAGAAAATCCGGTCGGCATACTGACGGACATCCTTCAGGAAGTCTATCTCTGCCCTGCTGAGGGGCTGATCGACAGATATAAGAAAGACCGTTGCGTCAGAGCGTGGAAGGTACTCATAGGCCACTTCAGTATTATGCTGATATACCGATCCCACCCCTGGGGTGTCTATCAGCCTGACGCCGTCGTGCAGATACTCTGAGGGGTATCTGAGCAGCACTTCCGCCACATCCTTCTCGTTCCCCGGGTTGCCCTTTTCAGTAACATATTCTGCCAGTTCCGCAGGAGATACTTTTTTAGTGCCTCCATCATTGAACTGGACCTTGACTTCGATCTCCCTGCCGTACTCTATTACAGTTACTATAGAGGTCAGAGGGACTACTGCGGTGGGCAGAATGTCCGCACCAAGGAGGGCGTTTATGAGTGTTGTCTTCCCCCTCTTGAACTGGCCGACAACCACAAGGTTGAACCTGTTCTGAAGTATCTTGTCCCGGAGTTCACTGCAGGGGCATTCAGAAACGGCATCAAGGGCGGAAACCTCATCAATCATCCTGAGGAGTTCTTTTTTGAGGTTTTTGAAATTACTCTCCATTCAATACCCTCCGTACCAGATATGACTTTTCATCATTAACTGTCCAGAACGTTGGATGATGCCTTCAGGCCTCTCCTGTCTTGTGCAACCTTTGTTATGCATTTTTTTCCAGCCACCTGTTGCCTGTAATCATTATACCAATAGCCCCGAGGGGAGCGGTCAGAAGAATGGAAAGCACGGCCATGGCAAGAATTATATCACCATGCTTTACCCCCATCTCAAGGGGGACCGCCCCTATGGCGGCCTGTACCGTCGCTTTGGGAATGTAAGATATCACACAGAAGAGTCTCTCTCTGAGATTGAGATCAGTGCCGAGCAATGAGAGATAGGTACCGATACTCCGTCCAATAAGTGCTGTGAATATGAGCGCCGCACCCTGAAGCCCTGCATCCCAGGCAACCTCTATATTCACCTGTGCCCCCACAAGCACGAAGAGGAGGATCTCTGCAAATATCCAGACCTTTGAAAGCTTCTGCGACATCTTGTGTGCCCTGATTTCGGATTTTTCAAGGAGTATGAACCCTATTGTCATCACCCCGAGGAGGCCTGATATGGCGACCTTTCCCTTGAGGGTTTCTTCAAGCCAGATAAGCAGTATTGATACGGCCACGATATTGATGGTCATCTTCGTGGCCCTCAGACTGTATCGTTCAAATATCCTGTAAAGGATATAGCCGGAGATGGCTCCAATGATTATTCCCAGTATGATGGACTCGGGAATCTCAAGCAGTTTAAGCAGTATGTTGGTCTTTGCCCCGGTATACATCCCGAGGAGGATGGAGAATATCACGATCACGAAGACATCATCAATGGACGAGCCGGCAAGCATCAAAGTGGGAATGCCCTTTCTCGTCCCCATCTTCCTGTCGATGAAATTGATCATCAGGGGTACCACCACCGCCGGTGAGACCGCTGCAAGGATTGCACCAAGTATGGCGGATTCAAGACAGGAGATATGCAGAAAGTACGGTCCCAGTATGGTTATTGCCGCACCTTCAAAAACTGCAGGGATACATGAAAGCAATAATGCCGGCCTTCCGACACGGTTCAGGGTCTCCCTCCTGAGTTCGAGCCCTGCCCTGAGGAGGATTACGATCAGGGCGACCATTCTGAGGTCTGCCGAGACCTTCATCAGCTCAGGCTGCATCAGGTTCAGGACATAGGGCCCGCAGATGATCCCCACTATGAGCATCCCAACAAGTCCGGGGAGTCTGACCTTGCTGAATATATAATCAGCAAGGAGTCCGAGAAGCACTACAAGGGCGAGACTTACAGCCATGGGTCACCTCCGGGGAAGGAAGCTTCAGGGGGGTCTGACAGGCCTACTGGTGATTCTCCCTGGTTGGACGGCTGATACAGTTCTGCCATACAGCACCTCCTGTAGCAACAGAGTGTTACAGGAGTCATTAGCCGTATGGCAAGGCCACAGGCGGTTCAGGGCGGACTCCATCGCCAGGCAGTATAATTCTATAAGACTGAATCTTCAAAAATCAAGGAGAGCCTATACAAGTTCAGCGCCCCCGTCTGGACTTACATGGGTATACTTGATCACATTCACGTCAGAAAGGACAACTATTCCCTCATCCACCATCTCATCCAGGACCGGCATTATCTCCTTTATTTTCTCCTCAGTATCAATCACGGTTATAAGCACAGGAAGCTCTCCCTTCCTTGTAAGGAACTTCATCTTCCTGAACCTCCTGTGGGGACCATAGCCTGCCACTGCCTTGTAAACGGTTGCCCCCGCAACGTCCATCAGTATGAACCGTTTAACAATCGCCTCATAGAGCGGCTCACCCTCCCATTTGTGGTCCTCCCTCACTATCACACGGAGCATCTTCGCCTTTCCTTCAAGTTTCATCCGCTCGCCCTCCTTTTCATCTTCTTCTTCCCGGCCTGAGCAGCACTTTATCACATTCGTATCGCTCACCTCTATCAGGCCCTTTTCAACGACCTGATAGACATCGGGCAATACACTGTTTATCATCTCCTCGGAATCCACCACCTCGATCTTTACAGGCATTTTGCCCGAGAGAGTGAGCATTTTCTGGGTATGATAGACGCCGTCGCTTCCGTAACCGGCCACTCCCCTGAAGACACTCACTCCCGATATCTTCTTCCTGTAAAAGATGTCGATAAGAACCTCGTAAACAGGCTTCTTCCCGTAGCGGTCTGATTCATCAACAAAGATGCTCAGTTTCTTGGCAGGTCCCTTTTTGACCATTTTATATGCTCCTTGCAATGATTTCTCCGGCCTTCAGGGCCGCAAACCCCACTATGATGCTCAGGGCGACATTCAGTGCTGCAAGGAACCACTCACCGTCGAAGATGAGTGTCCCTGTTTCATACTCGAAGGTGGAGAAGGTGGTGAAGGAACCTACAAAACCCACTGCAGCGAAGAGGCGCCATTGATGGGGTACCAGCACCCTTTCGGAAAAAATGGTCATCAGCAGTCCTATTATGAAACATCCGATAATGTTTACTGAAAAAGTCCCCATTGGAAAGGTCCTGCCGAACCTCTCGCCTATCCAGAGGCTTACGAGATACCTTGAGATGGCACCGAAAAAGCCGCCTGCCCCGATGAAGAGTATGTTAATCATAAGTATTTCACCATTAATGAGGATACTGGATGACTATTTTAGCACAAAAAAGCGCTTCATTGGAGCCGCTGGCCAAGGGAAGAGAGGCACAAAAGGGTTATGCTGGTTTATAATACATGATATGAAGAAGTTGATTGTGATGATAACCTCTTTGCTGCCGGCATTGATCCTCCTTTCCTGTGCAACGATGAAGGAGATGGATATTGCAGAGATACCGCCCGGACGTTATGACCTCATCCTCTACGGGGGGCAGTTCCTTGAAGACCTTGAAACGGTGGCATTTCTTGATATTCCGGGGGACCGATATGTCCTCGAGCCACTCAGTCGTGACTATGACTATCAACTCAGAAAGAATCTCTCCAGGGAAGACGCCCTGGATAAAGCGCTGAAGTTCATAAGCGAAAACAATGGTTACTGGCGGGCCATGATAGAGGAGATCATATCTCCTGAAGGTGCGGTCGTGGGCTATGAAGTGAGGCCCCTATATTACACATTTCTTTACGGGCTCCCGAATATCCTTGATATCTCCTACCGGAAAGCGGGGGATAAAATCCAGATCACAATCCGCCTCATACCGGAACTGGAAAACCGCCTCCTCGATGGAGATGTTGACAGGGAAATGATTTACTGAAGGAGTTATTAACCGCCTCATAATAAAAATTACAGATTGTATGAATTTTCGAATAGCAGGCAGTACTGTTTCGGGCACAAATTGATGCGATGGGTTTTAATCACACAGGTCTGAACCCTGTGAGGTTTAATGCCATGACCAATACATCGTTGAACGGCACTGTTGGTATCGCTGAATTTGATGCCCTCACCAGCACCGCCTGCTCTCAGTATATGTTGTAGTTGTTTTGAGACAGTTAATATTTCTTCAGATATCCGGGACAGCCCTCGAATCCCCTGCAACCTGCCTTCCTCAGCCGGCATTCCCTGTTTGCACAGATGGTTTTCTTTCCCGGAGCCGGGGTTTTACCCTTTTCATCTGGTCTTTTTCTTTGCCTGTCCCTTTCAGGTCTCATGGCAGAGTATTGATTCCTGTATTCATGAGGGGTCAACCTGGGTTGCCCATTTCTTCATCATGAATCTTCCTGTCAAGATGGTCAGGAGATAAAGGGCGATCCCTCCGAGGACATCCACTGCATAGTGGTACCGGCAGTATACTGTTGCGATGATCAGGAGCAGCACGAGAGGGATGAACAGGGGGAGGAGTCTTTTTTCAAAACGGAATGTCAGATGAAGCACTGTCAGCGATATGCCTGTGTGTCCGCTCGGGAAGGCATCCCTCTTAATGCCCTCGATCTGGTTCAGTATGGAGACTGTCCATTCATAGAGGCCGTTACCCTGAACAGGGAGGCTCTGGAGATGCTCCATGGTGTATCGGGGCCCGAGGGCTGGAAAGAGGATATACCCAACATAGGAGAGAAAGAAACAGAGGAGTATGAAAAGGAGCCCTTCTTCAAACTCGTCATTCCGCTTCTGCAGTTTCAGCGTTGCTCCCAGCATGATCGGGAGGAAGTAGTAGCTCAGGTATCCAATCTGGAAGAGGTCTGTGAGAAAGGGATTATAGAACCTTTCAATCCAGACGGTAGGGTATGTCCTGAAGAGAAAATAGTCTGCCCTGATAAGAAGATAATCTATGTCGTGATTCCTTATTCCAGGGACAAGGATGGTGAGGGTGTCAAATACCACGAATATTACGATTGTGGGAAAGCCGATATCGTAGATGAACTTGAGAACCCCCTTTCGGGGGGCGAGTTTTCCGAGATAGATCTGGACAGCGATAAGAACTCCATAGATGACCAGGAGCCTGAAGGGAGTCTCAATGGTCCTGTGGAAGAGGAGTGTTAGTGAGGCAAAGAGGGAGAGGAAGAATATGCTTACCTGGTCTGCCGGTCTTATGGCTGTTGTGATGGGTGCACTGGTTTTCACGAGGGATATTATACATGAATGCCCAGGGAATGAAGAAGACTGGCTGTATCAACCTTGACTTTGGATAAACATGAGGTCCGGCAGGGGATGAAAACAGGCTAAGGTCAAGGTTAAGTTAAGAGTAGCGTTTGGCGGGGAGAAGTATAAGGCGAGAAAGGCTGAACGCGAGAAAGGCTAGAAATGACCAATGACTTAGTTATCAATGTTTGATTCAGTCTCAGTTCAAGGGTGTCTGAGTACCGGCTGGGAGGTCTTGCTCTCGTTCTCTTTTTTCTTTCCTCTCTGGAAGGAGAAAAGGCCGTTGTCCCTCCCCAGTTCTTTCTCACAGGCAGAGATGCACTCGCCGCAGTTTACACAATTTATGTTCTTCTGTGGAGCCCTCGGCATTACACCCATGAAACAGACCTGTTCACACCTCCTGCAGTCAGTGCACCGGGAGATATTGGCCCTGTCAAATTCAACCCGGAGTGAACGGGAACTGAACCATCCAAAGAGCATCTGCATAAGACCTGGCGCGCATACGTATTTGCAGAAGAGATGGCGGACGAAGATGGAGGTTATGACCAGGTAGATGCTCACCCCTGCGATACCAGCCTTCAGGCCGAAGGAAAGGTTGCCGGTGGTTATCTCCTTCCATATTGTTGCAGGGGCGATGAAGTATCCTGTGAGAAAGACACCTATGACTGGGGGGACGGTAATATAGAAGAGAACTGCCAGGATGATGTACAACCCTCTCCTTGATGCTTCAACAGAAGGATTGTTATAGGCAGTCCTGTAGAGACTCCTCCTTCCTAGTATCTTCAGATTGAGATAGTCGGCAAATTCGAAGAGAAAGCCCTCAGGGCAGAGCCACCCGCAGAACAGGCGTCCGAAAAAGAAGCCTAACAGGGGGAATATGGAGAGGATTATAACCCAGGGGATGATAGCCTTCAGGATTATTGTAAGGGCTACCCGTGTTGATGAAACGAGCTGGCCGTCCGAGATGGCGTCACGGAGGCCCAGGCTCCAGGCCTTTCCGAAGATGAAGAGCTCCTTTGTGACCGTGTCATACCGGAGGATGTCAAAGACCGGCAGGAGGAGAATAAGCAGGAGAAAGAGGAACTGGGTGATACGCCTTAATATGTGTAACCTGGCCGGGCCGTTCATACTTCTATTCAAGCATTCGGATAGTAGAAAAAAACATGAGATAAATCATAGTCTTGAAATATGATCTATGTCATAGAAAAGGGCTGCGGAAAGTAATAAAATAACTACAGGTTCAGCCTTTGTACTGAACCAGACTAATGTAAGGAACGGGAGGTAAAGATGGGAAGTACAACAAATAATGAATGTCCGTCATGGCAAGGGAGGCTTTAACGATACCCGGCAGGGTTGCCACATTCGCAACCTGCATTATCGCCTGTTCTTCAAGATGACCCTCCAGTTCCCTGTCTATATAGATCATCCCCTCCACATTCATCCCGGGCTGATACCCCACAGGCACCCTCAGCCTCGTATCATCTATCCGTTCAATACCCTTTTTCATTCCTCCACCTCCTTCAAGACCTGAATCTAATTTCACCATAACCTTCTACTATTGTATAACACTCCGGCCCAAAATGTTCCCGCGGATATTTCATCCAGGAATCCGGCGATGAAAATTGCCAATAAAGGGCAGGGGGTATCGGGTTTGATGGGATTTCAATTTTGCAAAAGATTCACCAGAAACTCAAATCCAGCGATAAGGGTAGACAAATACCTCCTGAGCGAAGCACATCCATCCCTGTCGATCATTTATCGCTGGGATCCGTGAGAAAGGAAACCACCCCGGGAAGGACAAAATCATATCAGATATCAAACACTACCTCCACATTCCAGAAACCGTTCTTCTTCTCACACTTCAGGTTATGATAGGTTGCCGCTTTGAGCAGAAGTCCCTGCTCATGCCGCTCCAGGTCAAACCGCTCCCCCTTCAGAGATGCCTCTATCCGGTTCTCATTAAGGGTCTCAATCTCCACATCCATACCGATGAAGCCATAGGTATCTAGCTGGAAGATCAGCTCATTCAGCCACCCCACCAGAAGCCCCTCGATTGACTCACTGTAAACCTTTACCTCAATGGTTTCTTCAGGTCTGATTGAGGAGAGTTTTGTAACAAGGCTGTACAGCGCCAGTGCGGTATTTTTGAAAACATCCTCAAGGGACTTGCCGGAGACCCTTATCCCCACATCCCCCGAGATGTCAAGAATCTCAAAATTAGTCTCCATCCTTACTTTGATAATGATACCATGAGCGCACGAATAAGTCAATGCCCCGAATTGCCTCATAAAAAGTCTAAACGAAAAGGGTTGGGAAAATAGCCTTCCGAAAACACAGAGACAGGAGGCTGGGATGCTGGAAGGACAAAGAGAGATGTTGACGATGAGAGAAAGGAAGAAGGCGACAGCGGTTTTGGCAGGGCGGTATCAGGGGGCGAGGAAGAAGGACAAGGGGCAGTGATATGCCCCCAAAAATGAGACAGGAGTAATGTTAACGAGTTGAAACCAATCAACTACCACCGCCAGAGGCGGTGGCTTGAAAATTCAGTCCTGAAAGGTACCATCTTACCTCCCGAAGGCCAACTTGTAAACGCTTTTAGTGACTAACGCACTTTGACCCATTACTTCTGGCACAACCAGTGATTATCAGCAAAAGAGTTGGTAATAAAAAAACACCAAAGAAAAGTTTCTTTACTTTCTGAATATACATATCAGCCTCAAAGTTTTCAATCAATTTGTAACACAGTTGCATGTAATATTATAAGAGTGGACATCTGTAGAGCCTTTTTGTTTGTCAACACGCAGCAAGCAAGAAAAAAAATACTCCTCCCGGGTTCGTTCTATCACTCCTGCATGACCTTTACATCCACCCTGTTGGGTGTTACATTGGTGGGCTCAAGACGGTAACCCCTGAAGTTCCTCTCTGCAAGATTATCAGCCAGGTTTGTTGACTTACCTCCATAATCCAGCATTAACTCTGCAACCCCGGAAATGAAACTCCTCTGATGAACTTCTCTAACACCCTGTGTCTCGTTTTTCAGAATTCGCTTAATTTCTGACAGTTGTCTGTACGATTTCAGCCCGCTGATCATCAAGGTTATCTCCTGAGAACGGCCATACACCTCAGACCTCCATGTCCTGATAATATCGCTCATTAATTTGTCTGCAAGTTTTGCCGTTGCCTTTTTTATCGCAAGTGCCCCCCCCTGCAGTTCATCAATATGCACCTGTCTCCCGGTTTCACTCCTTGCTGAGATAACCTTACCTGAATCTGTCCTTATTACTCTTGCCTGAACAGTTGCCTGCACTGATCTCATATTACTCCCATAAAGCCTTCCACCAGCTGTCTTTGAATAGGCCTTGCCGGTAATCACAACCTGGGCACCATATTTAAGCCCCTCGGCTTGAGTGGCAGTTGTATCCCCTTCAAGCATCCGCAGAGCCTTGTCCCGTGATATATTTGCCCTTACTGTTTGCGGGTCAACCACATTAAATCCAGCATTAATGAACTTCTCCATTATTGTTGACTCGGCCTGCCCAACATCCTCCCACACAGTTGTCCCATACAGACTCCCCACTTTTTCATCTATCAGAACCATCACTTTCGGTTTCTCCTTGAGTACATGGAGCAATCCAAGTGCCCTGAGATCGTCCATCAGGTTTGACTTCCCTACTTCCGCCTGAATTCTGACTCTCAGCAGGTTATTATCAGGTCTCTCAGAGAGAACTTTATACCGCTGAACATACCCCGCCGTCTGAGTGAGTATCTTGTCATGTATTGCCTGGTAATTTTCCGTCATCGTCTCCGAAGAAACGATTGTCCCAACTGCCTGTTCAACGGCCTTCCTCAATGCATCATCTATCGCTTTGTCACGCGCAGCCGCAATATTACCATTTATAATTGCAGCTACGCCTTCGGTCACAATGAACTCTCCGGCCTCAGCATGTAGGCATAATAAGGGAAAAAACAACGCTGCAAGAAAAAAAACCATTGAAGCAAAAGCACCATTCTTATATACCATACAGTTACTCCTTTAGAGAAGACATTCATTATGCGCGGAGACACGTACAACTTCAAATTCAAGCTTTGTTCATGCAGGAGGTCTCTTCTGCCAGATTCTACAGAAGATACCTCCTGTACCTAAATGACATTACGGAAAAATCTTTCTAAAATCATACCCAAGTATTATTTCCATGTCCACTTCCACACTTCCATCTTGCAGGTAGCGTTCGTCAACAATCTTTGCTCCCTTGATATATGCATCAACCCTTGATCTGACGGAATCATTCTGTAAAACAAAATCACGCACACTCGAACTTGAAGATATCGTAACGCCATAGGCCTGTTCAAGGAGATTTCTTAATGCATCCATTTTGGCTGCGCGCTTTGCCATCAATCTTGCCTGTGCTGGATTTATCGCCCTTGAAGGGGGGACTCCCGTCCCCGTTGCCCTCAGAACTATGGGTTCCCATTTATACCCTGGTGTAGCCTCTTTTGCAGGGACCACATAACAACCTGTCAAAGCAAAGACTACCAGCATCATTAAAACCGTAATTTTCCCTTTCATTAATCTCCTCCCGGTATTTTTAATCCGCAAACTCATCTTATACCAATTGCGCTCCTTACAGAGGCAAGATCTATTTCAACTATGGTTTCATAAGTACCATCCGGCATCTGCTTCTCTGAAACCACCCTGGCTCCCTGGATACATGCTCTCACCCTCGACCTTATTTCATCTGACTGAGTCACAAAATCCTTCACATATGAATCGCTGGTAATCTTGATCCCATATACTTCTTCAGCCAGATTCCTTAGCGCATCAACCTTTGCAGCCCTTTTTGCCATAAGCCTTTTCTGGGCTGAGTTCATATATGGATCATTCGGCTCAGCACCATAACCCTTCGCCTGAATCGTCCGGTTGACTGAAGGTTCAGGATTAGAATCCGGAGTTGAGACAGACTCACCAGGAGGCGCTCCGTAACCTGTTGCCTGAAATGTCTTATGGTCATAGTAAAGCCTTCTTCCAAGGATATCCTCCACCCTGCCTACTGTGATCTCTAACGTCACCTCAGCAGTGCCATCAGGGTGTTCTACATAATCAACTTCCTTGGCTCCCTGAATTGCTGCTGACAACCTCGCTCTTACCGTATCTGATTGTGTGACAAAGTCCCTAACTGTTGTGCTTGAATCAATCCTTACGCCATAGATGGTTTCAGCCAGGTTCCTTAGCGCGTCAACCTTGGCAGCCCTTTTTGCCATAAGCCTTTTCTGGGCTGAGGTGTAGGCGTCAGATCCCGAGGCTGTAAACACTACAATCACTATACCTACAAAGAGCATGATTACTTTATTCAACTGATTCTTTTTCATTCTGCTCCTCCCTCTGTATTCCTGTTAACATAAGTTACAAACTTGGCCACAACCTTTTGCCACTCACTGATGGAAACCCTTGCGGGTTTCCCTACTGCACCTGATGGACCCATGGGGGGCTCATTCACTCCTGTCTTAATCTTCTTTGCCATTCCAGCAAGTTCCATCTCATCTATCTCAAGGGTAACCATAATCCCACCATCTTCAAGGAACTCTTCTTTTATTATCCTGGCTCCCTGAATAAAACCGCCAAAATGTAAGTAGAATGCCCGCTCATCGTATTCTCCGCCATTGCCAGCTATACCGAGAGCGTTTCTGTATGCATCCAGTATAGCCGACCTCCTTGCAAGAAGACGGGCTTGTGCAGGACTTTGAGCCCTTATGGGTGGATAGCCGATACCCTTTACCTGTGTGAACTCTCCTCTACCGGAAAAAACCGGCAAGCTAATCAGTGGAATGAAAATCATGGTCAACAACCAAGCTTTCACGGCTTTCATTATTAACCCCTTCCTTTTCGTGGTCTTGACGGACTTAACCGGTCATTACGGCCCCCATTTCCTGAAAGGGAAGACTGTCCTGTGATTTACGCTATCTTGCCGGACCTACAGCACCTGAAGGCGGTGGTGGGGGTGGCGTATCACCTGGTATAATGATAACCGCCGGTGGTGGTGGCGGCTCCTTCGTATAAACATAACAGCCAGCCAGAGAAGACAGCATGAATACAGCCAGCATCAACACAAACAATAAACGTCTCATCTAATTCATCTCCTTCCTGAAAATTTATTTCTTCTTCATCCTTCTGAAAAAGAATATTGCAGCAGGTAAAATCATGATAAAAGTGTTAACAGTTGCCGAAGGAAGATTCATTGACCCCTGGATGACGGTACAACCACCTCCTCCACTATCAAAATCAAACCCTGTTCCCTTAATCGTAAAATAACCACTTGTAACAAGTGGGTTTGGTGATGAACCATCTGTGTGGTAGAACTTCACCTTAACAGATACCACCTCATCAAAGGTCCCCCTACTCTTTACTTCCCATTTAGCATCCACATATTTGCTTTCACCTGGATAAATATAAGCATTAACAAACTCTTCATAATTACCCCCGGTACTATCATTCCAGACAACAAGTTTAACTACTTTATGACGAGAACTACCTCTGTTGTGTATATATACCCTCTTTGTGACGGTATCCCCCTTATGATTTAAAGTACCCATATCTCCAAGACTTGAAGGTGTGAGATACAGATCGCTACCTGCAGTATTTAATTCACCGTTCTTCTCAACGCCTTTAGCATATTCATCCCATGTCATATCATGAAGCAGAACATCAAACTTTATAGGATCAATTGGGGTCCAGTTCACCTTGTCTATCACAATCTCAAAATCATTTCCAAACTGTCTGAGATAATCGTAGGAGAATTCAAGCGTCAGTTTTCCGTTCTCGTCAGCATCCATATCAACAGGGACCCCATTGATGACTACAGTTGCAACTGCATTGGCCACAGCCTCTCCTGTTCCTGGGTCCGTTATCCTGAACACTGCCTTTAGTGGCGAATCCGTGAAAACCTGGTTGTGGGCTCCACAAAATATCGGTGAGACCTCATATTGGTAGTCGGCAGCCGCAGAGACAACCCCACCTGTCATCAGAAGACACAGATAAGCAGTAAACACTAGAGCTAGCACCGATCTCCTCATTACACAAACCTCCTTTAAAATTTATGTCTGCTACTTCAGCCGCCTTGCCATTTTTTCAGCAATTTTTCTGGTGGCCATGTCAATCACCTCTGTCAAAAGGCTCTGGTCATACATCGGCGGCACTGACGATTCAGACTTCCGGCTCATTCGGGCGGTTTCCCGTTTGACAAAGACAATCTCTCCACTCGCCACATCTATCACCCTCACGCTGACTGTGGCTTGAATATTCTGAATCCAGGCACGCTGCATGAACGATGATTGCTCCTGATTAAGAATATTGGCATTTGTAAGTGTACTGGACATGATATACTTTGCACTGGACATTCTTCCCACCTGAAGCATCTTGTCTTCGTCAACGGCCCCTGAAAGGCTCAACTCGAGTTCTTTCATGATGGTATTGATCTTCTGCCTTTCAACCACTCTAAACCCCCAGTCAAGCAATGCCTCGGTCATCGAATTGAGAGCGTCCTCTCCCAAGGCAGGATTTCCGACCCTAGAAACATTGAATGGAAGAACGGCAATTGCGACACCTGAAGCATTTGCGCAAACCGGTAGAATCAATATTACCGCGATTATTGTTGCAAGCACTTTTTCTCTCATATACACCCTCTTTAGCAGAATGTTTGTTAGAACATTGTTATTGTTAGCCCCCCTATAGCATGTCCGGAAGACCGTCATTTTAATGTCTTAACATATGGATAATGTCTATCACATTCTTGAGCGTTTTCGTTGTCTGCTCCACATCGTCAAGTTGAGACTGCTGTATATTGGTAGTCTCCTGATACCCCTGGTTGTTGGTACGGGTTATCGTCCTGTTGGTTGCAACACAACCAGTTAGCAAAAACACCCCCATACAGATGATCATCAAAATCTTTTTCATTTCAACCTCACATTTGAAATTATTGGGCAACTGTAAAACAGTCAACACGTAAGCACTTTCTTTTCATTAACACCACGCGGGTAAATTATGAAATGTGCTTAATACAGAAGTCAATCACCGGCAATGGTGATTGCGACACCTGAAGCATTTGCGCAAACCGGTAGAATCAATATTACCGCGATTATTGTTGCAAGCACTTTTTCTCTCATATACACCCTCTTTAGCAGAATGTTTGTTAGAACATTGTTATTGTTAGCCCCCCTATAGCATGTCCGGAAGACCGTCATTTTAATGTCTTAACATATGGATAATGTCTATCACATTCTTGAGCGTTTTCGTTGTCTGCTCCACATCGTCAAGTTGAGACTGCTGTATATTGGTAGTCTCCTGATACCCCTGGTTGTTGGTACGGGTTATCGTCCTGTTGGTTGCAACACAACCAGTTAGCAAAAACACCCCCATACAGATGATCATCAAAATCTTTTTCATTTCAACCTCACATTTGAAATTATTGGGCAACTGTAAAACAGTCAACACGTAAGCACTTTCTTTTCATTAACACCACGCGGGTAAATTATGAAATGTGCTTAATACAGAAGTCAATCACCGGCAATGGTGATTTTGCGGGTATTAAAACCACCATACGATTACACAAGTGGATATATGGGGCAAGTTAACTGATTTGGAAGACAAATACAGACAAGAAGAAGTTTTAAATGGTTATATTATACCTTTTCTTCTGGCCTTCAGGAGTGCGTCGCGTCTGTCTTTGGCATGAAGTTTTT
>CAZITN010000003.1:4248-62395 GCA_964542175.1 uncultured Thermodesulfovibrio sp. | reverse complement strand
TGTATTCTTGGAGCCTTGCCGCCTCTCCATAAAATTATTTTGTACAGATGTGGCAGCGAGCGCATTTTTAATCGTATCGATCCCCGTGGTCTTGCCACGGGGTTAGCGAGCGAATGTAATAAGATAAAACTTCCTTACATATCGAAGATACCTTGCGGTCTTGCCGCAGGCTTCTTCATTATATTCCTTAATGTTGTTTAGGATTTCGATATTCGTGTTTAGGATTTTACACCCTACTCCCTGTCTTTTCCCTTCTCCGCTTCACCATCTAAACCTATAGCCTATCGCCTTTTGCCTATTGCCCGTCTTCACTCTATACAGCATGGCATCTTACCGGGATCCCTGTCAAAACTCTGGGCCACCTTTTTCAGGGCCTCACCCATGGTGGGGAAGATGTGCACTGTTTCACGTATCTGATAGATGCTCATACGGTTCTTGACAGCATAGGTGGCAGCAGTGATCACCTCAGAGGCCCTGGCGCCAACCATATGAACCCCCAAGACAACTCTGGTATCAGGATGAATAACCATGTTAATCAATCCATCGGTCCTCCTCTCAAGGGCCGCCCGTTCGAGGTGCTTCAGCTCAAGGCTGCTACAGAGACACCTTCCGTACTTCCTGCTGTACTCCTCCTCAGTTGTACCCACTGAGGCAAGTTCCGGATCAGTAAATACTGCCCGTGGCACAATCTCGTATTCAATCACACTTTTGCGACCTTCAAACATATTCTCCACTGCAACCCTTCCCTCTCTTGCCGCCACGGTCTCAAGGGCGATGGTGCCTGCTACGTCACCTGCAGCATAAATGTGAGGCTGGCTGCTTTGCATATAATCGTTGGTCCTCACAAAGCCCATCCCCATTGTCTCAACACCCGCATCTGGAAGGCCAAGTCCATTTGTATTTCCCCTGAGCCCCGTTGCCACAAGGAGTTTTTCAGCCCTTACCGTCATGGTGTCTTCACCTGCCTTATTGAACCTCACCTCCACGTGGCCGTTGTTCCTGCTTACCTCAAGAAGCCTTGTGCCGGTATGAATCTCTATTCCCTCTTCTTCAAGGATTGCCTGGAGTCTTCCGGCAAGGGTGCCTTCAAATTTTGTAAGTATCCTGTCGGAGCGCTGTATAAGACTTGTTTTTATCCCGAAACGGTGAAATATCTGTGCAAACTCCACCGCCTCAGGTCCTCCACCAAGTATGACAATAGACCGGGGTCTTTCTTCAAGGCTGAAGATTGTCCGGTTGGTGAGAAAGTCAACATCCCTGATCCCCCTTACTGGCGGGATGAATGTGGAAGCCCCTGTTGAAATGAGGATATATTTCCCCTTGAATCTCTCCTTACCGGTCTCAACAGTGTTTGCATCAAGAAGCCTTCCTCTTCCTTCTATTAAACGGATGTATTGAAGCCCCTTCAGGTTATCCCTATAGTTGCCTTCCTGAAACTCTGACACCATCTCGCGGGTCTCTTTGAGAGCCTCCAGGAAATCTATGCTGCCCGACAGGGAAAGGGCACTAAAGTGGCTCTTCAGACTCTGGTAGTAAAGACCAGCCTGATGAAGCAGTATCTTGGAGGGGATACAGCCGACATTCACACATGTGCCACCGAGGGGCAGATGGGTGCTGTCGTTTATCATCAGGGTTTTTACACCAAGCTCCTCTGCCTTGAAGGCTGCGGCAAACCCCGCAGCACCGGCACCAATGATTATGAGTTCATATTCCATTGTTCATGGATCCTAACTGTAAAGCCAGAGCAGTATTTTCCTGAAGGTGAGCGAAAAGACAACCGCCACAAGGCCCACCCAGAATATCCCCTTGGCAATCTTTCTGTTTCTTATGTCTTCAGCACAGTCGCAGGATGGTTTCCTGATGTAGAGATTAACAAAGGAATAGCCAAGCATAAGGAAGGCCGCTCCTAAGAGATAGGGGCGGTATTTATCCAGGAAGGTGAGTTTGCTGAAAAAACCTGCCGATGTGCCAAAGATCACAAAGATTGCAGGTCCCACGCAGCACGAGGCTGCAAGAAACGAGGCGATTATGCTTCCAAGCCCTGTGTATTTGGTTTTAGACATACAAATCCTCCCCTAATAGGCCATGTAGTACTTTGCTTCTTTTCTCAACCTTACCATCTCTCTCAGACTCACAGGCTTGAAGAACTTTACAGAAATCCTATCAAGGGGGGCCTCCGGTGTTCCTGACTTTGAGACTATGAGATATCCTGTGTTCACATAGAACTCTGCTCCCAGGTCGTGAAGCATCCTCAGCAAATCACCATAGGTCTCAGGGATCTTCTCCAGGGGTTTGCTGAACTGAACAGAAAGGGCCTCTCTCAGATTGTCCGGGATCCTATAGTCCTCAATATCATCCTTCTTGCTCAGCCACCCGATCTTGAAGGTATCAATTGCACTGGCATCCACAAGCACCTTTACCTGAAAACCCTCTTCAAGGGCAGCCCAGATCATGTTGTAGGCCACGCATATCTGGGCATCGTCCTTTTTCAGTGCCGTCTTCAGATGGATGAGAAAAATATCCTTCTCTCCGGCGAAAAGGAGAACCGAACTTGAGACAAAACAGAAGAATACAGCTATTATTACAGACAACCTCTTCACATTACCTCCCGTTTGTTATATTATAAACCCTGGAGTATACTCAAGAGTCAAGAAAAAAAACTGCAAGGAGTGAAAAATGATTAATCCATTAGTCCTTTCCGAGTTCTTCAAGGAAGGGACATTTACTGAGGGTCCTGTTTCTCCTGCATGAATCAATGAAACTGTCGAGCATCTTCTGGAGCTCAAGGAGATCATTGATCCTTTCGGAAACCTCTTTCATCTTTTCTTCAGCAATCTTTCTGACACTTACACACCTGTCGTCGCAGGGGCTGTACCTGAGCCTTGCAAGCTGCCGGATCTCATCCAGTCTGAACCCAAGACCCTTTGCCTTTCTTACGAACCTGAGCATATCCACTGTCTCTTCAGTATAGAGTCTGTATCCGGAGGCAGATCTTACAGGAGGCGGGAGGATTCCCCTTTTCTCGTAATACCTGATGGTATCTATGCTTACACCCGCCTCTTCTGCAAGCTTCCCTATTTTCATAAAGGTGCTGTCCATTACCGGTCTGGGTCCTGGATAAAACAATAGGGGTCTTTATCCTTGAAAGGATCGAGTTTATGACTGTAGGCCACTGCCAGACAGCCCCTGCAGACCAGACGGAGGCTGCAGTCCCTGCATTCCGACGGCCCCTCCCGGTATCTATCTGCAATGGGTGAGTCGTAAATCTCAAGCAGACTGTCTTCGTAAATATTCCCTATCAGTGAAGGAAACTTCCTGCAGGCATGGACCTCGCCGTCGGGAAGTACGGAGACAAAGTTGAAGGCTGCGCCACAACCGTATCCGGTGCATCCACCTATAGGGGGCTCACCTTTTCCGACTCTCAGGATGTTGAAAAAATTATCCTTCAGACTGAGGGATACATTGTCATTGCAGGCTGCAAGATATTCTTCCAGAAAGATTCTGAATTCACCTTGAGGAGGCAATCTCAGGTTCTCTCCTTCTCCCACCATTGAGAGCCTGTTGAAGGTAAAGGTATCTGCAAGCCTCCTGAGCTGTTCCGCTAGGGGAATCACGTCTCTGAAATTTGATTCCGTCAGCGTTAGCATCACCATCCTGTAAATCCCAAACCTTCCCAGAAGGGAGAGAAAATCGAGAGTCCTCTCAAAATGTCCCTCGCCTCTCACCCAGTCGTTCCGGTCCTTCAGCCCTTCAAGGCTCACCTGGTAAAAGGAGGGTTTTCTGATTGAGAGAAGTTCCCTTAACCGCTCTTCAGTTACCGGATTACCCAGAACTGCTACAACGAACCCCCTCTTTACCGCCTCTTCATAGATCCTGAAGAATGAAGAATGGAGGAAAGGGTTCCCGCCGGAGAAGGAGACCTGGCCGGAAACTCCTTTTTCTATACAGAATTCATAGAACTGATCAAGCACGTAAAGGGCCTTCTCAAAGGTCAGGTATTCCCGGTTCGACCTGTCGTAGCAGTGCTTGCAATGAAGGTCACAGGCCTGTGTGATATGCCACTGGAGAGTGAAGGTCTCGGCTGCGAGGAACTTGTTGTCAGGAAAAATATTCGAATCAATACGGTCATAGTTGCGTCTGACCCTTGATGTAGGACGTTTAAGAATTCCTGATTCCTCCGCACTGTACAGGAGTCCCCTTAAAGACGGAACACCCCTGCCCGTATCTTCAGAGAGTCTCCTCAGATCAAGGTTCTCTGCGGCAATCTTCAGGGCAAGAATCAGGTCATTCCTCTGCTCTTCGATGTGAATCCCACCCCTCCGGTCCTTCCACATCAGGACCAGACACTCTCCAGGAGCAGGCACGACATCCTCCCCTTCCCTGAAAAATCCCGTAAGTCCTCTCCAGCCTGTCCTTATTACGTTAAGTGACGGATTTATCCAGTATCCATTACACTCATCGAAATCGGGCAAGTCTGTTTTCTCAACCTCTCTGACTTTCAACTCAAGAAGGGCAAGATCCGGGATGTAGCCATATTCTCCCTCCGGGTCAAATATTCCCGCAAGGAGATTCAGCAATCCCTCAGGGCCTTCCACAATGCTCTCACCAATATCATGCCCGAGAGAACGGAGGACTTTTGCCGTGACAGTAAGCTTTCCCCCAGGATATCTTTCTGCATCTTTCATACTTTGATTATACTATAATTTTGTTTCTGTCCAACATGTCCGGAAAGGAGACGCCCATTGGAAGAGAGAAAGACACCCTTTGCTGCACTGACAGTCAGAAACTACCGCTACTTTCTGACAGCCCAGGTGATCTCGCTTACAGGCACCTGGATGCATCAGGCAGCGCAGAGCTGGCTGGTCTACGACCTTACGCATTCACCCCTTTACCTTGGTTACACGGGTGCGGTATTATCACTCCCCATCCTCCTGTTCACACTCTTCGGTGGCATCCTGGCAGACCGTTTTCCCAAACAGTCCATACTCATCCTAACACAGTTTCTGAGCATCTTTCCTCCCCTCCTACTAGGTATTCTAACACTGAGCCATACAATCTCCGTGTGGCAGGTTCTTCTCGTGGCCTTCATGATGGGAAGCATAAACTCAATAGACATCCCGGCCAGGCAATCATTCCTGATCGAGATGGTAGGCCGGGGGTATCTTCTGAATGCAATCGCTCTGCACTCTGCCTCCTTTCACGGCTCAAGGATGCTGGGTCCCGTAATTGCAGGTCTGCTCATATCTTCAATCGGCCTCCCATACTGCTTTCTCATAAACGCATTGAGTTTCATTCCTGTTGTGGTTGTCCTGCGGAAGATGGACATAACCGAGAGGATGCGAAAGTCAAAGGATATTCTTTCTGATTTCAGAGAGGGGCTGGGATTCATCCGGCACAACAGGGTGATAAGACGCCTGCTCTTTACCATAATGATCTTCAGCATATTCGGGATGCCCTACAATCACTTTCTGCCCTACTTTGCCGAAGATGTCTTTCATAAAGGCGCCCGGGGACTCGGTCTTCTCATGGGAGGCGGAGGCACAGGTGCGTTGCTTGCCGCACTCACCCTCGCCATAAAGGGAGATATAAAGAACAAGAGAAGATACATCATAATTGCATCACTTATATTCCCCTTTGCCCTGATTTCATTTGCAGTTACAAAAAACTTCCTTCTGGGAATCTTTTTTCTCACTGTTGCCGGTTTTTCCCTTGTAAGCCTCCTTGCTACCTCAAACAGTTTCATTCAATTAAAGGTGCCCGATGAACTCAGAGGGAGGGTGATGAGTGTCTTTTCCTTTCTGTTTCTCGGGATGGTCCCGATCGGGAGTTTCACGCTTGGTTATCTTGCAGAATACATGGGTACATCGCAGATGCTTGTCATATCAGGAATATTATGCCTTGTGGCAGCCGTACTGCATACTGCAAACCGTTGATCAAGTCAGGCAAATATGTATGATATGTTACAGGAGGGGATGGTGCCGTCCCCTCCTGGACTGTTTTGATATTATGCTCAGCCCTTTTTGATCAGGAATGTAAATTCCCCGCCGTTTTCCTTCAACTCTATCAGTTCACTTCCGAGTCTCTTGATGAGTGCAGGGATGTCGGACTTTGAGCCAGGATCGGTTGTAATAACCTCAAGCACCTCTCCTGACTGCATTGCATCCAGATGTTTCTTTGTCTTAAGAACCGGCATGGGACAGTTCTGGCCACTCAAATCAATCCTCTGGGCTACGCTTGTTTCAGACATGACTTCTCCTCCTTCTCCTGTTGATATGTTCACTCATATTCCTTGTGCAGTTCCCGCACATCGTTTATTATATCCTTCAGAAGCTCTTCCACCTCATCCAGAACCTTGTCACGATCATCATCCTTCCAGATAAGATGCCTGTAGGAAATATAAATTTCATCAGGCTTGCCGGGGAGGGAATAAACCATTATTTGATAAGGGCAGAATGAGATATAATGGGGGTTAACCTCCAGCATGTCCCTTGATACAACGGCACTGCAAAACTCCATTACCTTCGCCCTCTCATATATCTTTCTTGTCCTTCCCAGTGCCTTGCCTGTACGTTCAAGCATTTCACCAACATGGGAAACGCTTGAAATAACCAGCCCTCTGTCATTCAGAGCCATTTTCAAGTCTTCCCATACCTCGTCATAGTCACCATTGATCTTGTTGATAACAACAGGATCTCTACAGTAAGCAGAAGAGAGGGTAGACGCAGCCCTCTCTGCCTTTCCGTTAAACGCACAGCCTGATAATATTAACATGACAAAAAGGGCAGGCAAACCTCTGGTTATTTTCCTATAAATACCCGGCCTCATCATAATATTTTCACAGTTCTCTCATCAGCCGCCAGTTCATGTACTTGGCCCCGGAAATAGCTCCCAGGAAAATGAATGACATCGTCAGAATACTCCCAATAGACAGTGTAGAAAATCCACTCAGTCCCTGTCCAATATTACAACCGAGGGCAAGAACTGCACCAAAGCCCATCAATAGTCCGCCTACAAGATTATATTTGAACTGCTGAAGAGGCGGCGCAACCCATGTGAAACTCCCGCTTATGACGGCAGCCACCAACGCTCCGGCTATAACTCCAAGAACTGATGCTATGGCAAAATTTATCGATTCTCCCGTCCAGAGAATAATGTACCTGAAGGTCTGGGCATCGGCAAGTGCAAAAGTCAGACTCTTCGGCCGCCAGAACTGAAGCAACGTCGGGTCATCAGGACCTGTATAAGAGAAAGAATCCAGGTAGGGCAGGACTTTGTAAGCTATCCCGTTTATCCACCAGGCAAAAACTATGGTAAGTCCTATGCCTATCCCTGCAACAGGCCAGCGCCAGTTCCACCATTCAGAATCCCTTGAAGCAGTAAGCATGAACACAAGCAATACAACCTCCACAACGGCTATCACGATATAGTAAGGCACAGTACCACCTAAGATGTCGGGAATATACTGGGTCTGCATTTCCGCGGTCACACTGTTGAAAACATCCACTCTCAGATGGGCAGTAATACCCCACAAGGTTGCACCTGATGAAAAGATGAAAGCCAGAACACTGACCAGTCCACCAAGGTTGCCCTCTGAGGACCTCACGAGGATCCTGCTCGCACACCCTCCGGCATAGACTATACCGACACCGAATATGAACCCACCGACCACATAACTCAACCAGGTGAATGGTGAAGAAACATATATACTTCTCGTGATATCAACATCACCCATCCTGTAAAGGACCTGGGTCCCAAGGATTGCAACAAAAAGTGCCATCGCATACGCCCGTGACTGGGTCAACTCGCGTATTGTAACAATACTGTGACATGCGGCTGCAATACAGAACTTGCTTCTCTGCACAATCGCGCCCATCAGGCCTCCGATTATGAATCCTGAAACTATTACCGTTGTCTTGATCGATTGTTTTATAGCCGCCAGATCCTCATCGGAAAGTGTATCAGGATCTATGCTCAGATATCTCCTTATTTTGAATATCAGAACCAGAGTTGCCATGAATCCTGCAACAATAAGCAACAAAACAATGCCTTCCCTGATTTTCTGTTTCAACGTCTCACCTCCAGAGCATTAAAGATTTAAAGGTAGCCTGTACAAGCAGTTATCAGCATTCAGCAATCAACATGATTATCATGTATTAGACGTTGCTGATTTACAGTATTTAAAGCAAGGAGCATGCCAGAACAGCAAACGATTGAATATGCACAACGAGCGCATTCCCCGTGGTCTTCCACGGGGTAAGCGAGCGAATGAAATAAAATCAAAAACTTTCCTTACATATCGTAGATACCCTGCGGCTTGCCGCAGGGTTCTTCATTGAGAAATTTTTTCTTTTAACTTCTGGAGATTCCATCAGGCCATAAATCCAAACTGTTCATTTTTGTTCAGACAGGACGATTCTGCTGTTCATAGACGATCAAAATCCTGCTCGCGGGGAAGGTATCAAGGTCAGAGAGCATCCAATCAAATTAGAAATGAAACTTATGGCAGGCTGCCAGGCAGTTGTCAGAGGAGATCGTATTTTTCCATCTTCGTTCGAAGCTGTCTTCTTGTGATTCCAAGCCGTTTAGCGGCTCTTGTCTGATTCCATTTCTCCGCCCTGAGTGCCTTGATTACGGCGAGTTTTTCAATCTCCGAAAGAGACATATCCGGCAACTCATCAATCTCAGACGGTTCAATTCTGTGAAGTTTGCTTATCTTTTGCGGGAGGTCCTCGAGAGATATGATATCACTCCTTGTCATTACTATGGCCCTCTCGATTATATTCTGTAATTCCCTGACATTTCCCGGCCAGTCATACCTGCTCAGCGCCTCCAAGGCCAGCGGTGAGATACGCGTTACATACTTTTTGTTCTCTTCTGCAAATATTCTCAGAAAATGCTCGGCAAGAAGTTCAATATCCTCCCGTCTCTCCCTCAGGGGAGGAACATCAATCTGTATGACGTTTATTCTGTAGTATAACTCTTCCCGGAACCTGCCAGAAGCAATATCCTCTTCAAGATCCCTGTTGGTGGCAGCTATTATCCGGCAATCGGACATTACAGGTCTGGTCCCACCGATCCTGAAGAACTCCCTCTCCTGAATGAATCTCAACAGTTTGACCTGCATGTTCAGAGACATGTCTCCTATCTCATCGAGAAACAGTGTCCCGCCATCAGCAAGTTCCACCTTTCCAACCTCCCTGGTGGTTGCACCTGTATAAGCACCCTGTTCGTGCCCGAACAGTTCATTCTCAATAAGCTCGGCTGGCACAGCAGCACAATTAATGGCAATAAAAGGGCCGTCCCTTCGTGAGGAAGCCTTGTGCATGGCTCGGGCAACCAGTTCCTTGCCGGTTCCCGACTCACCGCATATCAGGATATTCGCCTTGCTGGAGGCAACAACATCTATTGTGGAAAGGACATCCCTGATTTTTTTGCTTCGGCCTATTATTCCGTGTTCATCATTCATATGAGAGCTGTCTTCCTCGCCCTCTATGAAGTGTTGTTCCCTGAGCAGCGTATGCCTGATAATTGCAACCATATCCTTCATGTCAACAGGTTTCGTAAGATAGTTGGATGCCCCAATCTTTATGGCTTCGACAGCGTTTTCAATGCTGCCATAAGCAGTTATCATGATTACCGGTATGGAGGGTATTGTTTTCTTCACCCATTTCAACAGTTCAAGCCCTGATTTGCCGGGGAGTTTCAAGTCCAGAAGTATTAGATCGTATTTCTCATCAAGAAGCCTGGTCTGGGCATCTTCATAATCCATTACTGCATCGGCAAAATAGCCTTCCTGTCTGAGGTATCTCGTTATTACCTTCCTGATGTTTTTCTCATCATCTACTATTAGAATCTTCTCCATGGAAATCACCTTCGAATCTGGTAAATCAAAATTTCTTTACCATGATATCTGCCTGGCTGTTACCTGCATGCCGCACTGGAATTCTGACAGTAAAACACGCTCCATTTTTCGTATTTTCAAAAAAAACCTCTCCATGATGAGACAGAATTATTTTATACACTATAGCCAGCCCGAGTCCGGTTCCGTCATGTTTTGTCGTGAAGAAAGGTCTGAATATCATTTCTGCAATCTCACTTGGTATCCCGGGGCCGCTGTCTTCAATTGTAACAGCTATATAGCCGGAAGATGTATCCATACTGATGTTAATCTCCCCATCCTTTTCTATCGCCTGCACGGAGTTCATCATGATATTCATGAATGCCTGTTTGAGAAGAGTGGGATCGGCTATTGTATCCGGTGGTCTCTCACCCTCAACGGTAACTTTTATACCGGATTCTTCAAGGTCTGGTTCAAGGAGATCGTTCACCTTCCTTATTATATCTTCAATATTGCATTTGACAGGTGATGGTTCAGGCATCCTGGCAAACCTCAGAAACCTTTCCGTCACCATTGTCATCTCCCTTACCTCATCCCGGACGATTTCAATATATTCTATCATATCATTTCTGTTGCCCACGGCCTCAAGACCGGAAATTGCACCACTGATTGCGTAAAGGCTGTTTCTTATCTCATGGGCAATCTGTGCTGACATCTGGCCAACGGTGGCCATGCAGGAGAGTTTCTCCTTCTCTTCAGACATCCTTATGAACTCCTTAAGATATTTTCTCAGGTTCCGGAGCATCTGATGAAAGGCATGACTCAACTGGACGGTCTCATCACCATAGGATGATCGTGAATGATCCTCGCCTGACTGATAGATTTCCTTGTCAAATTCCTCTATCTCCTTAAGGAGCTCTATTATGGGTCTGGTCAGCTTCCTTGATACTACAAAAGCCCCACCCACACCGATCACAAAAATAACCAAGGCAAGGTAGAACAACCTCATCTTGATTTTATAGAATTCTCCTCTGATCAGCTCCTGCTCTGCATCCCAGTCAAAGCCTATCCTGACCGCACCCAGGATATCCCCATCAATCGTCACGGGCATCATGATATCAAGGCCGGATTCATTCAGGCTCTTGCGGGATAGCATGATGTCCTGTAGCTGCCTGTCTGTCCTTCCTATCTCCTGTATTTTATCCGAAGCCACTATGATCCCCCTGCTGTCAATCACCCTTACAGCCTTTACCTGCTCCGTCGCCTGTAGCTGTCTGACCTGCTGCATGAGATATGAATAATTCTCCGATACCAGTGAATCAGCAGCCGTGAGAACGAGTTTCCTGGCAATTGAATTATGGAAATTCTTCATCTGTGAAACAATGTTTCTTCTGGCAACAGAGAGGACTATGATGCTTATGGATATGTAGATGAATCCTATGAGTATTACTACATATATTATTCCTTTTGTCTTAATACTGATTTTATTATTGAAGTTTTCCAGTAACTTCATGACACCTGTTCACCTGGTCTTTTATAATCCCCCACTGCACTGAGGAAAGCCCCTTTACAGAGAACACCCAATCCTCAAGGGGAGGCGTGCTTACCATGATTTTTATCTTTCCAAGATCAATATCCTTTTGAATCTCCTCAAAAGAAGCAGAGCTGACGAAGCCGGCATCAACCTCTTTTCTGTAGACCGCCATAACGACATTTTCATATGTACCAAACAGAGAAAACTGTTCCTTCTTTAAACGTATCCCCTCGCGGTCCAGAAGCCTCGCCTGCGAGAGATACCCTCCTTCCGAATCAAATGATATAACACCGACACTTCTGTTCTTCAGGTCGGTCAGGCTGTTAATCTTGCTGCTCTTCAGTGTAATCACCAGTCCCTTCTCATAACGCAGCAAATCGTATCTGGAGACAAATCTCTCTCCCGGAGCCCTCTTTGTTCTATAGAGGGAATTTTCCTGAAGGATAACAAGGTTTTTGATCTTCTGCTTCATTGCAACGAATGCCTGGTTGTTTTGAGGAATCAAGATATCTATTTTTCTTTCCAGGCTCTTTTCGAGACAATTCTTCAGCCTTTTTGTTTTCCTGAACATATCAGGGGCATATATTACAGGCTCTACTAGCAGAATGGTTCCGTTGCTGCCGTTTCTCGACCTGATTGCCTCACCAGAGCTCCTCATCAGCAGTCTTACAATATCGTAATCGCTGTCCTTTGCTTCAGTGAACCCGGAGATACCCTCTTCTATCCTGCCTAACACAGCCTCTTTTCCAGGAAGCACGTTAACATCCAGCAATGCCTTCCTTAAATCCGCAATCAACCCGTCTCCCAGGCCCTTCCTCGCAACAAAAAGATACTGAGGAATCGGATAGGAATATCTCAGAATTCTGAGGCCCCTGCCCAAATACTGCCTTACGGACATTTCCGGGACGCCGGTTACATCAAACATCCTCGCCATTACAGCCAGCATTGCACTTTCATCAGATCCAAGTCTTACTATATCAAAGAAGTCGTCCCTTTCCATTCCAATCCTGCCAAGCATTATGTCAGGAAGGAGGCCAGACCCGGGGCATCTGTATCTGCCATAAACCATTGTAGTGTCATAAAGATCGGAAATTTTACGGATATCTGCATCGTCTCTCACTACAAGCACACTCCTGTACTCATCACTCCCGTTGATCTGCAACTTCACGAGAGGTTCAATACCCGTTTCTGCTGCTATTTCACAGTAGAGCGTTGGACAGACAAAGGCAACGTCAATCTTGTCTTTTTTAAAAAGGGTCAATATATCAGAGCTGTTCCTGGCGACTTTTAACGATATACCGCGATTCAACCGGTCCTGAAGGTAACGCTTAACAGGCAGGAATTTCCTGTACATCTCAGAAGGGGATTCAAGTGGGATCAGCATCATCCTCAGCACCTCTCTGGCAGGTTCCTCCTCAGCCCACGTCTCTGGCAGGAAGAAAGTGAAAAGGAGCAGAACAAGAACTGTTGCAATGGCGTTCAAGACTCGAATTTTTTTATGGAGCATATTTATATTTTACTTTAACCGTCCGGCATCTGTATAGAATACACTGGTTTCAATTCGCAACGACTGCCTCCCATGCCAATCAGGGAGAAAAATAAAAAGAGGTATCCCTATGAAGAGCTTCAAAGGGATACCTTAACCATCGGGGAGGGTCATCTATAAGACTATCGTCGGTCTTGTGAGCGAAACCTTGACTTTTTTCTTCTTCCTTATATAATCCAGCACAATATCATATACAGGTGGACCGCTCTGTTCTGCCATGGATGCCCATCCGGTAAATGTATACTCCTTGTCAGGATCAACAGGTTCGCCCCGCACCGTCAGGTTCTGAACCCTGCTGCCCATCTTCTCCTTTACGACTATCTTGAAGTCCAGCCCTTTTGTCCTGACTATGTCTCCACCCTGTTGTTTATATGGATCAAGATTAAAGAGATTATCTGTTATATCCTCAAGTATATCCTTTAACATTTTCCCCTTCATCTTGCTCTTGTATGTATTGGGATAGGTAAGGGCTGTCTGTGAGTAGACATCATCAGCCGTGATTGGTCCGGGAAGAACGGTCCTTCCCCACCTGAATCCAGGAGAGAAAGCAAAGTCCACACCATAGTGATCTACAAGGGCATCGCAGATCAACTCATCAAAGGTTCCATCGAGATTCCCCCTTCTGTAAAGGACATCCTCAGTATGGCCTATTACCTCTTCCAGTTTTTCCCTGTATGGAGCCCTTATCTCATCAATCAGCTTTGCCATTTCCGGGTCAGGCTGGATCATCTCGGACATAACCGGTATCAGCCTGTATGAGTAGTCTGTTATTGTCTTTCCCTTCACTTCGAGGTCAAGCCTTGAGAGATACTTGCCGTAACAGCCAGAGCCTATTACAAGCGTCTTTCCCACCATTACAGGCTTCGGGAGACCGTCATGGGTGTGGCCACCCATAATTACATCAATCCCTTTGACACGACTGACCATTTTCTTGTCAACGTCAAAACCATTATGCGAAATGACAACAACAAGGTCGACCTTTTTAGACCTCACCTCATCTACTACATCCTGCATATTTTCTTCCTTGATACCAAAGGACCAGTTAGGGATCAGCCTTCTGGGGTTCGCAATAGGCGTATAGGGGAAGGCCTGTCCTATTATCCCGACGGAAATCCCGTTTACTGTTTTTATGACATAGGGTTTGAATATCTGATCTCCCCATGTAGCTTCGTGGACATTCTGGGCTACGAAGGGAAAGTTCATCATTCCAATCAGCTCCTGAACTCTCTCCTCGCCGTATGTGAATTCCCAGTGTCCTGTCATTGCGTCACATTTAAGCAGATTCAGGACTTTCACCATGTCCTCGCCTTTTGTCCACAGGCTGGTGGCAGAGCCTTGAAGTGTGTCTCCTGTGTCAAAGTAGAGGGTTTTACCATTTCTTTCTGCGCGAATCTGCTTTATTAATGCCGCAATATAAGCAAATCCCCCCATCTTGCCGAATTCCCTTGCCAGGGAGAGATAGTCATCGGAAGTGTATGCATAAGCCTCAAGTGTTTGAGGCTTGATACCATAATAGCGCAGAAACTCCTTCCCTGTAAGATGGGGAGGTTTCCCCTTGTTTACCCCAACGCCGATGTTTGTGTCAGGTTCTCTGTAGTATATGGGCACAATCTGGGCATGGCTGTCTGTGGTGTGCAGTATTGTCAGATTTCCCTTTGCCTTGAATTCAAGAAGGTTCTTTTCAGTCAATGCCTTGGCAAGCACACCGGAAGGCAAGAAGGTTGATGCACCTGCAGCAAGTGACAGAACCTTTATAAACTCTCTCCTGCTGATACTCATTGAGCGCCTCCTTGAAGTTTCTGTAATTCATTTTCTAAAGTCGCTGTCAGTCTGATCAAACCAAAGAAAGGCGTGATGGATGTGAAACACACTCACAGCATTCAACATCTCACTCACATGTGATCATGTGTACTGCTCCACGCTGTTCCGCCTTCCTTTCAAAGCAGTTCGAGGCTTACTGGTATCTTCACATTCTCATGCCAGGGACCTCTAAGGGGAGGCCATTCGACTGGTAAGTCAGATACAGTTCCAGGTTGCGATACTCTTCACTCTGATACGGTAGAGGTTTTGCACGCATATTTTTCATACATCCCCTGAACCGTCTCTGCATCGAACCTGTCTTGCCCCACTTGAGCCTGTAGGACGGCCAGTGGTCGCCATGGTGCCTGTTCGGTGAGAGGAGGTTGGTCCTGACTCTCTTACAGGAATACTTGACATGACATACCGCACAGTTGAAGTTCCACTGTCCCATACGGGTATAGTAGAATTTCTTGCCCTTTTCATAAAATTCTCTCGCCGGACCGTCTATGCTCACATTTATCTTCATTCCATTCGAGAGGGATTTAACATACAGTGTAAGCGCCAGCTGGTCGTAGGACTCGTACTTCAGAGGTTTTGCACCCATCTGGTTCTCACGACACCTGTTAATCTGGAGTGCCACTGTGTTTATACCCTTTATCGCCGGGTCATACTTCGGATACTTTACTGCCACGCCAACCAGCTTTTCCCCATTCTCGCCATGACAGCTTGCACATGACTTCCCCTTAGAGCCGTCAACTGTGTTGTAAAGATCCTTTCCGTCATCGAGCATCAGCTCAGCGGGATTCCCTTCCTCGGCCATCTCATTTGTCGAGTTGCCATAAAACTCAAGGTATGTTTTTTCATACTCCTCGTACGTACAGCCTTGTTCGTATTCCTGGATCGAAGCAGAGTCCCCTCCGGCCCATACATCATGGACGGCCATTAAAGGTGAGAGGATAACTGCAAGACATACTGCTATTTTAAAGAGATTCTTATACATCCGCCTACCTCCTCTGAGTTATTGGGGATTGATCTGGATTGTCTTTTCATACTCACCACCTTTAATATCCTTCCATACGATTTTAAGTGGAGCCGCCTTGTCCGCCTTCAGATAAAATGTCATAAACGGGTTTGCACTAACGGCAATTGTCCATTCCATATGTGTAATCAGGTCGTTTCCGTAATAGACATTCACATCATTGATGTAATATGCAGGTATTCTCTTTTTTGTCTTCTTGTCCTTTCTGAATCCCGTCTCCATGGGGTGAGTAATCAGCGCCTTCACAGGTATGACCGCACCCTTTTTTATCTTCCTGGGAACCCTGATTTTAATCTTGCCTATTCCTTTTGGCATGTTTCCTCCTTCTTAGTTGTTAATTTGTCATTCTCTACCTGTTATCCACCACAACCGCCGATCGTAACCTTTACGGCCTTTATTGCACTGTAGAGCTTGCCGGTGCTTGTCTCAACAACCGCCCGCACATTTGAAGTCTTTCTCATTTTGATTCTCAGAGCGAGCGTTGCCTTACCATTGGCTGGAGAAAGCTCGGCACTGGCCGTAAATGGATGATAATTCTCATCGACGAAAATATAGATTTTCTTCACATAGTTATCCTTTTCCATCGGCAGATCTGATATGACTGTGACAGGCACAACCGCTCCATTCTCTGCTATTATGGGTGTCTTTAGCTTTACGTGAGCCATCTCGATCTTTCTGCTCCCGAACATATTCTTCAGAACATCGTTGATATGCTCCACATCAGGCTTTTCTGCAGCCTCGGCTATTGAAGGTTTCAGGACCGACCCCAGAGAAGAGGCGGAAAGTACAGCAGTGCATGCCAGCCCCGCCATCATCATGAACTCTCTTCTTGATATCTTGCTACCTTCCTTCATAAAAGCTCCTCCTTAAATAATTATGTTTACCAGATTGAACGTGGTGCTATTTCCCGCCCTTCTTCAAGGAATACAGGTAGTCGACAATTGCATCAATCTGCTTCTGATTGAGTATCTTGTTGGCACCAAATGGAGGCATAATGGTTTCCGGATTGAACTTCCGAGCATCCTCGATCCACTGCCTCACTGTAGCACGGTCTTCAGGGGTATAGTTTTTCATCGACTCCACAAGGTTGGGACCAACATTTCCGGGAGACTCTACATCAGGCAGATAGTGGCAGGAAACACAATTGCCAAGCTTCCTCGTAGTGCATATCTTTCTGCCCTCATCTACACTGCTACCCGCAAAAACCATACCTGCAAAGATCACCATAGAGAGCAGAAACAACCCTGCAAATACCAGAGTCCTCACTTTGACAGAGATCCTCCTTCTTTCCTTCTGCATCCTCGCACCTCCTTCCTTTATTTATATTTTGATGCTGCCGTTGCCTCCATCCCCTCCGGATGGAGCATAATCTGCTACACAACCTCATTTAACCTTGATATAGGCATAACCTTTATCCTGGAGTTCTACCACCCTTACCTGACCTGAATTAACAATGGCTACAAAGGGCTTAAGTTTTGATTTGGGTGTATTCGTCCTCTTAAGAGTGATGCTGCACTGTTCGAACTTGACATCGTAACCATCCGCAAGACTCTGCATTCTCTCATTTATGGATTTGGCAAGTTTCGGGGGAATCTTCTTGGAAGCAAACTTTGTACCCTTGGTATCCGTCAGCAGAAACTGGACACAAGCTGAATTGGAAACAACCCGGACATCATAGGAAATACCATTTGTAGTATAAAAGTTTACCAGGTTATAGATATTGCGGAGCATCGCATCAACTCGTTTGGGGTTGCCGAAATCACAATGGTAGACCGCCTTTCTCTCAGTATCAGCAGCCCTGGCTGATCCCGGGCCAAGGATAAAACCTGAGAGTGCAAGCAGCACCACCCCCATCAATAAAGTTTTCCGCGCCATCGTTACCTCCCTTTGCACATCTGCCTTGTGCAGACATGACTCATTAGATTGACATCTCCGGCAAACTGCCGGTCAGTCCTTACAACCCCTTTTTATCCCCTTCACATAATGACATAATATATCTTTAAAATCTTCCTTTGAGAGAAGCCCTGGAACCCTGAAAAGCTCCTTTCCACCAGGACTGAGAAAAACGATTGTGGGGACACCCTTTATGTTATATTCCCGGGCAAGCTCTTCTTCTGTTTTACCATCATCCACATGCTTCTTGCCGGTGATCTTTATCTTGATCATGCTTGTGTTTTTGGAAACAATGTTATGGATTGATGCATCCTCAAGTACTTTATCCATCTTTTCACAGTACTTGCAACCATCCTCGTAGAAAAAGAGCATCTTAATATCGTTGCCGTATGCATGGGCTGCACTGAACATCCCGAACAGTAATACAATGACCACTATGGACCGGTTTCTGATCAAACATAGTTTCATTTGCCTGTATGACAAGCAACATTCATGCCTGCAGCACCGTGGCTTTAGAACGCCCCACCTTACTGCCATCGCAAGAGTAAAAATGTTCATTTCTGAACAGTTCCTGATCGCAAGATGTCCTTTTCTGTTCAGATAGCACCTTCAGGCAGATCACGGGAGTAAAGGCATACAATGTTTTCGGGCATGCAAATTGCTTATCTGATTGTTTGGCAGGACCGTTTATCACAGGGTAAATGAAATGATACGATAAACTAAGAACGTCTCTGTGACAAGTCCTGCTTCAGCGGCAGAAAACCAACCGGGAAGAAAAGGATAAATGGTTACCAGAAAGACAGAAAAACTCTTGGTGCTGACCTTACTGACTCTTTTCTGCCTGAATACCGCCATGCCGGTTTACGGATTCAGGTTTTCGCCAAAAGCGAAGAAAATCGGCAAGATCAAGTGGAATGACTGGGATGAAAATGTGTTTCAGAGAGCGGAAAAAACAAAAAAACCAATACTGCTTTCTCTCAGTGCCGTCTGGTGTCACTGGTGTCATGTAATGGATGAAACGACATACTCCGATGAAAGGGTGATCACCTTTATTAACACAAACCTGATTCCTGTAAGAGTTGATGCAGATCAGAGACCGGATATCGATAACATTTACAACCAGGGGGGATGGCCTTCAACGGTTCTGCTAACCCCTGGAGGTGAAATCATTGACGGCGGTACTTTTTTCAGACCCGACGAAATGCTCCAATGGCTGAAATACAACCTTAACCGCTATCCTCAGAGGTGGAACCCGCGGAAAAGAAAATTGAAATCCTATACTCCCGGCAGCAACTTCCCCATCCTCAATGGAAAACCTGATAAAAGGGATCTTGAAGAGATAAATGCCATTCTCATTGACTCCTTTGACAAAGAGCACGGAGGCTTCGGTCTGGGACAGAAATTCCCCAACCCAAGTGCGATCGAGTTTCTCCTCACTTATTACTTCTGGAAAGAGCAGAAATCTGCAATGAATGTAGTAATAAAGACTCTCGATGAGATGGCCGGAGGGAAAATCTTCGACAGCCGGGAAGGAGGATTCTTCAGGTACTCAACGAAGCCTGACTGGTCGGCACCGCATTTTGAAAAGATACTCTCTGTAAATGCCAGAATAATCAGAAACTATCTGCATGCCTATATGCTTTTCAGCATACCCAGATACCTCAAGGTTGCTGAAACAAGCATCTCCTATATAAGAAAATATCTCTATGACAGCAAGGAAAAGATGTTTAAGGGCTCCCAGGCTGCCGATGAGCGTTACTACCGAAGTACAGAGAGGAGCAGACTCACCCCTCCTCCAGTTGACATGACATCATACGCAGATTCCTCTGCAGAGATGATCTCCACACTCACCGCAGCATACAGTGCCACAGGAGATATTGATTATCTCCGCTGGGCTGAAGAAGCCACTCAATCCCTTATGGAACGTCTCTATTCTGTTGAGGGGGGTATTTATCACTACTGGGACGGCAGCCCCCATCTCCCGGGCCTGCTCAGAGATAATATCCTTGTAATCAATGCCCTCATTGACATGTACAACAACACAGGAAAGGATCATTACCTTGAAAGCGCAGACAGTCTGCTGGCCTACGTTATCAAAAATTATTATCAAGACGGGCATTTCCGTCTCTACGCTGGCAAAAGCATCAAAAGTCCTGCCCGAGCCGGGGCGATGAACAATTTCAGGTGGATCAGAGACAATTTCACGGCATTACTTGTGCTCTCAAGACTGGATCCCGTCATACCGGAGGAGCTTACAGAGATCGTTACCCGTACGGCTGAATACCTCCGTCCCTTTTATAAGAGTTTCGAGATTTATTCAGGAACTTATGGACAGGCGCTATTGCAAATCCTCAATTTCGATATAGAAATAAAAATAGTTATGTCTTCGGCGAAAGATTCGTTAATGGTTCTGAACATCCTTAATTCTCAATTTCTTCCTGGAAAGACCATCAGGATATTCAATCCTGTAAAAGACGGGGAAACTATGCAGAAAGAGGGGGTACCGGCGAAGGAAGGCGTCTATCTCTGTGCCCTTACCATCTGTGCACCACCCATCGATAACATCTCAGAGATAAAAACAAAGACGATGGAATTCCTTCAGAGCATCAGACAGAGACATTGAACCTGTACCGGACCCAGACGCCTGCATAATCCTGCTCCCGATCAAATAACAACGACCTTGAAAAAAGCATAATGATCAAGCATCAGTTCCCTCACCTCCTGAATCCAGAAGATGCCCAAGCGCCTCGGCGGCGGCGTTCATCTGGGCCTCTTTCTTGCTCCTGCCCCTGCCCCTGCCCATCATCCTGCCCTCTACATATACCTCCACAGTAAACCTCTTGTCATGTTCCTCCCCCTCCTCAAGGACCAGTCTGTACTCCGGAAGACTACCGAAAAGGGACTGGGTCTTTTCCTGCAGGTCTGTCTTATAGTCATGGGATTTCCCGGTCCGAAGCATTTCTTCGACACAACCACCCAGGAGTCCGAGCACCACCTGACGGGCCTGGATGAAACCTCCGTCGAGGAATACTGCACCAAAGACCGCCTCCAGCGCATCGGCCAGGATATTGTCCTTCTCTCTGCCGCCTGATGCCTCTTCCCCCTTTCCAAGCCTTACGGCCTCCCCTATCATTATCTTCCTGGCAATATCCGAAAGCACGGTCCTCGAGACAAGATAGGACTTCATCTTCGCCATCTCTGACTCGGCAAAGGGCGGCTCCTGCCTGAACAACTCCTCAACGACCACAAGTCCCAGGACTGCATCCCCCAGGAATTCGAGCCTCTCGTTGTGGGCACACCCCTCCTCAGGGTGTTCATTGGCATAGGAACTGTGTGTCAGGGCCTCAAGAAGAAGACTCCTGTCATGGAAGGAATAGCCGAGGGCCTGTTCAATCAGGGATATGTTTCTTGAATAGGAGGCATGCATTAGTTCCACCGAAACCGAAGGAGTTGGAAAGGGCATATTCCACGTTCATCTTCCTTGCCTTATGAGGGACAAAATCCAGATCACACTCAGGATCGGGGTTGTCCAGGTTTATGGTAGGGGGAACTATCCCCTCATAGATGCTGAGAGCAGAGAATACAGCCTCCACGCCACCGGCAGCACCCAGCTGGTGTCCTGTCATTGATTTCGTTGAACTTACTGCCAGTTTGTAGGCATGATCCCCGAAAACCCTCTTAATCGCCTTTGTCTCCAGTTCATCGTTGAACTTGGTGGAAGTTCCATGGGCATTAATGTAATCCACATCTTCCGGGCTTACACCTGCATCTTCAAGGGTCAGCTTCATGCACCGTGCCGGACCATCACCATCAGGTGACGGTGCGGTTATATGGTAGGCATCCCCTGTCATCCCATACCCTACCACCTCGGCATAGATCCTCGCACCCCTCTTTTTGGCATGTTCAAGTTCCTCAAGAATGACTATACCTGCACCCTCTGCAATCACGAAACCGTCCCTGTCGGCATCAAAGGGACGGCTTGCCTTTTGCGGCTCATCGTTTCTCCTTGACAGAGCCTTCATTACGGCAAAGCCTGCCACAGCAAGGGGACTCACAACCGCCTCTGTCCCTCCTGCGAACATGACATCGGCTTCCCCCCTCTGAATAACCCTGAAGGCATCTCCAATGGAATGCGTGCCCGTAGCACAGGCGGTACAGACTGCCGAGTTCGGTCCTTTTGCACCGAATCTCATTGAAACCCTGCCAGCGGCAAGGTTGATAATGAGCATGGGAATAAAGAAAGGAGTAACCCTCCTGTAGCCCTTGTCAAGGAGAATCTCGTGGTATTTCTCGATTGTGATCATTCCACCGATACCAGAGCCGATTATGACTCCCACCCTTTCAGCATTTTCCTCTGTAATCTCAAGAGCGGAATCATCATAGGCCATCTGGGAGGCTGCAATTGCAAGATGGATGAACCTGTCCATCTTCCGGACCTCTTTCTCCTCAATGTAATCCTCAGGGTTGAAGTCATTGACTTCTCCGGCAATCTTTACAGGAAAATCGGTCGCATCAAATGCGGTGATCCTGCCTATTCCTGACCGTCCCTCAAGGATAGCCATCCAGGATTTCCGGACACCTGTCCCAAGGGGGGTAAGAAGCCCGAGCCCCGTTATGACTACCCTTCTCCTGTTCTCTTTACCCTTCATGGAAAAAAACCTCTTTAAAAAAGAGGGATAATGCTAATAAATCAGCATGTTACCCTCTTTTCATAAAGTGTTACATTAAATCTTTTAATTGCCAGACTTCTTCTTGATGTAATCTATGGCATCCTGGACTTTTGCGATCTTCTCGGCATCCTCATCAGGTATTTCGACCCCGAAGGTCTCCTCAAAGGCCATGACAAGTTCAACAGTATCAAGGGAATCCGCACCAAGGTCCTCAACAAATGATGCCTCAGGAACCACCTTTGATGGATCCACGCCAAGCTGCTTTGAGATAAGTTCTTTTACTTTTTCTTCTACCATTCCAGATACCTCCATTGTCCTCTAATATCAGAACCGCCATATAATTCCGGTTCGTTCTCTTACCGGTGCAAAGCACCTTGAACTCAATATCACAGGTCCGGTGGCTGATGTCTCCGGCAGGGGTCAGGCAATCTGTCCTGCCCCTTCCATGATCCTACATGAACATCCCGCCGTTTACGTGAATCACATGTCCCGTTATATAACCGCTTGCCTCAGATGCGAGAAAGATCACGGCATTGGCAACATCATCCACTGAGCCGAACCTCCCCAGGGGAATACTGCCGAGCATCTGTTCTTTTACGTCCTCAGAAAGGGCGTCGGTCATGGCAGTCTGGATGAAACCGGGGGCAACGGCATTGGATGTAATCCCCCGTGAGGCATACTCCCTCGCAACGGTCTTTGTCAGTCCTACAATCCCTGCCTTGGATGCGGAGTAGTTGGCCTGGCCGGGATTGCCCATAAAGGCGACTACCGAGGCTATGTTCACTATCCTCCCGTACCTCTTTTTCGCCATTATCTTTACGGCCTCTTTAGAGCAGAGGAATACGCTTTTGAGGTTGATATTGATCACGCTGTCCCAGTCTTCCTCTTTCATCCTTAGAACAAGGGCATCCCTTGTTATACCCGCATTGTTGACAAGGATATCTACACCGCCGAACTCTTCCTTCACCCTTCCAAAGAGTTCCTTCACACTCTCCTCCCTGGAGACATCAACCACAACGGGAATTGAACGGATCCCGAGGCTCTCCACTTCCTTTGAAACCGCCTCGGCATCAGCAGCATTAAGATCTGCTACTGCAATGTTTGCGCCTCTTGAGGCCATCGCAAGTGCTATGGCCCTCCCGATGCCTCTTCCTCCACCTGTAACTATAGCAACTCGGTCCTTCATTGCCTGCTCCTGTCTACTGAATCCCAGAAAACTTAATTTACGGGTTATTTGAACAACCGGGATAGATTTTAACAGACCGGGAAGATATTTTCCAAGTTCTTCCCCGTCATGCACCCCCTTATTCGGAAAAATTTTGATTATTATACTATAGAACCCACGGGGAGCGGAAGGGCATTATCCCTGCACATCTGTAACAGCAGCGGCTTTTGTCCGGTTCTTCAAGATAATTACAAACTTTCACCGGCTTATGATAAAATTGATGTTATGCCTTTAAGCTCTGCAGACCGGTCTGACCGAGGTCAAAGCATTTAGTGCGATATATGAAAGACAAAAAATTACAAGAAAAATCAACCCTGTTATGGTTAATGCTGGCCGTCATTTCCATGGTCTTTCTTGCTGCAGGCGGTCCCGCATACTCAGCCGAGGAAGTCAGGCTCCGTTATGATATCAAGGAGACAACCATCAGGATAGTGCTTGAAGCCTCCAGCAACCGTTTCATAAGAAAGGCCGACATCTCATCATCCTATACCCTCATAAAGGTTGAATTCCCTGAAGACTTCTCCTTCACTGCCCCTGCAAGGGTGGAAGGTTTTGAATTCAACAAAAAGGATAATGATATCTTCCTCAACGTGAAAGACCTGGAAAATATAAAGGTACTAAGGCTTGCTGACCCACCAAGGCTGGTTATAGACATTGCACTGAGGAAGAAGGAACCTTCAGCTCCGGCCCCACCTGTACCTGCCCCTAAGCCTTCTCTTCCTGAAGTAATTCAGCAGAAAAAACCCGGGAGGATCCTTATAGATCCTGGGCATGGCGGGTCAGATCTTGGGTTATACTCCCCCACTTTTAATGAAAAGAACCTTACTCTCAGGATAGCAAGGGTACTCAGAAGGAAGCTTTCACGCTCCGGCATTAAGGCCTATCTCACCAGAAGCAATGACAGGAAGGTCTCTCTGAGGAGACGCATCAGGATCCAGAGAAAGAAGAAGCCTGATATCTTCATCTCCCTCCATGTAACATCATCAAATCATGTAATTATCCATACCGGCTCCCCGGGTCCCCAGTCAGTTGAGGCAGGATATCTTGCCAGGCATTCACAGGATCCCTATATCGATGAAAGCAGAAAGATCAGTTCTGCCATAGGCTCTTCACTCGGAAAGAACCTTAATATAGTTGTAACATACAGGGAGTACCCCCTCCCGCTCCTCACATACTGTGCCTGCAAGGCAATACTGATTGAACTGCCTACCCCTGATCTTTTCAGTTATACCAGAAAGTCTGTAAATGAGATAGTAAATGCCATATGGGAGGGAATAATCGATTATGAAAAAGAGTAGTTTCCTCTTGATAGTACTCTTCTTTCTTTTCCTCATTTCAGCGGCGGGAGGGGTTTTCTACATTTATGTATCCTTTTATCAGACCCCTGAGCCGGAGAAGATAAACGAACCCCTCAGTGATGCAATCCTCAGGAACTACACCAACCTCAAGATCTTCTACCCGGTGGGGGAAGGGACCGAAATATTTGAGAAAAAGGTAAGTTCAGACCTCACAAGGCTTGAAATGGCCGACCTTCTCATAACTACCTACCTGAAGATATCAAGACAACTGGATACAGGCGTGATCCCGGAAGGTGCAAGTGTAAACAATATTTATATCTCGAGGGACAATATTGTCTATATAGACTTCAGCAAGGCCTTCAAGAAGAATTTCCGGGGTGATGTCATTGACGAGTACATGCTGCTGAAAACCATCCTTGACACCATCATGGGAAATGTGGAGGATATCAGCGATGTTGTTATTCTCATAGACGGCAGACAGCAGGAAACCCTTGGCGGCCATTTCTTTCTCAACCGCCCTCTTAAAACAATCCTGACCCAGTAAGGAGACAAGAACATTGAAAGAAGACTGTAGGGACAGACCTATCGGGATATTCGACTCAGGAATCGGGGGGCTGACTGTTGCGAGGGAAATAATGAACACACTCCCCGGCGAGAGCATACTCTACCTTGGTGATACCGCCCGAGTCCCCTATGGCATAAGATCTCCGGAAACCGTCGTCCGTTATGCAACGGAAAGTGCCCTCTTCCTGCTTGAAAAGGGGGTTAAAATCCTTGTTGTGGCCTGTAATACCGTATCAGCTATTGGGCTTGAGAGGCTCGAATCCCTCAGTCCTGTAAAGGTAATAGGCGTACTGCTCCCAGGCGTTCAGGCTGCTGTGAACTCAACCATATCCGGAAGGATCGGGATAATCGGGACAGAGGCTACCATCAGGAGCGGTGCCTATCAGAAGTCCATCCTTGATCTTCATCCCCTCGCTGATGTCTTCGGTCTCCCCTGTCCTCTGTTTGTCCCCATTGTGGAAGAAGGGCTCCTGGAAGGTCCGATTACTGATCTGATAGTAGAGCGCTATCTCAGGGAATTGAAGCAGAAGAATGTGGATACCCTTGTCCTGGGTTGCACCCATTATCCCCTGCTGAAACAGGCCATCAGAAAATTCCTGGGTGAGGACATATCACTGATAGATTCGGCAGTGGAGACAGCCAGAGTTGTGACTGAAACCCTTAAGAATGAAGGACTCTTGTGCCCCGAAGAGGGGAGTGCCGAGAACAGGTTCTATGTAACCGATTCGCCTGAAAGATTCCGGAGAATCGGTGAGAATTTTCTCGGCAGGAAAATCAGCAATATAGAAAAGGTTTTTTTACCGGAAGAAGAGACATACTTAACAAAAGGGGGTAGTTGATGAGAAAGGACGGAAGAAGTAACGACGAGATACGCCGGGTCAAGATCACCAGGAATTTTATCCCACCCGCTGAAGGTTCGGTGCTTATTGAGATGGGTAACACCAGGGTAATATGCACAGCCTCGATTGAGGAACGTGTCCCATCCTTTCTTAAGGACAAGGCCACAGGATGGATAACAGCGGAATACGGGATGCTCCCACGGTCGACAAATACACGGATGATCAGGGAATCGTCCTCCGGCAGGATCGGTGGCAGAACCCAGGAGATCCAGAGACTGATAGGAAGGAGCCTTCGCAGTGTTGTTGACCTCGAGCTGCTTGGTGAAAGGACCATCTGGCTTGATTGTGACGTTATCCAGGCAGACGGCGGAACGAGGACCGCATCCATTACAGGAGCCTACATAGCCCTGGTGGATGCAATCCGGTTCGGGATCAGGAACGGAATAATCCAGCGTGATCCTGTCAATGATTTTCTTGCCGCAATCAGCGTGGGGATGGTTGATGGGGAACCGATGCTTGACCTCTGCTATGACGAAGACTTCAGGGCTGACGTGGATATGAACATCGTCATGACCGGCAAGGGAAACTTTGTAGAGCTTCAGGGTACAGCCGAAGGAGTCCCCTTCTCAAGGGAGAGTCTTGACCTTCTCGTTGACCTCGGAGAAAAGGGGATCAGGGAACTCATAAGACTCCAGAAGGAAGTGCTCGATGAAAATACTGCTCGCAACTAAGAACAGAGGAAAGATATCTGAGATCAACAGAATCTTCAGTGATCTTCCCGTGGAGTTTGTGGGACTTGACACATTTGAAGAGGTACCTGAGGTCATCGAGGACGGAAAAACCTTTCATGATAATGCACTCAAGAAGGCAATGACCTATTATAGTATCGCTTCGATCCCTGCACTTGCAGAGGACTCCGGCCTTGAAGTCGAGGCCCTTCAGGGTGCGCCTGGAATATACTCAGCCAGATATGCAGGAGAGAATGCTATGGACAGTGAGAACAACAGGAAGCTCCTCCAGGCCCTGAAAGGCCTGCCTCCTGAGAAAAGGAGAGCCCGTTTTGTATCCGTCCTCTGTCTGATCCTGGACGGAAAGCCGCTCTTTTTCGAGGGTGAGGTCAGAGGAAGGATCCTTGAAAAGCCTGAAGGAGAATCAGGATTCGGTTACGACCCCCTCTTTGTCCCTGAGGGTTATGAGCACAGTTTCGGGGTGCTTGGAGAAGAGATAAAGAACAGGATCAGCCATCGGGCAATGGCCCTGAAAAAACTCCGGCATTTTTTGAATGAACATATAAAATAGCATGTCAGGAACTATCAGAAATTTCAAGGTAAAGCTTCCCTCTATCCATCTGGGGAAACATACGTCGCTTATAGCACTTGCCGTCATTATTGGTGCCCTGAGCGGCGGCGCCAACATGCTCTTCAGGACAACCCTCGAGCTCTGCAAGGAACTCTTCCTTGAATCGGGCGGTACAGTCCTTAAAATCAATGAGGGCCTCCCCTTCCGGCTCCTCACCCCCCTGCTTCCTCTTACCGGTGCGATCCTGCTTATCCCTCTCGCCTACAGATTTCCAGGCGAAGTTTACGGTTACGGCTTTCCTTCATTTCTTGAGAAGGTGAATATCAGGGATGGGATCATCCGCCTGAGAACGATCCTTCTCAAGATCATCGCCCCTTCCATCACGATCGGTTCAGGCGGTTCTGCCGGTGTCGAGGGCCCCATCGCCCAGATCGGAGGCGGGATCGGCTCCCTTATCGGGCAGTTCTTCAACGTCTCCGGGAACCGGATGAAGCTCCTTATAGCCGCCGGAGCTGCAGGCGGTATAGCCGCCACTTTCAATGCGCCCATTGCCGGGGTGATGTTTGCATCGGAGATCGTCCTTCTCGGAAATTTCGAACTTACTTCCTTTGGTGCGATAGTTGTAGCCTCAGGCATGGCAACAGTAGTCTCGAGGATATATTACGGTTCCAATCCCGCATTTATTGTCCCGCAGTATGATATAGTCAATCTCTTTGAAACCCCCTTCTATCTCCTCCTCGGAGCGGTGATAGGTCCCGTGGCGGTTATTTACATCCGGATTTTTTACAGGGTAAAGGACTGGTTTGACAGGATCAATATCAACCCTTACCTGAAGCCCCTCATCGGGGCCTTGACCGTAGGTTCCATCGGGATAGTCTTTCCCCAGATATTAGGTGACGGCTATGAATATATAGAGCAGGCCTTCCGGGGGAATATGGTATTTTCAGTCATGATTCTCCTGATCTTTGCAAAGATCGTGGCTACATCCTTTACTCTAGGTTCGGGTGGAGCCGGAGGTGTCTTTGCACCCGCCCTCTTTATCGGTGCCATGACAGGCGGGGCGGTAGGAACTATCCTTCACAGCCTCTTGCCAGGATACATATCTTCTCCCGGTGCATACTCAATGGTCGGTGTGGGGGCATTCCTTGCCGCCGTAACCCATGCACCCCTTACAGGAATGTTTCTGCTCTTTGAACTGACAGGCAACTACAAGATCATCCTTCCCATGATGTTTGCCACAACCACAGGCACCTTTGTAGCCCACAGGCTCTTCAGAGAGTCCATAGACACCTACGAGCTTGCCAGAAAGGGATTAAATATCCATGCCGGCAAGGAGGTAACCCTCCTGAGTGCCATAAAGGTGAATGATGTTATGAGAAGGCACTTCACAACAGTCCGTGACAGGGTGAACCTCAAGGAGTTCATGGAGCTTGTTATTGAGGGAGGCGGGGGGTTCTACTATCCGGTGGTGGATTCCAGGGGTGAGATGGTAGGGATAATCTCACTCCAGGATGTCAGGAAGGTCCTTTTTGAAGACTACATAAAGGAAGTGGTCACAGTGGGGGAACTCTGCACAGAGGATGTACTCGTCCTCTACCCGGATGATAACCTGACCACTGCCATGAGACACTTCGCCACCATGGATATCGACGAAATACCCGTAGTCTCCCGGGAGAACCCCAGAAAGGTAGTCGGGATGCTCAGGCGCGGTGATGTCATCGCCGTCTATAACAGGGAGATCTTGAGACGACACTCCTGATTTAACCTTAACGTTGCATAAGGAGGCAGGGAGTGATCGATACGACTAAATGCCCTCAGGAGGCCTTCCGGCAAGAGACCAGTTATTGGTTATTGGTTACTGGTTACTGGTTATTTCCCTGCACGCTATATGCTTATCTGTCGGCCTTGACCTTAGCCTGTTTTCATCCCCTGCCTAACCTCATGTTTATGCAACATTGAGGTAAAGTCAAGCTAAAGCGTTGTTTTATGATACAATAACACCATGGAATACACCATCAGGATAGCCGGAGAGGCGGGTCAGGGGATCCAGACTATCGGTTCAGCAATAGGGAGGGTCTTCTCCAGGTCTGGCTTCCATGTCTTTACTCATCAGGATTACATGTCAAGGGTGAGGGGCGGACACAACTTCTACCAGATACGGGTCTCCGACAAACCGGTCTCATCCTCCCGGAGAGGGGTTGATATCCTCATAGCCCTGAATGAAGAAGCAATAGAGAGGCACCATAGATCCGTGACCCGGTCCGGGATGGTCATTTACGACAGGAACTTCATAAAGAAGGATTACGACCAGCCGGGATACCTGCATATCCCCTTTGAGGAAATCGCCTCTGAAGAAGGTGGAAACAGGATCTTCTCAAACACCGTGGCAACCGGGGCCGTTCTTGGAATGCTCCAGATAGACCTTGAGGTTTATACCGGTATACTCAGGGAAGTATTCAGCAAGAAGGGAAGCAAGGTGGTGGACGATAACATAAAAGCAGCCCGGGCAGGATATGATTATGCCCGGGAAAACTGCAGTGAATGTTCCTTTTCCATGGAGGCAGAGAAAAACCGCCCCCTTCTGATTCTGAACGGTAACCAGGCCATAGGCTACGGTGCCCTTGTGAGCGGGTGCCGTTTTTACGCAGCCTACCCCATGACACCATCTACCGGGATCATGGTCTATCTCGCTTCCAAAGCACTCAAGCACGGGATAATTGTTGAGCAGGCCGAAGATGAGATCTCAGCCATAAACATGGCCCTGGGGGCATCATTTGCAGGCGTGAGGGCGATGACCGGAAGTTCGGGAGGCGGCTTTGCCCTGATGGTTGAGGGGCTCTCCCTTGCCGGAATGACGGAGACCCCCATTGTAATCGCCGAGGTGCAGAGGCCCGGCCCGGCCACAGGACTTCCCACGAGGACCGAGCAGGGAGACCTCCTCTTCCTGCTTCATGCCGGACACGGAGAGTTCCCCCGCATCCTTTTTGCCCCGGGCAGCCCTGAACAGGCGGTCTATCTTACCAACAGGGCCTTTGACCTTGCTGAAAAGTATCAGGTCCCTGTCTTTGTCCTTTCTGACCAGTATCTGGCTGACTCGGAATGGACCATTGAGTCTCTGGACAGGGATGCCCTGATCTGTAATAACTACAGGTTGAGAAGTCCTGACCTTTCAGGTCCAGATAACTATAAAAGACACAGTATCACCCCGACCGGTGTCTCTCCCCTTGCCGTTCCGGGCTCAATAACAACTCCGGTAATAACGGACAGTGATGAACACGACGAGAAAGGACACATGATCGAGGATGCTGAAACAAGAATCGCCATGGTTGAAAAAAGGCTCCACAGAAAACTCCCTTTGATCATGGAAGAGCTTTCTCCTCCCCTGTACGAAGGTCCCGATGAACCTGAGTTACTGCTCGTTGGATGGGGCTCCACCTATGGTATCATGAAGGATACGATCCTGGAGCTGCCAGAGGAGATGAGGGGAGGATTCTTTCATTTCAGCGAGATATATCCCCTCCCTGCCAGTAAGCTGGGAGAGTTTCTTGAAACCTTCAGGAAGGCCCGGCTGACCATCGCCGTGGAAAACAATGCAACAGGCCAGTTCGAGCGGTATCTGAGAGCCGAACTGGGGATAGAGTTCACCCATCACATCAGGAAATACGATGGGAGACCCTTCATCCTTGACGATCTTGTCGATGCCATTGAAGAATTAATTAAAGAAGGGGGAAGGGAGTGAACCCGAGAGATGAATTCACCGGCCAGTCCCCGGCCTGGTGCCCGGGCTGTGGAAACTTTCCCATCCTGGAGGCGCTGAAGGATGCCTTTACAGGCCTGGACCTCCACCCCTCCGACCTGGTGCTGGTCTCCGGCATAGGTCAGTCAGGAAAACTACCCCACTACACAAGAGCCAACACATTCAACGGTCTTCACGGCAGAACCCTCCCTGTAGCAACAGGGATAAAGCTGGCTAACCACAGGCTGACGGTTATTGCTGTGGCAGGCGACGGAGACTGCTACGGAGAGGGAGGAAATCATCTTCTTCATGCCATCAGGAGGAATCCCGACATAACACTCCTTGTCCACAACAACCAGATCTACGGGCTCACCAAGGGACAGGCCTCACCCACCACGGATGCCGGAACCCCCTCGAAAACCCAGCCCTTCGGGAGCATCTCATCACCACTGAACCCCCTTGCACTGGCCGTCTCCCTTGACTGCAGTTTTGTGGCCAGGGGATATGCCGGTGAGAGAGAGTTCCTTGTGGAACTGATCAAAGAGGCGATCCTGCATCCCGGCTTCGCCCTCGTCGACATTCTCCAACCCTGTGTAACCTTCAACAAGATAAACACCTACCAGTGGTATGGTGAGCGTGTTTACCGGCTTGGTGAAGAGCATGATCCGAAAGACCGGATTGAGGCATTCCGCCGCTCTCTGGAGTGGGGAGAAAAGATTCCCCTTGGCATTATATACAGGAGGAAAGGCCCCACCCTGGAGGAGCAAATCCCGGTCATCACTGACACACCTCTCGTTGAATCACGCTTTTCCAGGGAAAGGGCGGTTGCAGAGATAGAGGCATTTCGCTGACAGCCACATTAGCCTTTTATTGGTTATTGGTTATTTCCTGCCTTTGTCGCATTCCCGCATTGACACTTTCACGCATATACGATGTCTTCTCAGCTTCGGCCTGTTTTCATCCCCTGCCAAACCTTGTGTTTAAGCAGCGTTCAGGTCAATTTGCCTTCATTCTGCTGAAAATGGTATGATTTTAGATTAATTGCACCCCAGATGGAAGAGAGGTGTCCATGCTACAGAAAACCATACCTATTGGATTGACATTTGATGACGTTTTGTTGCTTCCTGCAAAATCGGATGTAACCCCCAAGGATGTAGACATTTCTACCAAACTCACAAAAAGCATCACCCTCAATATCCCCATAGTGAGTGCGGCCATGGATACCGTGACAGAGGCCTCCCTTGCCATAGCAATGGCACGGGAGGGCGGTATAGGGATAGTACACAGGGCGATGCCTCCTGACCGTCAGGCGCTTGAAATAGACAAGGTGAAAAAGTCAGAAAGCGGAATGATAATAGATCCCATCACTGTCTCTCCTGATGCTCCCATAAGTGAGGCTCTGGGCCTTATGCAGCGGTACAAGATATCTGGTGTCCCCGTAACTGTCAAGAACAAGCTGGTCGGGATCCTGACAAACAGGGATCTCCGGTTCGAGACAGAACTGAACCGCAAGGTGAGCGAGGTGATGACGAGTAAGAACCTGATAACTGCCAAGGAGAATATAGGGCTTGAGGAAGCCAAGGAGATGCTTCACAAATACAGGATCGAGAAGCTTCCCATAGTAGACAGCCGAAACAACCTCAAGGGATTGATCACCATTAAGGATATAGAGAAAAAGAAGAAGTATCCCCATGCCTGCAAGGATTCCATGGGAAGGCTCAGGGTAGGCGCAGCCATAGGTGTAGGCTATGGTGCCATTGAACGGGCTGAACTCCTTGTCAATGCCGGGGTTGACGTTATCGTGATTGATACGGCCCACGGACACAGCAATGCGGTAATCAAGACTCTGAAAGAAGTGAAAAAGAAGTTCGATGTCGAAGTAATAGCCGGGAACGTTGCAACTCGGGAGGGTGCAGCCGACCTGATAGAGGCCGGTGCGGATGCAATAAAGGTCGGGATCGGTCCCGGCTCTATCTGTACCACCCGGGTGGTCGCAGGAGCAGGAGTCCCCCAGGTGACAGCAATAAACGAGTGCTATTCCGTAACCAGAAAACACAAGGTCCCACTCATAGCGGACGGTGGAATAAAATTTTCCGGAGACATTACAAAGGCAATAGCCGCCGGTGCCCATGCCGTGATGATCGGAAGCCTTTTTGCCGGGACTGATGAATCCCCAGGAGAGATCATCCTCTTTCAGGGCAGGAGCTACAAGGTCTACCGCGGGATGGGTTCCCTGGGGGCTATGACCCAGGGTGCCCGGGACAGGTATGGACAGGAAGGTGTGGAGACCTCCAAGCTTGTGCCTGAAGGTGTGGAAGGAAGGGTTCCCTACAAGGGCACACTCTCCCAGAGCGTACATCAGCTTACAGGAGGCTTGAGATCCGGAATGGGATACTGCGGCTGCCAGACCCTTGATGAACTCCGGAGGAAGGCCAAATTCATCCAGATAACCAATGCAGGCCTGAGGGAAAGCCATGTACACGATGTGATAATCACCAAGGAGTCTCCCAACTACAGGACAGAGTGGTAGGGGAGTTTCCCCTTTCTTATACCTGAATTTGAAGCAGGTGGAGGCGTCTCGTAATCCATTTAATGCAATGGTTCACATCTGTCCAGAACAGTTTATGGAGAGGCGGCAAGGCTCCGAAAATACAATGCAACCGACAGGATTCTATGGACAGCAACCTGAATCAACAGATGTCATACCTGACTGTCTGGGCAGGTCTATGTGGTATGAGAAACCCTTATTTTCAAAGGTGTCGAGCATTCTTATTTTCTTCGCCATACCGCATTTCCCAGCCGTATCAGTTATTTTGGCACCACTGGCAATGATTAATATTATTTATCTGATAGGTGGAAGGCAGGAAGTTGATGCTCTGAGATTGCGGTATTGCTGAAATGGAGATTACTCCCCTTCTCCACCTGCCCCGGAAGAATATTTTTGATAAATCAGTATCGCTCAATTTAAGTTATAATTACAGATGGAAAGAGAAAAGATACTCGTTCTGGATTTTGGTTCCCAGTACACCCAGCTGATCGCAAGGAGGGTGAGGGAGAGCCGTGTATATTCGGAAATCCTGCCCTTTAATGCATCCATAGAGAAGATCCGTGATTTCAACCCCAGGGGCATAATCCTCTCCGGAAGCCCCTCGAGCGCCTTTGATGAAGGTGCTCCCATACCTGACAGAGGGATATTTGATCTGGGCATTCCCATCCTTGGAATCTGTTACGGGATGCAGTTGATGGCCCACCTCCTGGGCGGTGAAGTGGGCAAGGCGGCAAGGAGGGAGTACGGCAGGGCTGAGATAATCATCGATGATGACAGGGACCTTCTCTGGGGGGTGACAGACCGTTCAACCGTCTGGATGAGCCATGGAGACAGGATCGACAAATGCCCGCCGGGCTTTCACCCTGTTGCCCATACGGAAAACTCACCCATTGCTGCAATGGCAGATCACGAAAGGAAAATGTATGCCCTCCAGTTTCATCCTGAGGTGGTCCATACCGAAGACGGAAAGAGAATACTCCAGAACTTTGTTCTTGATATATGCGGCTGCAGTCCGGTCTGGCATATGTCATCCTTCATTGAATGGGCCACCGAGGATATCCGCAGGACCGTAGGTAACGGGCGGGTGATATGTGCATTGAGCGGTGGGGTGGATTCATCGGTTGTCGCACTCATAGTGCACCGGGCGATAGGTGACAGGCTCACCTGTATCTTCGTTGACAACGGACTCCTAAGAAAGGGTGAATACAGGAAGGTCCGGGACACCTTCCAGAGGCACTTTCATATCCAGCTTGTGACCGTTGATGCAAGGGAGAGATTCCTCTCCCTGTTGAACGGAGTAACTGACCCGGAGAAAAAAAGAAAGATAATAGGCAACGAGTTCATAAAGGTCTTTGAAGAAGAGGCGGCCAAGATCGAGGATGCCGAGTTTCTTGCCCAGGGCACTCTCTACCCTGATGTAATAGAGAGCGTCTCCTTCAAGGGACCCTCTGCGACCATAAAATCCCACCATAATGTAGGCGGACTTCCTGATGTAATGAATCTCAGACTGATTGAGCCGCTCCGGGAACTCTTCAAGGACGAGGTCCGGGAACTCGGAGAGGAACTGGGATTGCCGGAGGAGATCTGCTGGAGGCATCCGTTCCCCGGACCGGGCCTTGCCATCAGGTGCCTCGGGGAGATAACCCCGAAAAGACTTGAACTCCTGAGAGAAGCCGATGCGATCGTCCTTGAAGAGATCAAGAAGGCCGGACTTTACAGGCAGATATGGCAGGCCTTTGCGGTGCTGCTCCCGGTAAGGAGCGTCGGTGTGATGGGTGATGAACGAACTTATGAATACACCATCGCTGTAAGAGCTGTGACCAGCCTTGACGGGATGACTGCAGACTGGGCCAAGATCCCTGATAAGACCCTTGCAAGGATTTCAAACAGGATAATAAACGAGGTAAAGGGTATAAACCGGGTGGTCTATGACATAAGTTCAAAGCCTCCCAGCACCATAGAATGGGAATAGTCCATGTCCCTGAAAGAGTACCTTGAAGAGAGACGGCTCCTTGTAAACGAATATCTGAAAGGATACTTTTCTTCAAAGCCCTTCCCCCCTGAAAGACTCTTCCAGGCAATCACCTATTCCCTTTTTGCCGGAGGAAAACGGATAAGACCCCTTCTGGCGATCACCTCCTTTGAGGCCTGTGGAGGGAAAGCTGAAGATGTCATCCCCCAGGCATCAGCCCTGGAACTGATCCACACATACTCACTGATTCATGACGACCTCCCTTCAATGGACGATGACGACTTCAGGAGGGGAAAACCCACAAACCACAAGGTGTTCGGAGAAGCACTTGCCATTCTTGCCGGTGATGCCCTTCTCACGGAGGCCTTTATCATGTTCATGCAGTCCAGCCGGTTCTCTCCCACAGCACTCAAAGAGGCATTGCTAACAGTAGCTACCGCTGCAGGAGCAAGGGGAATGGTGGGAGGTCAGGCAGAAGACATCCTTTCAGAGGGAAAGGACCCGGACCCCAGGACGGTCCACTTTATACATACCCACAAGACAGGTGCCCTCATATCCGCCTCTGTCAGGATCGGTCCCCTTCTTGCCGGATCCCCTCCAGAGATTCACGACGCCCTATCCCTTTACGGAGACAAAATCGGCCTTGCCTTCCAGATAATCGATGACATCCTTAATGTTACGGGCAACGAAGAGGACCTCGGGAAAAAGACGGGAACCGATCAGGAAAGGGGAAAGATGACCTACCCGGCCCTTTACGGCCTTGAGCGGTCGAGGGCAGCAGCACAAGAACTCATTGATGAGGCAAAACTCTCCCTCGCTGTACTTGGCGAAAAGGGGAGATACCTCGGAGAGATTGCAGACTATCTCTCTGCCAGGACTTCCTGATACTCGATCACTTACAAGCCCCTTCCGTGATCTTCGTGGTTTCTGAGTCTTTATGAGACTGCACCGGACGGAAATTCTACCACGAAGAACACGAAGTTTAAAATCAAAAAATCACACTTCGCAAGTGGAATTTGTATCAACTGAGGAAAGACTCAATCCTTCTTCCTGAGTGCCCTCTCAACGGTCCTGATGGCACAGAACTCCCCGCACATGCTGCATACCTCATCCTGAGTTGGAGGAACCTCTGCCCTGTATCTCTTCACCTTTTCAGGATCAAGGCTGCAACTGATCTGCCCCTCCCAGTTGAGGTTTTTCCTGTGCATTGCCATTGCGGTATCCGTCTCGAGTGCTCCGGGTATTCCCTTTGCTATGTCCGCTGCATGGGCCGCAATTCTCGAGGCGATCACACCCTCTTTCACATCCTCTATGGACGGAAGCCTTATATGCTCTGCCGGGGTTACATAACAGAGGAAGTCAGCCCCTGCCATGGCTGCCAAGGCGCCTCCTATGGCTGCAGTAATGTGGTCGTAACCCATGCCGATATCAGTTACAAGGGGACCCAGAACATAGAAGGGTGCCCCCTTACAGAGTTCCTTCTGTATCCTGATGTTCAGTTCAACCTGGTTCAGAGGTACATGCCCAGGACCCTCTATCATGCTCTGGACCCCGGCTTCAAGTGCCCTTTCATGGAGTTCACCGAGCGTTACCAGCTCTTCAATCTGGGCCCTGTCCGTTGCATCGGCGAGACAGCCCGGCCTCATCCCGTCACCGAGGCTCAGCGTCATATCATATCGGGCGGCTATCTCAAGGAGTCTGTCGTAATGCTCATATAGCGGGTTCTCCCGATCATTGAATATCATCCATTCCACAAGGAAGGCACCACCCCGGCTTACCACATCAAGGACCCTTGTCTCCTCCCTGAGATGCTCAACCGCCCTCATCGTCAGACCCGAATGAACAGTTATGAAATCAACACCTTCCTCACCATGCCTCTCAATCACATCAAAGAGGTCATCGACGGTCATCCTGACGATGGAGCCCCGCTTCTCCGCAGCCTCAAGGGCCGCCTCATAGATAGGGACAGTGCCAACGGGAACAGGAGACTTCCTCAGCATCAATGTTCTGATATCCCTTACAGGGCCTCCTGTGGAGAGGTCCATCACGGCATCGGCGCCATACCTGACCAGGATATCCAGTTTCTCCATTTCCTCATCAAGGGATATATGGTCCCTTGATGTCCCGATGTTGGCGTTTATCTTTGTACGGAGTCCCCTGCCTATCGCAAGGGGATTAACACTGTGTTTCTTGTTACGCGTAATCACGGTCTGCCCTTTCAGGATATCCCCGGCAAGGCTCTCAGCATCCACCCCCTCTGCCCGGGCCGCAACTCTTACCGATTCAGGCAGAAGGCCCTTTTTGATTTCTTCAATAATCGTCATGACTCATCCTCACATATTCTTCACTTTCCTTTTTTATATCATCTGCGGCAAGGATGCCTGAAATCAGGGCGATTCCTTCCGCTCCGGAAGCCATCACTTCCCTTATGTTTTCCTTCTTTATCCCGCCGATACCGAAAACGGGTATCTTCACCTCCCTGGTCACCTCTTTCAGGGCATCAAGCCCCAGTGGAGGTCCATATTTCACCTTTGAAGGGGTGCTGAAGAGAGGGCCAAAGGTGATAAAATCAGCACCTCCCCTCTCCGCCTCTCTGACCTCCCTGAGTGAGTGGGTGGAAACACCTATCAGCATCTCCGAGGGGATTATCTTTCTTACAGCCTCAGGCGGCATCCCCGCCTGCCCAAGATGAACACCATCGGCACCCACTATCAGTGCCAGATCAACCCTGTCGTTTATGAAGAGTCTTACCCCGTGCCTGAGGGTAATCGACCTAACTTCCCTTGCAAGGTCCAGATACTCCCTGACCGGGAGGTCCTTCTCCCTGAGTTGTATCGCCCTCACGCCGCCTTCAATGGCAGCCGTAAGGGCCTCTGAAAGGGAACTGTTCCTTACCTGCCTTCTGTCCGTGATCAGGTACAGACGGAAGCCGACCATTGAAGAACCCTTCGGCAAGACCGCAGTGTGTCTTCGATATGTAAGGAAGTTTTTTCTTATCACATTCGTTCGCTAAACTCCGTGGTAAAACCACGGAGTGAGTGCTCACTATGCATATTCAGACAACCGTTTCCAGCCAGACAAAGACGATGTTCTCGGCAACGAAGGTCAGCCCCGCAAGAATCCAGAAGACCTTTTCTATTGTCTTTGGTTTCACCTTCAAGGCCTTGAGAAGTCCGGCGAGGAAGAGAAACCAACCTACGGAAATCCATTTCAGGTTCCAGGGGGAAACCCAGAGGACAATGAGGGAGACAAAGACACCGAAGAACAGATAGGGCCCCCAGATATAGAGCATCCCCCGTCCCTCTTCAGCCCTTCTTGCCCTCAATGCAGTAATTATATAAACCTGCCACCACCCTCCCATGAAGAAGAACATGACCCCGTACCTGTCAAGCCTGGCAAGAGTCTCGGTACTGAAAGGAAAACTGCCTGACTCAATAGCCCAGATTGTAAAAACAAACATTGCCGGAATAAGTGCAAAAAATATAAACCCCCAGAGATCAAGCACATAGGAACCTATGGGAGTTTCCTGCTTATCCCTCTTTTCATTCTTTGCTGTCATGAAGAACTCCACTCCCAGAGTTACAGGAACTATCAAGTAGGCGAGTTCCTGGTACCGGTATGCCTCCATAAGCCTTGTACCTCCCGTCAGTATAGTATTATGTTTTTAGCGTTAATTGAGCTTATCGTGTTTGTTGCGTATTCATAGCAGCATCCCTTCAAGGGGGCTGCTTGCCGTTGCATAGAGCTTCTTCGGGATCCTGCCGGCCCTGTAGGCAAGCCTCCCGGCGATTACGGCATGCTTCATGGCAGCTGCCATCGCTATGGGGTCCTGAGCACCGGCAATCCCCGTATTTATGAGTACGGCATCACAACCCAGCTCCATCGCAATAGCTGCATCAGAGGCCGTGCCCACCCCGGCATCCACAATCACGGGTATATCAATGGTTTCAAGGATGATCTTTATGTTATAGGGGTTTCTGATACCCAGACCGGAGCCTATAGGCGCTCCCAGAGGCATGACTGCAGCAGCACCTGCATCAATCAGTCTCCGGGCAATTATCGGATCATCATTAGTATAGGGCAAGACGATGAACCCCTCCTTTGCCAGGGTCTCCGTAGCCTCCAGAAGCCCGCAGACATCAGGAAAAAGCGTTTTCTGATCTCCTATCACCTCGAGCTTAACGAGGTCCGAGATCCCGGCCTCCCGTGAAAGTCGGGCGTACCTCAGGGCGTCCTCAACAGTATAACAACCGGCCGTGTTCGGAAGTATCTTGTACTTTCTGGGATCAATGTAGTCAAGGAGGTTTGGGGATTTCCTGTCAAATATGTTCACCCTTCTTACAGAGACCGTCACCACATCTGAGCCAGAGGCCTCAACGGCCTTCGCGGTCTCTTCAAAATCCCTGTACTTGCCGGTACCGATCCAGAGCCTTGACTTGAACTCGATCCCCTTTATGACAAATCTGTCTTCCATGGCATCTCCTTTTTAGTCTGTTTATATTCAAAAAACGGATTAACAAAGACAACCATCGTTGCCTCCTCCCACAAAACTCACCACCTCAACCTGGTCTCCCTCCTGGAGTATTGTCGTTTGATAATCCTGTTTTTTTACAATCTTCAGATTTACCTCTACTGCAACCCTCTCAGGATGGATCTCAAGGCGACGAAGAAGGTCTTCAACGCTCAGAGGGCCATCAGTGCTGTATTCATCTCCGTTAAGCCTGATCTTCAAGGTCGGTTCTCTTTCCATAAAAAAAGCCGCATCCCCGGATGGATTGCGGCCACCATCCCGTTCCCTCCGCCGGCATTAACCGGTTCAGGTTCAAGGGGTCCCCTGTCTCAACCCTACAATTCTGGTGAGAGCCGTTAAAACCAGCTCCACCAATCCGGTCAACACAGGGTTCTCAGGCTCTGGCCTCCCCCAGGGATTTCTTCTTTAAGTATAGAGAATCTTCTGGTTGGTTGTCAATCAGGAAGGCAATCCTTGCATTTGTCATTTTCATTATGTCAAAATTTCATTACCAGTTCCAGCAAAGTTCCCATTATGAGTAACCGAAAACTCTGCTCAAGGAGGTTCAGATGAATAGGCTTACCCTGATAGTAGTAATACTGTTTCTCCTCGGTCTTTCCGGAATTTCTTGCTCAAAAAAACCTGCCGCAATAGTAAACGGTGAAGAGATATCGCTGAAGGAGTTCAACCAGAAGCTGAAACAGAGAATGGAATCCCATAAGGTTCAGGGAGCTGATATCGCTGAAAGCAAGTTGAAGGATGCAGTCCTTGACGAGATTATCGGTAACAGGCTTCTTCTGCAGGGAGCCAGAGAAAAGAACATAAATGTTGCTGACAAGGAGATAGATGAAGAGATAGCATCAATAAAGAAAAGGCTTGGCGAGGACCGATTCAATGAAACCCTCAAGAAACTCGGCCTTAGCCAGGAGGAGCACAGAAAGCAGGTAAGAGAGCGCCTTACCATCAATAAATTCATCGAGAGCCTTGTATCTGACGACTCAATAAAAGAAGAAGATATAAAGAAATACTATAAAGAGAGCCCAACCCCCATGATGAAACCGGAAAGGGTTTATGTAAAACTCATCCAGGTCCCCACCCGGGAAGAAGGGGAAAAGATCATCAAGGAGATGAAGGAGGAAGGGCTTGACTTTGATGCCCTTGGCGAGAAGTTGAAGAAGGAAAACCGGGCAGTTGTAAGCGATTACGGATGGGCAAGGCCGGACTTTTTCAGGGGGGCCATTGCTGATGCCCTGAGGGAACTCAAGGAAGGAGAATACGGCGGCCCCTATAAGGGCGCAGAGGGGTTCTATTTACTGAAGGTAAAAAAGAGGGAACCCGAACGCGTAATGACTTATGAAGAGGCAAAAGACCAGATCCGGCAGCTCTTGCTCTCCCGGAAACGTCAGGCAATGATTGCCCATTATATTTCTGAGAAGAGAAAGAAGGCGGAGATAAAAAAATTCATTAATTGAAGACTCCTGCCTTCAGATCGGATCTTCCAGACAAGGAAGCTGGATTAACTTTAATTAGCCGGTCTTCATACCGGTCAAAGACCGGGGCATTCATCCGGTATTCTGTTAAAAAAATGGCCGACGAACGGGTAGTTTTGAGAATGCTTGATGGAAAAACCATCAAGGGATACCTGAAGGATTTCACAGAACTTTCCGATCTTATCTCCCTGGTTGAGGATGGAACAGGAAAGACCTTGACCCTTCCCATAAGATCGTTGAAGGCGATCTTCTTTGTGAAGTCCTTTGAGGGAAACCCGGATTACAGGGAAAAGAAGCATTACAGGGGTCTTCATCGAAAAAAGAGGCGCATCTATGTAAGGTTCAAGGACCGGGAAACCCTTCTTGGTTATGTGGAAGGTAACATCCCGTGGGAAAAGGGATTTTTTCTCTCAGGAAACACCTCCGGGAAGAAGGGCTTCTTCATGATTCCTGCTGATGAGGAGAGCAACAACAGAAGGATATTCGTGGTTGCCTCTGCAGTGGATGATGTAACACTTGCCTGATCCACCTGCATCTCCGTGCAGGAAACAGCATTTACAGGATGGGGAAACCTTATGTTGAAAAATAAAGATACCACTTTAAAACAGGAGATGCTATGAGGATATCCAGACTTACCCTGTCAATACTCTCAGTTCTGGCCTTTTTACTCTCCATGACCGGCCTTCTGGAGGCAAAGGCCATCCTCCTAGACCGTGTAGTTGCTGTAGTCGGCAAGGAGGTGGTCACATGGAGTGAACTCTACAAGTCCATGGAGTTCGAATTTGCCGGCAGATTAAGCGGAATCTCACCGGGGGAACGACGCAAGATACTCTCCCGGTACGAGAAGGATTACCTTGAAAAGATTATCGACACAAAGCTTCAGTTGAATGAGGCGAAAAAAAAGAACATCGGAGTTACAAGATCCGAACTCGATGCAGCAGTGGATGAGATAAGGAAACGGTTCGGAATGGACATGGATGAATTTACTGAAACCCTCAAGAGAGAAGGGTTCACCATGAGGGAGTACAGAAAGAAGCTGGCAGAACAGATAATAATCTCAAAACTCCTTGACCGTGAGATAAGAAGCAGGATTGTCGTAACTGAGAAGGAGATAGAGGATGAAATTGGGAGCAGCAAGAATCCCGATACTCCTGAAGAGGAACTTCGTATCAGACAGATACTGCTCCTCAAGCCTCCCGGGGGATCGAGAGAGGCGGTTGAGAAGCGAGCAGCAGAGATCATCGATGAGTTTAAGAACGGGGAATCCTTTGAAAGCCTTGCAATCCGGTATTCCGAAGGAGCCAATGCAAAGCAGGGAGGAGACCTCGGGTATATCAAAAAGTCAAGTCTTGCCAAGCCCCTTCTCGAAGCACTGGATGGGCTTGAGCCCGGGCAGATAAGCCGGGCCTTCTGGACAGACCGAGGGTTACACATACTTTATCTGGAGGACAGGGTAAAATCCTTTGATGCCCTCAAGGACAAGATCCGGGAAAGATTAACTGAACGAAAGTTCCGCCAGAAGTTCAGGCAGTGGATGAAGGCACTGAGAAGCAGAGAATTCATTGAGATAAAGCTCTGAGAGAATGAAAAACATTCTGACCATAGCCGGTTCCGACCCTACGGGAGGAGCCGGCATCCAGGCAGATCTGAAGGTCTTCCACTCCCTTGGGCTTCACGGACTCTCCGTAATAACCGCCATAACCGTCCAGAACACAACCGGCGTGAAGGACATCATGCCTCTACCCCCTGAAGCTGTAAGAGACCAGTTGAGTGCCCTTCTTGAAGACATGGAGGTCTCAGCAATAAAGACGGGGATGCTTTATTCCAGGGGGATATCCACTTCCATTGCAGAGACTTTGAAAGGCCTTCCACCCATCCCCCTTGTACTTGATCCAGTAACCGTGTCATCTTCAGGGAAGGTTCTCACAGAGGACGAGGGGATTGAAGGTGTAATCACACCGCTTCTGCCCTTTGTTACTGTTATGACACCGAACATTTACGAGGCCCAGCTGTTGACGGGTATCACCATAACCGGTACTGATGACGCCAAAAGGGCTGCCAGGGAGTTGACCCGCAGGGGGCCCAGTGCGGTGATAGTAACGGGAGGTCATCTTGGTCAGGAGAAGGACATTCAGGATATATGTTACATGGAGGGAAGGTTTTATGAGATGGAGGGAAGGAGATATCCGGGGGAATATCACGGTACGGGCTGTTTCTTCTCATCCGCCCTTGCCTCTTACATAGCTCTTAGACAACCGATCATGGAAGCAGCAATGAACGCAAAAAAACTGACGATCGATGCAATCGGGAAGGCCTTCCGCCCTGGAAGGGGCATGGGGATTCTGAGGACCTGACAATGAAGCAGAAGACCTTTTTTGTCTGCCAGTCCTGCGGCCAGAGGTCTCTGAAGTGGCTGGGCCGGTGTCCTGCCTGTAATGAATGGAATACCCTTGTCGAAGAGGCAGCTGAGAGTGTCTCAAGGAAGAAAAAGTCCCCCTCGGCCACTCCTGTACCTCTTAGAGAAATTACCTTTACCGCCGGCGAGAGGAGGTCAACGGGGATAGGAGAACTCGACAGAGTCCTCGGTGGAGGACTTGTTCCTGGTTCTCTCGTACTCATCGGCGGGGATCCCGGTGTGGGAAAGTCGACCCTTCTTCTACAGGCCGTAAATGGCTATCTCTCCGGAAACAACTCTTCCGCACTGTACATCTCCGGCGAGGAATCGGCCCCTCAGATAAAGCTCCGTGCCGGGAGGATGAATATAGACTCCGACAATATTCTTATTCTACCTGAGACATCACTGGAAAACATCCTTTCAGCCATGGAAGAGACAGGTCCTGCCGTTACAGTAGTCGATTCCATCCAGACCATACATAGTGAAGAACTCTCCTCTGCACCAGGGACGGTGGCCCAGGTCCGGGAGTGTGCCGCAAGGTTGATGGAGACGGCAAAACGGCTTGAAATTCCTACCTTGATAATCGGCCATGTGACCAAGGAAGGTGCAATAGCCGGTCCCCGGGTGCTGGAGCACCTCGTTGATACGGTCCTTTATTTCGAGGGTGACCGGTCCCACACCTACCGGATTCTCAGGGCAGTGAAGAACCGGTTCGGTTCCACCAATGAGATAGGCATTTTCGAGATGACCGACAGGGGGCTTACGGAAATCCTTAACCCCTCGGAGTTGTTCCTTAGCGAAAAGGCTACTGAAGTGCCAGGCACTTCGGTTACATCAACACTCGAAGGGACAAGACCATTCATAGTCGAAATCCAGGCCCTCGTCTCTCCCACCTCATTCGGCATGCCCAGGAGAACCGCCATCGGTGTTGACTACCAGAGAGTAAACCTCTTAATAGCGGTACTTGAAAAGATCGGAGGACTCCAACTCGGTCTGAACGATATCTATGTCAATGTCGTAGGCGGCCTGAAGGTGGTCGAACCTGCCACAGACCTCCCTATAGCCCTCTCTATCGCCTCATCCCTTCTTGATATCCCTCTGAGGCGGGATATGATAGCCTTTGGAGAGATCGGCCTCTCCGGAGAGATAAGGAATGTGAGCAGTTCAGAACAGAGGATAAAGGAGGGTATCAAGACTGGATTCAGAAGTTTCCTCATGCCCAGACAGAAGAGGAAACTCTCAAAGATGGATGAAACAGCCGAATATCACGAAGTAGAAGACATACATCAGGCACTGGGAATACTCAGGATGGAGTGATCACCCGACTTCAGAGCCGAGACCGAGATCAACCGCAACCGTATCAAGGACATCCCCGTCTATATCCTTCCGCTTCAGCAGGAACCCCTCGAGAAGGGCATTGTCACATAGTGTATTGATCAGCCTTGGAACCCCTCTTGAATACCTGTAAACCCTTCTCATCGCATCTTCCGTGAAGACATCCTTCTCAGCACCGGCGATATGAAGTCTGTGCCTGATGTAATCAAGGGTGTTTTCCTCGGTAAGCGAGGTGAGTTTTATCCTCACGGCTACCCTCTGTCTTAATGGCTCGTCGAGGGAGAGGACATCTTCCAGTTCCGGAAGACCGAAGAATACAAAATTGGCAAGTTTCCCCTCAGGTGCCTCCATATTTAGGAGCCCCCTGAATTCCTCCATCAGTTCCCGGGAGTTGAGCATCTGGACCTCGTCAAGGAGGATGACCGCCTTTCTCCCCTCCTCATTGATCTCCCTCAGCCTCTCGTAGATCTGCCCCAGAATCTCCAGTTTGTCGGTCTTTATCCCATCAACGCCGAGCTGCATGGCAAACTTCTTTAGGAGCCAGTCGGAACTCACCGAGGAATGAATCACCACAAGGAGAGTTGCCTCGTACTGCTCCTCATCCAGTTCGTCGAGGAGACGCCGGGCAAGCGTGGTCTTCCCGGTCCCGATATCCCCTATAACAACGGCCAGGCCCCTCCGGCTGTCAATGGCATACCGGAGTTTCTGAAGGGCCTCATAGTGCTGGACACTGTTGTAGTAAAACCTGTTATCTACAACATTGGTGAAGGGGTGTTCCTTGAGATCATAATATTCAAGATATCCCATTTTAATCGTAGCGATCTTCAGATATAGGAGATACGATCCTTTCTGGGTTTCCTGTTATCCTCTTCCTCAGCAACCTCAACATTATCCTTCGCATCACCGGTATTCTGTTTCAACTGGTTTACCCGTTCATTCACATTCCGGAAAGAGGAATTCCAGCCATAGACTTCTATGTAGTGGTTCAATGCACTCTTTATATCCCCGTGTTTTTCATAGGCCTCGGCAAGGTCATACCTGAGCCCCCAGTAGGACTCATCCCTTTCAGTCATCCCCTTAAGGGCATCCGAGAATACCTCTATCGCCAGTGAGTAGAGCTTTTTTTCCATATAACAGATCCCGAGCATGGTCAGGACATGAATTTTCCGCTCAGGATCGTTTCTCGCCATCTGGAACTCCTTTATGGCATCATCAAGCAACCCCATCTCCTTGTAAGCAATACCAAGGTTGTAATGGGTCTCATAGTCTTCTTCCTCAAGTTCCTCGGAGATCCCCTTCTTGAACTCCTCAAATATCTCGAGCACCTCTGTATCAAGGCTTGGCTCAGGGGTCTCCTCAACAGGCGGCTCCTCCAGCTCCTCCTGAAGGGGAATCTCTTCGGTCACCCCCTCATAAACCTCCTCCTCTTCAGGGGCGGAGGCGGCTTCCTCTGCAGGAGGAGTCATTTCACTGGATTCTGAGAGGGAAGCTGCTGTTTCCTCAGCAGAACCGCCAATCTCCTCCATCCTCTTCTTTATCTCCTCATTCCCTGGGAACGTCCTGAGAAGCCTCCTGTAAATAGCCATGGCATCTTCATAGAGACCCTGGCGTATGTAAAAATCGGCTTCAGCCAGTTCCTCCGAATACTCCGGAAGCCCACCCTGAGGAGGCTCTTCTGCGGCCTGGGGCTCCTCCATCATCTCAAACCCCTCAAGGGCACTGCCCTGGAATTCAGGTTCCAGCTCCTTCTGAGACGAAATGCCACCTTCTGACTTTGCAAGCTCCAGGAGACGCGGATCTTCAGGGTAGATGTCAAAGGCCTCTTTCAGCACCTGTTCCTTATGCTCGATTCTGCCTTCCCGCTCAAAGAGCCTTGCCATGATCAGGCACTCTGTTACAGCGGACTCCTTGTCGTTCCTTTCGAGGTATATATTCTTCAACCTCCTGTGGACCTCAAGGTTCTCCGGCTCGTCCACCTTCAGTTTTTCAAGCACATCCAGGGCCTCATCAAGAAGGCCGTACCTTACAAATATATCGGCGTCCCCTAACTTTTCATCCAGAGTCTTCTCCGGCTTCTCCTCTTCAACCTCTTCCTCCTCATAACCGAGTTCTTCCTCCAGGGACTTTATCTTTTCTCTGACTTCCGGGTGATCCGGAGATGCCTTCTCCGCCTCAGTATAAAATCTGAGTGCCTTCTCCTTGTCACCATCCTGAAGTTTTCTGTCACCAAGCAAGATAAGTTCTGAGGCAAGCAGTTCGTTGTCACCGGTCTTTCTGTAAATCTCTATCAGTTTTTCCGCTGTCTCCTCAGGAAGACTCTCCCTGAATCTGCCCAGGATTCCGACCGCCTCGTCAAAGGCACCTTTTTCCATGATTGAATCAAGGACTACCCCGTAACTCTCCCAGGCAAGGTCATGTTTCCCCTCATCTATATATATATCTGCAAGGAGTCTGCTTGCCCTGATATAGAGATTCTTTTGATCAACCAGACTGACCTCGGAGAGGATTCTGAGCAGTTTTTCCTTTGCACTCTCCAGGGCACCTTCAGCCCTTTCCAGTTCAGCCAGGTTCAGATCGAGGTCAATAAGGTCAGAGTAGAGTTCCTTACCCTTCTCGAGAAGTTCCCTTGCCTTCTCATACTCTTCCTGGGAGACATAGAATTCGAAAAGGATGTCGTAAATATCTCTCAAACGAGGAAACAGTTCAAGGGAGAGTTCATAGAACTCCCGGGCCTGGTCAATGTCTCCGCTCTCCTCACATACCCTACCTATGTCGAGGTATTCCGAGGCGGCATCCTCTATGAAACCTTCCTTCTGTAAGTACTGGGCCAGTTTCACCCGGAGGGAGAGGTTGCCTGGTGAGAGTTCCACGATCTTCCTGGATATCTCCTTGAGTGAATCCCTGTCCCGGGCCTTGGCATAGGCGTCAGCAGCGGCAAGATAGTACTTTATTGCATCGGTGACAAGGCCCTTCTCCTCATTCATCTGGCCGATGTTGTGAAGGGCGCGGGGGTCATGGGGGTTGTAATTCAGTATCTTCTTGTAAAGGGCCTGTGCCTTGGTAAGAAATCCTTCGGCATGAAAGAAGTCTGCAGCCTTGTGAAAGAACTCTATCGCCTTTTCTTTCTTGCCGCTCCGGTAGTAGAGATCTCCGATCGTATTATAGATATTACCATCCGGGTGATGGAGGACATAGTCCTCCCATAACTGGATTGCCTTGTCTATCTGCCCCTTGGAGATGTGTTTCTGGGCTTCTTTAAATAATTTCGCCTTATCTGCCATAATAACACTGACGCTGGCACTGTGTATCCGGGCTGGAAACCAGTGAAAAAAATTTCTCCCTCATCAAGATATTATACCAGTATTCATGTTATCAATATTTATCGTTTTATGTCAATTAGTTAGTAAAAAATTTTAAAAAATTATCGATTGTGCTGAATTTACGGAGGCCAGCTGCCTCCATCTCCGGCTGTTTAGACACCTGACGAGAGAAAGAGGTATTTGATGCAGATGGATAATCCGCTCCTTGAAAGTTACCGGAACCTTCTTGAAAATCTGGGAAAGGAAGATCTCATCAGGATTATAGAGGACAGGGATTCCGGTCAGGGAAGGGTTATCAGAAAGGGCGGAAGGGAGCTTCTCAACTTCTCATCCAATGACTATCTCGGCCTCGCCTCGGAAGCCCCATGCACTGACCGGACAGGGGAGAAGCACCGGCACGGTGGTGCCGGTGCTTCCCGGCTCCTCTCAGGAGGAACTACTGAACATTCACGGTTGGAAGAGGAGATAGCCCTCTGGAAAGGGACAGAGGCATCCATCCTTTTCACCTCCGGGTATGCTGCCAATACCGGGGCTATCCCTGCCCTTTCAGACGAAGAAACGGTCATATTCAGCGACGAACTCAATCATGCAAGCATCATTGACGGCTGCAGAATCAGCCGTGCAAAGAAGATAATCTACAGGCATCTCAATATGAAGCATCTCAGGTCGATGCTCTCAAACACCACGTTAAGGAAAAAGATCATAGTGACGGAATCCGTCTTCAGTATGGACGGAGACATAGCCCCGGTTGATGAGCTCACAGAGATCGCCTCAAGACATGAAGCACTGCTTTATATTGACGATGCCCATGCAACTGGCGTCCTCGGTGGCGGCAAAGGCTCACTGGCTGAGTTCAACATCAGCCACCAGTCCTTCATTATCGAGATGGGAACGCTGTCCAAAGCGGTAGGCTCCTTAGGCGGGTTTGTCGCATCCACAGGACTGGTAAGGAAACTCCTCGTTAACAGGGCAAGGTCTCTGATTTACACAACCGCTCTCCCTGTCCATGCGGTTATGACATCCCTCAGGAACATCAAGGCTATCAGGAAATCACCGGACCTTGTAAAAAGACTCTGGAAGAACAGAGAGTATCTCCATTCAGGGCTCATGGATATGAAACTTGATACAGGAAGGTCCAGGACCCCTATAATCCCGCTAATGCTTGACGACAACTCCTCTGCCCTAAGACTCTCGGATTTCCTCTCCGGCCGGGGCATATATGCACCCGCCATAAGATATCCCACTGTGAAGAGACCCCGGCTGAGGATAACCGTGACCGCAAGCCATCAGGAGGATGACCTGGAAACCCTTCTTCAAGCTCTCAGGGAGGCCCTATCAGCAGGGTTGCTCTGATAACAGGAGCCTCCGGAGGGCTGGGAGGGATAATCGCCTCTGAGCTGAACTCAGCTGGGATTCATACCATACTCCATTACCACAGAAACGCCCAGTCAATCCAGAGAATCACAACAGCTCTCACCGGTCCCTGGAGCACTGTATCAGGTGATCTTGGCGAGTCTGAGGCGGTACGGATGATCGCTGACCATATCTCAACCGATCCCGGCAGGCTCGACCTTCTCATTCACTCCGCAGGAATCAACAGAGATGCCCTGCTGATAAAACACCGCCTTGATGACTGGGATGAGGTGATCCGTGTAAACCTGAGAAGCGCCTTCCTTATTGCAAGGGAACTCGCCCCCCTCATCATCCGCTCCGGTGGCGGACATATTGTATTCATATCATCCTGGTCAGGCATTAAAGGCAGCGAGGGCCAGGCAGCCTACAGTGCGGCCAAGGCCGGTCTCATCGGCTTTTCAAAAAGTCTTGCCCGGGAACTTGCACCTGATGGAGTCTATGTGAATGTGGTCGTACCGGGATACCTTCCCGTAGGGATGGGGGTTGACTCTGAAAGGGGCACATCCACAGCAATAAAGGACAGCCTGACAGGAACCATCTCGGACCCGCGGAATCCTGCATCTTTCATCAACTTTTTTTTATCAACAAAGGGGATAACAGGACAGGTCTTCTGCCTTGAAAACCGCATCTAACCCCTTCTGCCTGATCTGAGCATGTTTATCCTGTGGGCGAGGCACCCGGCCCCGAATCCGTTATCTATATTCATGACAGCAATACCCGGCACACAGGAATTGAGCATGGAAAAAAGGGCGGTAAGACCACCAAGGGACGCCCCGTAACCTGTGGATGTGGGAACGCCGATCACGACCGCATCGGTAAGCCCGCCGACGACCGAGGGAAGGGCCCCTTCCATGCCTGCCACAACCACAATTACATCAGCACCGGTTATATCTGCCCTGTAAGCAAAAAGCCTGTGTATCCCCGCAACTCCAACATCAAAAATCCCCTTGACCCTGCTGCCCAGAAACCTCGCTGTAAGGAGCGCCTCCTCGGCAACAGGCAGGTCTGAAGTCCCGGCAGAGAGTACCAGCACCTTTCCCTCTCCTTTGCCGGATTCACCGACAGCTATGATACGGGAACGGGGATGAAAACGGGCACCCTCAATCCCGATAGCCCTGTACATTTCTTCAGAGGCCCTTGTTATGAACACCTTTCCCCTTTTCTCATAAATCCTCTGCGATATCTCCTTCACTTCAGAGACAGACTTTCCCTCAGCAAGGACCACCTCGGGGATACCCTGCCTGATCTCCCTGTGATGGTCTATATGGGAAGAGTCCAGCATCTCAAAGGGAAGATCCCTTATCCTTTTGAATGCATCCTCAGGAGAGACCTCTCCCCGCTGGACTGCCCTGAAAATCCTTATAATCTCGTTTTTGTCCATAAAATAGGCATCTCAATGATTTCATTATACAACAGAAATTCCCATTAAGCATATAATGCAATGGCTGAATCAATCAAAAAACTTGACTTTTTTGACAGATAACAATAAAATTTGTCTGAAGGTTTTTTCTGGAGCAAAAACCAAAATTTAGGGGGTGTCCCCTGGAGAGAGGTGTCATATGAGCAAAAAATTACTCCTGGCTGATGACAGTGTAACCATCCAGAAGGTGGTTGAACTCATTCTTGCGGATGAGGACTATGAAATAAAAGCCTCGGGAGACGGGGAAGAGGCGTGGAATATGGTCAAGGAGTTCAGGCCTGACGTGATTCTAGCCGATATCGAGATGCCTTCTCTGAATGGGTACCAGTTGTGCGAGCGGGTAAAAAAGGATGAGGAGACCTGCCATATCCCTGTTATTCTGCTTGCCGGTGCCTTTGAACCCATTGATGAAGATCTGGCCAGGGAAGTAAATGCTGATGACCACCTCGTAAAACCCTTCGAGTCCCAGGAACTGATCAGTAAACTGAATGCAATCTTTGCTGAGCAGGAGATATCCGGTGAAACCGGAGCTGAGGCGGTCGAAGAGGCCGTAGAGGTTTCGGAAGTGGCCGGTATCGAAGGAACAGGGGAAGGAGCCCAGGAAGAGGTCCCTGAACCCCTTGAAGTAGCAGAGGCCTTGGAGATGGAAGCAACAGCCGGGTCTGTTCCGGAGGCTGAGGAGATCAAACCTGAAGAGGGAGAAATCCCCTTTGAATCAGCCGATGAGGATGTATGGAATCTCGAAGAAGAACTCTCATTCGGTGAAGACAAACCCGAAGAAGAGACCATAGAACTCATTGAACCTGTGGAGGAAGAGGTACAGGAGACACCACAGGCAATGCCCGAAGTGGCTCCAGTCGAAGAAGCGGAAAGTCCCAGGGAGACTCCACCTGCAGAAAGCGAACCTCCCGAGCCGTCAATGGCCATCTCGGTCCCTGAAGCTGCTGAGATAGAGTCCATGATTAAAGAGACCATTGAAAAGAAGATATCCGATGTCCTTTCGGGGATCAATACGGAGGCTCTTCGTTCAGATGCAAAGGATCTGATGGCAGAAGAGGTGAAACGCGCCCTGTCGGGACTGGAAATCGGTAATTTACTTGAGGAGACAATCCGATCCCATGTCGCGGAAAGGATAGAACAGGCGATCCAGGCAGATTTACCCCAGAAAATAGAAGGCGCTATCAGGTCGATGATGGAAGACCTTTCATCCTCTTTGAGACAGGAGGTGGAAAAGATCCTCTGGGAGACTGTTCCCGACCTTGCTGAAACCCTGATCGCAAAAGAGATACAACGCATAAAGGCAGAATTCTGAACCTGCCAGAGCAGGGAATCTTCCTGTAACAACTCTTCAGAATCTCTGAGAAGCAAGCCCGGCGCTTGCTTCTTTTTGGTAGAAGGAGACTCGTCACGATGAACAATCTTGAAAAAAACTACGATCACTCAAAAGAGATGAGGTGGTATGAATACTGGAAGAACGAAGGGTTCTTCAGGCCTGAAATCAATCCAGGAGGAAAGCCCTATTCCATTGTAATTCCCCCTCCTAACGTCACCGGCTCACTTCACATGGGACATGCCCTCAATGCCACTTTGCAGGATATCATGATCCGGTGGAAGAGGATGCAGGGCTTCAGGGCACTCTGGGTTCCAGGAACTGACCATGCAGGAATCGCAACCCAGAATGTGGTGGAGCGTCAACTCGCCTCTGAGGGAACGGACCGCTATTCCCTGGGACGGGAAGAGTTCATAAAAAGGGTCTGGCAATGGAAAGAAGAGTACGGACAGCGGATTATAAATCAGCTTACCCGTATCGGAGCCTCCTGTGACTGGTCACGACAGAGGTTCACTCTTGACAGGGGACTCTCCAGGGCTGTGCGAGAGGTATTCGTTAGGCTCTTTGAAGAGGGGCTGATCTACAGAGACCTCAGATTGATAAACTGGTGTCCCCGTTGTCATACCGCCCTTTCCGACCTTGAGGTAGAACATGAAGAACTGGAAGGAAAACTCACCTATATCAGATATCCCCTTGAAGACGGAAACGGTTATGTGGTTGTTGCAACCACCCGACCGGAAACCATGCTCGGTGACACCGCCGTTGCCGTTCATCCGGAAGACCCGAGATACAGAGACCTTGCAGGAAAGAGAGTGGTTCTTCCCCTGATAAACAGAAAGATCCCCATAATCGCTGATGACATGGTTGATCCCTCCTTCGGTACAGGTGCCGTCAAGGTTACACCAGCCCATGATTTCAATGACGAGGCGATGGCAAGGCGCCAGAATCCTCCCCTCCCCTTCATAACCGTTATTGATGAAAGCGGGAGGATGACGGAGGCTGCCGGTAAGAAGTACACCGGTATGGACAGGTATGAGTGCAGGAAGGAGGTGCTCCGGGACCTTCAGGAACTCGCCCTGATAGAGAAGGAACAGAAACATACCCATTCCATCGGACATTGCTACCGCTGCAAGACAATTATTGAACCCTTTTCCACTGTCCAGTGGTACGTGAAGGTAAAGGAACTTGCCGATGAGGCCGTATCTGCTGTAACCAACGGTTCCATCAGGATAATCCCCGAGGCATGGCTGAACAGCTTTCATGCATGGATGGAAAACATCAGGGACTGGTGCATCTCCCGTCAGATCTGGTGGGGACACCAGATCCCTGTCTGGTACTGCCCTTACTGCAAGACGGAAGAGGGCCAGCATCAGGGAGACCTTATCACAATATCCTTTTTCAAGCCCATTGACCGGGGAGGCGAACTTATTAAAGGGGGCACATATACTGAGCTGAGACTGCGGGGGCTCTCAACAGAAGAGATAATGCTGCACGCCAATACCGTAAACATAGACAGGAGTGTTAAGGCCATATGTCTGCGGGAAGACCCCTTGACATGTCCGGACTGCGGAAGCGAGGAGCTTATCCGGGACCCTGATGTACTAGATACCTGGTTTTCTTCCGCCCTCTGGCCCTTCTCAACACTCGGATGGCCCGATGATACAGAGGACCTCAGAACCTACTATCCCACCGATGTTCTGGTCACGGGGTTCGACATCCTCTTTTTCTGGGTGGCAAGGATGATGATGATGGGTTTGAGATTCATGAAGGACGTTCCCTTCCGGGATGTCTACATTCATGCCCTCGTAAGAGACGCAGAGGGACAGAAGATGAGCAAATCCAAGGGTAACGTCGTTGATCCCCTGCTCATAATAGACAAATACGGTGCCGATGCCTTCAGGTTCAGCCTGACGGCCTTTGCCGCTCAGGGACGGGACATAAAGTTCTCTGAAGACCGTGTGGAGGGGTATAAGAATTTCATAAACAAGATCTGGAATGCCTCCCGATTCATCATGATGAACATGGGTGAGACCCCACCCGGGAGGATTGAAGAGCCCTCGGAATGGCTGGGGAGACTTGATATAACGGGCAGGTGGATACTTAGCAGGTTCTCCAGAACCATAGTTGATATAAACCGTTCCCTTGATGAGTACAGGTTCAACGACGCTGCAAACGGGATATACCAGTTCCTCTGGCACGAGTTCTGCGACTGGTATATTGAACTCTCAAAAACCGTTCTGTACTCAGAAAACACATCACCCGAGCTCCTCGACGCAACAAGGAAGTGCCTCCTGTTCCTCCTTGAGTCATCCCTCAGGCTTTTGCATCCCTTCATGCCCTTTGTTACAGAGGAACTCTGGCAGCACCTTCCACATCAGGGAGAGAGCATAATGACCTCGTCATGGCCTGAATACGATCTTGTCGACGAAACCTCTGAAGAGAGGATGGAGTATCTGATCGAGGCCATCTCCGGCATCAGGAGTATCCGGGGAGAGCTGAATATCCCTCCTTCTGCACAGCTTAGCGTAAGGATCAGGCCCCTTGATCAGGAAGGGGAGGATCTCCTCCGGCAAAACGCCCACTATATCAGACAGCTGGCAAGGGCCGGGGAACTCCTGATCAGCCAGGAATTCCGGAAGGAAAGGGGGATGGCCGTCTCTGTGAGAAACCTTCTTGAGGTTTATGTCCCCCTGGAAGGTCTCCTTGATGTTGAGAACGAGATAATGAGGCTTGAAAAGGACCTGAGGAAGATAGACGACAAGCTCGGACTCCTTGACAGAAAGCTCCTTAATGAGGATTTCATCCGGAAGGCACCTGAAGAGGTTGTCCAGAAGGAGAAAATGAAGTATAATGAACTTATGGGCAGAAAGGAGAGACTCCAGGAAGGCATTGAAAGGTTGAAGGAACTGAGAGGAGAGTAATAATGAAAGAAACGGAAATTGACGGCAGGGAGTTGAACCTGGTGGACGCAGAGTTTGTCAAGGTCTCCCAGAGTTCGATAAGATCAGTGGAAGGCGGGCATATTGAGCTCAACCAGGTCGGAGCCCTGAGCATAGACGGAGAAAGGATAGAAGCAGAGCAGAGTGCCGCCTGTATCATCAGGGGGGAAAAGATAAAGACCAGGCAGGGGATCACTTGTATCTCCTATGGTAACCGCTCCTCTGTGGAGGCCTCTCTGAATGCCATGGTCATAGGCAAGGAAGAGCTGGCAATCAAGAACTCTGCATCGATTATCACAGCAGGAAACAGTATAAAGGCCGACAATACCCGGACACTCTTTCTTCTGGCGAGAAAGGTGGAAGGTAACATCGAGACCCTTTTTGACTGGAAGTCCACCCTCTCCCTTGGTGCGATACTGACCGGGCTGGTTGGGTTCTTTTCCCTGATCAGAAAGCGCTGATATGTCCGGAATCCCCCCAGCCGTCAGACAGTTCCTTGAGGCCGCTCTCTCGGAGGATATAGGTCCCGGCGACATTACGAGCCTTCATACAGTTGCCCCTGATGCTCAGACCAGAGCGGTAATCATTGCAAAGGAGTCCCTTGTGGTGGCAGGAATCACCTTTTCTGCAGAGGTCTTCAGGATCCTTGACAGCAAAATCACGATCGACCTTCTGGTAAACGAAGGTGATGAGGTCTCGCCAGGCAGGAAACTGTTAACCCTCAAGGGAAGGACGGTGAACATACTCGCCGGGGAACGCCTGGCCCTGAACATCCTTCAGAGGCTTTCCGGTATAGCCACACTCACAAGGAAGTTCGTAAAGGAACTTGAAGGCTCCGGCGTGACCCTTCTTGATACCAGAAAGACCACACCCTGTATGCGGTTCATGGAAAAGCATGCAGTCCGGATGGGTGGCGGCAAAAACCACAGATTCGGCCTCTTCGACGGGGTGTTGATAAAGGACAACCACATAGCAGCCGCCGGTGGTATCAGGGAGGCGATCCGGAGGGTGCGTGAGAATGTTCACCATCTCATGAAGATTGAAGTGGAAGTCGGAAACCTTGAGGAACTTGAGGCAGCCGTAGAGGAAGGCGCCGATATTGTGATGCTCGACAACTTCAAGCCAGGAGAGATCAGGCAGGCTGTGGAGATGGTGATAAACTCCGGACAAAGGCCGGCCATTGAAGTATCAGGAGGAATTACCCTTCAGAATATCAGGGACTATGCCATAGAGGGCGTGGATTTCATATCCACAGGCAGCATCACACACTCGGCCAGGGCAGTGGATATAAGTCTGGAACTCAGTTGACAGGACCTGAATTTGGCTATTTCGTATAATCAGGCAGGCGGGGGTGTCTCGTAACCCCGTTTAATGCAATGGTTATCTGATCTAAAGGGAGATTGGTTATTAACCCTGTATGTGGCTGAATGGCAGTTGATGTTCTGACTGTAAGGTATTGCTCAAATGGGGATTATTCACCGCCTCCGCCTGCCTGCCAGGAAGATTTCTGAAAATTCAGCCTGGAATATTGCTCAACTCTGGTAGAAGTTACAAATACAGACGTATGAAAGGAGAACGGCAATGAAATTCCTGTCTTTTTTAATCACACTACTCATCGGGATAGCCTTTGGTGTGGGCATCACCGTCTACGCCCCGGATCTGATCAGGAAGTACCTGCCCTCAGATATGGGAGGCTCGCTCAGGAATATAGAGGGAACGGTCGTGGCAAAGGAGAAAAAGGACAGGGAACTCCTCGTCACAATCAATACGGATGAAGGGGCGATGCTTTCCACCTTCAGAAAAAATCTCGACAAGATAGACCTCCTCGTTGGCGTGAATGACATCGTTGAGATCAAGATAAGCGGCTACAGGCCCTTCATTGATGACCCCATAATCGCAAGAGTGAAAAAACCCGGTAGAGAGGTAAAGGCCGTTAAGAGCCCTGAAGAATCCCCAGAGGTGAAGGAAACACATCCTCCTGTAAAGGAAGCCCCTCTTACTGAGCCCCTACCGGAAGTCAAAGAGCCCTCGGAAATGACCGGGGAATCCCAGCAAGAGGCAATATCCCCGGAAGAACCGCTACAGCCGGATACAACTAAAGATACCGGTATAGAAGAAGAAAACAAATAGTGCGCCGGGGCTCTCAGGACTCTTCCCTGTCCTCCTCCCTGAGGAGTTTGAACTCTATGCTGTC
>CAZITN010000003.1:0-4148 GCA_964542175.1 uncultured Thermodesulfovibrio sp. | reverse complement strand
ACCTTTACCATGATGGTGGCCTCACTAAGGGGCTCCTCTCCCTCCTTCCTCTTCTCAACTATCACCCTGAAGCCCTTCAGATCAAAGAACCTCCTGTGAAGCCCGAGGGTCTTCCTCATCAGCAGCTCGAATGACGCCTCGGCTGCCTCAAACTGAAACCCCCTGTTTTCGAGGTCCTTGATGGAGGAGAGGATGTCAAGAAGCTGGGGGGAGTTCTTTTCCAGGTGGATTCCGAACTCCTCGGCCTTTCTGAGGACGTTGCTCTTTCCGGCAAGATCAGAGATGAGTATCCTTCTTGAATTCCCAACCAGCTCGGGATCAACATGCTCATAGGTGGCCGCACTTCTTGATACGGCCGAGACATGAATGCCTCCCTTATGGGCGAAGGCACTGTCACCCACGTAGGGCTGTCTGTTGAAATGCCTCACATTGGCGATCTCGTTCACAAACCTTGAGACCTCCCTCAGGCTTCTCATCTGCCCGGGGCTCACGCAGGAGTATCCGTTCTTTATCTGGAGGGCCGGGATGATCGAGCAGAGGTTAGCATTCCCGCATCTCTCGCCTATCCCGTTTATCGTCCCCTGAACCTGTCTGGCCCCGGCCTGAACGGCGATGATGCTGTTTGCCACAGCACAGTCCGAGTCATTATGGGCATGGATACCAAGGGGAGGCTTGATCGCCTTCTTCACCTGGACCACTATCTTTTTGATCTCATCCGGGAGTGTCCCACCATTGGTATCACAGAGAATGATCCTTGAGGCACCCCCCTCCTCGGCCGCCTTCAGGCATGATACGGCATACCCGGGATCACTTTTGTATCCGTCAAAAAAGTGCTCGGCATCAAAGAAGACCTCATCGACCCTTTCCTTGAGGAATGAGACCGTATTTGCTATCAATTCCAGGTTCCGCTTCAGGTCTATCCTCAGGGCCTCTTTAACCTGGAAGTCCCAGGTCTTTCCGAAGATGGTGACCACAGGTGTATCCGCCTCCAGAAGGCTCTTGATGGCCGTATCCCTTCCGGGGCTGGACCGGGCCCTGTGGGTGCTCCCGAAGGCGACTATTTTTGCCCTGGCAAGGTGGAGTTTCCTTGCCTTTCTGAAATACTCGCTGTCCTTGGGGTTTGCACCGGGCCAGCCGCCCTCTATGTAATGAATCCCGAAATCATCCAGTTTCTCCGTGATCCGGAGCTTGTCCTCAACAGAGAAGTTGATCTCCTCCGACTGTGAACCGTCCCTGAGTGTTGTATCGTATAGTTCTATCCTCTTCATGGTCCCTTCCTTATCAGGATCAGAATTCCCATAAATAATATAACATAGTTACGGCTCTAATGGGCACTTTCTTCCCATACCCCTTCTACCCTTGAAGGGGGGTACATTATCATTTTTGTCAGAAATGTGATAAAATGTTAATAGAAGGGTTGATCACCTGCAAGAGGCACACTAAATGATTATAAATGGGCAGGCGACTGCAGGATGGATTCCTGCCTAAGGCTTTAAAGTGGGGGCAAAATGGGTCTCCTCAGGAGAACATACCAATTCCTGTTTAAAACCCTGTATGGTAAGACTATTACCACCTTTCTGATCCTGTCTTCCATCCTTTTAGTCTATATATTCCTTGAATACCGTGCGGTAAATCACCTTGCGGGTGAGTCTACAAGGATAAACCTTGCAGGCCAGCTCAGGTACAGGGCCTTTGAGACAGGATGGCTTCTTAACCGTCTTGCCGGGAAGGATGTCGAGAAACTGTCAGAAAAAGAGAGGGCAGAGATTGTCAGTGAGATCAGACATGAGGTGGTGATGTTTGATACCACACTTTCTTATCTAAAAAAAGGTGAGCCATCTCTTGGAATCAAGCCTGTACTTTACAGCGATGCAATAAAATTTCTTGAGGATACCGAGAAGAGATGGAGAGATGATTTAAGGCCTTTTGTTCTTAAAGTACTTTCCATGCCGGAGAGCACGTCAGAAAAGGAAGTCAGGGCAGCCCTCAAAGAATATAATGATGTATTACATGCCTTTGTTTACGGGATAGACAGATTCGTAGGCTTCATAAGTACTGATCATGAAAAGGAGGTCAGAAGGGCTGCAAGGGGTCATCTTTATATGCTGTTAATTGCGTTCTTTTCAGGTCTGATCATCCTTTATACCACACGAAAAAACCTCATTTTTCCAGTCCTGAGGCTTTACAGGGCAACGAAGAGTATTTCGGACGGTAATTTCGGTGCCAGGGTGGATATCAGGACAGGCGATGAACTGGAAACTCTTGGTGAATCATTCAACCGGATGGCCGAAAAGATAAGAGAGAGTCTCGAAGAGAAGGTAAAACTCATAAAAAACCTCCAGGGCATTCATAATGCAACGAAGGCGGTATTGGCTGATATTGACTACAAAACTGTTTTAAAGGAGGTAATCGATGAGGGCAGAAGGCTTCTGGATACCCGGTATGCCGCCCTTGGGATCCTGAGCAATGAAAGCGGTTATGAGACGTTCTTTCAGTCGGGCATGGATGAGGATACATACAGTAAACTCCTCCGGAGATATGGGTTCCCATCTGGAAAGGGTCTCCTCGGTTATATCATCCATGAAGACAGGCCCGTCAGGGTTGATAACATCAGGGGACATCCGGCTTCGAAAGGCTTTCCGGAGGGCCATCCCGAGATGAATACATTGCTCGGGGTACCCATAAACCTGCAGGGTTCCGTTATCGGAAGACTCTATTTCACGGAAAAGAGAGGTGGAGGCATCTTTACTGAGGAGGATGAACGCCTTGCCCTCAGCTATGCATCAACCGTGGCAATGGTTATAAAAAACGCACGCCAGATAAGGGATCTCAGGGAACGGAAAGAAGAGATAGAGGCGCTCGGCACCGCGTCTGTCAGTATGATCAATCTTGACCAGAGAGAGGGGGTTTATCAGAGGATATGTGAGATAGCCCTGGAGGTTTTCAAACTGAAGATGGTATGGATGGGGCTTGTTGAAGAAGGAACGTATGAAATAAAACCACGGACCTTTTGCGGCCAGGAAGAGGGATATCTGGATAATATCAAAATCCGCTGGGACGATTCGGAATACGCACGGGGACCTACTGGAAGGGCTGTAAAGAACAGGCGGCCGGTTGCTGTAAATGACATAGAGACCGACCCGGATTACCGCCCCTGGTGTGAGGCTGCCCTCAGGCGTGATACCGTTCCTCATTAGCCATTCCCCTTATCTGCGCGAGAGACCGGTGTGTGGGTGTCCTGAACCTTTATAGTGCCAGGAAGGGCTTCTTCAGCGAAGAAAGGGTGAAGATCATACAGGCCTTTGCCAACCAGGCAGCCACGGTGATTGAGAATGTAAGGCTTGTGGAAAACCTGGACATGATGGTAAGGGAGAGAACGGAAGAGCTTGAGATGACAAATCTGGAACTTCAGCAGTTAAACAGGGAACTTGAGATGAGAAAACAGGAGGCAGAGGCCTCAAGGATGTTGGCTGAAGCCGCCAACAGGGCAAAGAGCGAATTTCTCGCCAATATGTCCCACGAACTCAGGACACCCCTGAACGGGATACTTGGATTCTCGGAGATGCTCCTAATGGAGTCGGCCGGTCCACTCACTGGGAAACAGAGGGAGCACCTGAAGGACATCTACGCAAGCGGAGAGCATCTTCTGGGCCTCATAAATGATGTCCTGGACCTGAGCAAGATAGAGGCAGGCACGCTGGAACTCGAATACACTGACATTGAAGTCAGGCCCCTCATTGATGAGAGCCTCCTCTTTATAAAGGAAAAGGCCATGAAGCACGGAATAAAGTTGTCGGTTGACTTCCCACCGGAAATCCCGAAGATTGAAGGGGACAGGAAGAGACTGAAGCAGGTCGTTGTGAACCTCCTCAGCAATGCGGTAAAGTTCACCCCCGACGGTGGCAGTATAACCGTGAGTGCAAGAAAGACCGGACAGTGCAGAGAGGATACCGATTGTATTGAGGTATCCGTGGAGGATACGGGTATTGGTATCAGGCCGGAGGATATCCCGAAACTGTTCGAGCCTTTTCAGCAACTTGGAGACATTTATGAAAAAAAGCAGGAAGGGACCGGCCTCGGCCTTGCCATCTGCAAGAAAATTGTTGAGGCCCATAAAGGGGTTATACAGGTGGAGAGCGAGTATGGAA
>CAZITN010000002.1:34233-63523 GCA_964542175.1 uncultured Thermodesulfovibrio sp. | reverse complement strand
ATATGATTTTACAGCATATTCTGCTTTCTGTTATTCTACAACTGTCGAACTCGGGGTCAAATCAATTTTACTAATGAGAGTATTTGCTCAATTTATGATCCTGGGATCAACACTTTTAATAACTGACAGAGAAACTGATGGCAAGGCCGTAAATTAAGTTACTTCTTTTTACCTGGTATTCCTGATCAGGTTTGCCATGCCTCCGGCAAGGTGATAGAGGTTGTGGCAGTGATGGATCCAGACACCGGGATTGTCGGCAACGAACTCCACGGCAGCCCTTCCCATCATTGCCGGGACGATGATGGTATCCTTCCTTACCCTGGTACCCGTCTTTCTACCCGTCCCTGCAACCTCGAAGAAGTGTCCGTGCAGGTGCATCGGATGGGGGGCCATGCTGTGATTGAAATACTCCAGCCGGACCCGTTCTCCCGGTTTTATCACAATGTCGTCGCTTTCAGGATAGACCTTGCCATTTATGGTCCAGTAGGGAGAGCCCATCATGCCGCCTGAGAGGTTCATTCTGAAGACCCTGTCAATACTGTCTACCGGCCTGACATGCCCGTCGTCAATGCCTTCCATGAGGTAGTAATCGTTTATTGTGTTAACCGGCCCGGGATCATCGTCAAAGCCCTTCCGGTTAACACCGCTGTAAAGAAGCATGCCCAGCGGTCTCCCGCTTACAGGGCCTCCGTCCCTCAGGTTGTAAATGAGCCATTTCCCAGGGTTGTTCCCTTCGATCTCAACATCATAACGCTCACCCATACCTATCCTCAGTGCATCCACAAGGTAGGGTACTACAGGTCGTGCATCGGCATGGGTGATCCTCATCCTGTGCCCGCCTATCCTTAGTGTATAGATGGTTGAAGATGATGGATTGGTTATCCTGAATCTGACCCTCTCGCCTTTCTTGATTGTAAAGGGTTTCTGTGCCTGAAAGACCTTTCCATTAATAAGGTAGAGGTCATAAAGGGGTTCTCGAAGAGGTCCGCCAGCCGATCTTCCACGTCCCATACCCATCATTCCCATTTGAGGCATTATCCTTCCCTGTCTTGATGCCTCAGGCCCGGCTCCGTCCACTGATGCCCAGTCCTCAAGGGTGATTGTGTACTCCCTGTCATAACTCCGTTCTTCCCTCCTGGGCTCTACCACAATAACTCCATAAAGCCCCTGGTCAAGCTGATATCCTTCGTGGGAATGATACATGTATGTGCCGGGAGGGGTTGCCCTGAACTCGTATATAAAGTCATCTCCTGGTTTTACCGGTTTCTGGGTTACATAGGGAACACCGTCCATCCGGTTTGGAACAGGAAGGCCGTGCCAGTGGATGGTCGTTCCATCAGGGAGGTTATTGACCAGTCTGACCCTGAGCGTATCCCCTTCCTTTATCCTGATCTCAGGACCAGGTACACTCCCGTTATAGGTCCATGCCTTGAATGACCGCCCAGTCCCGGGGTCAAACTCTGTAACAGCAGCCCTCAGGGTGATTTCGGTTTTCCGGTCTTTCAGGAACGCCTCGGCAAGGGAACTGTATGGCCCTGATGCCATCACCGCTATGCCTGTCAGTGTGGCAGTCTTAAGGAAGTCTCTCCGCTTTATTGCATTCATTTTCAGGTTCTCCTTTCTTGTATATATTCACCATGCTACCAGAAGTATATGAAGATAATATGAAGAAGTATTCAGCGGTTGTGGGAGGAAGCGCTTGACTCCGTACCATGGTACAGGTATTATAATGCAGTCAGTGAGTGTCACACTGAACATGAAGGAAGTTGTACATGGAGGTCTGATGCCTGTCCGTGGAAGAGTTTCTGTGTTTTTCACAGCAGTGGTGGTTACTGTTTTTGCCATACTTTCAGCATACCTGCTTGGTACGGTCCTGGTCTGTGGTCTGATCAGAAACGCCTCTTGGTGTGCGTGGTGGCCCCATATTCCTCTTGCAAGGCTGGAGGAGTTCATAAGGGCTTCCGGTGGCTGGGGGGTTGCTGTTTCCATCGGGATAATGGTGATTCATTCCTTTATCCCCTTTCCTGCGGAGTTTGTCGCGATTGCCAACGGTGTAATCTACGGTGTAATCTGGGGGACGGTGATAACCTGGACCGGTGCAATGCTTGGTGCCTTCCTGGCCTTCGGGCTTGCCCGGAAACTGGGTCAACATTATGTCCACCGGAGACTTAAAGAAAAGAATCGTGAAAGGGTAGAAGACTGGATCGCAAGACATGGCGGAACGGCGATTCTTCTCAGCAGGCTGATTCCTGTTATCTCCTTTAACCTGATCAATTATCTGGCAGGGCTCTCGAAGATATCTCCCTGGACCTTTGGATGGACAACAGCCATAGGGATTCTTCCACTTACTTTCTTGATGGTGGTAATGGGCGACAGGGTTCAGAGCATGTCCTGGGAGATCTGGCTTCTCCTTGCGGGGGCTGGCGTGTTCTTTCTACTCATCAGCCGGCTTCCTTTCTGGAGGAAGTTAAGATAGCTTTAATTTGCAAAAGATATGGAACCACAGAGGGTCAGAAGTTGAATATGCACAGTGAGCGCATTTTTAATCGTATCGATCCCCGTGGTCTTGCCACGGGGTTAGCGAGCGAATGTAATGAAATAAAAATTCCTTACATATCGAAGATACCCTGCGGTCTTGCCGCAGGGTTCTTCATTTCATACACTGTTGATCCAACGGTAAGGATAAGAGTTTTATCTTCGTGGTGGTAGCAGAAATTGGTTGGGATTAACCAATAAACCACGAAGGGCACGGAGGACACGGAGAAAAAAATAAAAGGGTAATTTATTCAGATGTTTTTTAGGGGCTTGGAACCCTTATAAATTTAGAACTTGAAGTAAGAGTTTTTAAACTTCGTGCTCTTCGTGTTCTTCGTGGTGGAATTAGAAAAATTGGTTGTGATTAAGGTATAAACCACGAAGGGTACGGAGGTCATAGAGAAAAAATGAACAGGTTTTTAAGGCTTCGTGGTCTTCGTGTACTTCGTGGTAAAAACAGAAAAGGCAGTTAAGTTACAAAGTACAAATCACAAGGACACAGAGTAAACTTAGCAGAGCGCTCAAGAAGGTAAAGGATACAAGAAAGGAGGTGTTGTTATGAGTTACCTGACAACAGGCCGTCTTGCAAGAGAGGCAGGAGTGAATGTGGAGACCGTGCGCTATTACGAGCGAAGGGGGCTTCTTCCAAAGGTGCCACGAAAATCCTCAGGCTACCGTCTCTGGCCACCTGATACAGTAAAACGGATAAGATTCATAAAGCATGCCCAGGATCTGGGCTTCTCCCTGAGGGAGATTCATGACCTCCTCTCACTGAGAACAGATAATACCCGCTCCTGTTCTGTTGTAAAGAAGATTGCCGATGAAAAGATTGCAGATATAGACGGGAAGATCAAGGCATTGAGGCGTATCAGAAAGGCACTCCTGAAACTCTCAGAGACCTGTCCCGGCAGTGGGCCGGTATCAGACTGTCCCATACTCGAGGCTCTGGATAGGTAAGAAAATTTCCCTCCCTGTATTTTTTGCTTGACTCGGTACCATGGTACAGGGTGTATGCTATAGACAAGACTGAGATGAAAGGAGGTGTTGAAAGTGGCGAAAAAGAGGAAGATAGAGGTCTTTGTTGCAGGCTGTCCTGTCTGTAATGAGACAGTAGAGGAGGTCAGGAAGGAAGCCTGTCCGTCCTGTGAGATTACAGTCCTGGACATGAACAGGCCCGAGAATGCAGAAAGGGCCAGATCACTGGGTATCCGTTCCGTGCCTGCTGTAGTGATTGACGGGGAACAGGCTGACTGCTGTTCCGGCCGTGGCGTTGAGATTGAGACGCTCAAGAATGCAGGGCTCGGAAAACCCCTGTAAACTGCCCACTGCCACTTACGAAGTGTCACTGACACTTCGTAAGTGGCGGTAAAAGGGATGGAATGAATGTTTGAACCTGAAAATCTTCAGATACTTTCACAAATCTCTTTCATCGGCTTCGGGATCGTCTTTCTCATCGGGCTTGCCATGGCCTTCAATCCCAGGTCCCTGGCAGTGGTTCCCGTCCTCATAGGTTATCTTGCATGTGCCAGGGATGCCGATACCACCAGGAGGGCCTTGGGCAAGACCATCGCCTTCGTCCTTGGCATGACTGTTGCCGATGTCCTCCTTGGAGTGCTCTTTGCACTCCTCGGCAATGGCGTAAGCGCCGTCTTCGGGCCAAAGTGGGAGTTCGTGATAGGCATTGTCCTCATCCTTTTGGGCCTCAGATGGTTGAACTTCCTGAAGTTCAGGACCATAGGGTTTGATATAAAGATGAGGAGGGCGGGCGGCATGGTCAGCGCCTTTTTCCTCGGTTTTCCCTTCTCAATGTCCTTCTGTCCCTTCTGTGTGCCCGTAGTGCTGAGCATGCTTACAATAGCGGCGGCCACCGGGCATGTCTGGTATTCAGCCATTTTGATGCTCTTCTTCTCCCTTGGAAGGGGGCTACCCCTTATTGCAGCAGGTGTCTCTGTTGGTACCATTAAAAGGATGGAGAAGTTCAGGAGTTATATCCCTTTCGTTGAGAGGCTTGGCGGTGTGCTTCTCATACTGATGGGGCTTTATTACTTTTATGATGTGTCGAGGCTGTATATTGCAATTACATAGGAACCTCTGATTGGTTTGCGGTGAATCCGTCATCGCGAGGAGTGAAACGACGAAGCGGTCTCATGACATATTGATTTTCAAATCAATGATATTGCTTAGCTCCGCTCGCAATGACGCATAAATCCACTAACCAGAGTTTGCTATAAGACGCTGGACGATTGATAAATCTCTGCAATATTAACGGAGGATGCAATGAAAAGGAACTTCATGACATCAAATGATTGTCAGTATCGGCGGAGCACGTTGTCAGGACTCGCTGGAATGGTTATCGGCCTGTTCATCGTGTTCCTCTCGGCGTTATCATTTGCAGGAGTTGAGAAGGTATCCGTAATGGTCAACGGCATGGCCTGCCCTTTCTGCGCCTATGGGGTGGAGAAGAAACTGAAGAAGGTAGAAGGGGTGAAGTCTATTGATATTGACATCCAGAAGGGTATCGCCATTCTGACTGTAAAGGATGGCGGATCAATCAACATCGCTCAGGTGCCCGGAGCCATAGAGGATTCGGGTTTTACGCCCGACAGGATAGAGATCGTGGTTTCTGGTCCGGTCAGCCGTAACAGCAATGGTGATATTGTAATGAATATCCAGGATGGGACAGACTCCTTCATTCTCAAGGGTGATCCAGAGGGGATCCAGGGTTACCTCGGCAGCAAGGCACGTGTGGCAGGAGAAGCGATGCAACTCGAAGGTGGTGTCTGGTCGATCCGGGTGGAAAGGGTTGAGGAGGCGGAATGACCATCCAGTGCAAATACAGGTTCTTTGCCACAGCCCTGTTCATAGTGGTGATCTTCATGCCCGTAAGGATTTCTCATGCCCATGAGCCCATCTTCGGCCTTGGGCCTCACGTGATCTATAAAGGCGGTATAGGTGTTGAGGTGGAATTCGAGGGCGGGAAGGCGTCGGGCGGCGAAGAAAGAGAGAAAGAATACAGCCTTCATACGGAGGTTATCTATGGAATAACCTCAGACCTGGCCGTAACCCTTGCCTTTCCTTATATTATTGAGAAAAGCGCAGAAAAAGATGGCATCGAAAGAAAGAGCAGCGGTATCGGCGACCTCTCACTAAGGCTCAAGTATCGATTCTGGAGGCATGACAGACCCGGAATCCAGGACTCCGCCGCAGTGATAGGGGGGATAAAACTGCCTACAGGTGATGACGGCGAGATTCCGAAACTTGGCAGTGGGTCTACGGATTTCCTTTTCGGCATTACTGCGGCACGGGAATCTCTCAAGTGGTATTACTTCGGAGATCTCAGGTACAGGGTCAATACCAGGGGTAGCGGTGGACTGAGAAAGGGGAACAGGTTCTTCGCAGACTTTTCCATAGGTGTCCGTCCATGGCCTCCTGTGTATCTGAAGCCTGATCTGGTCGTGCTCGCAGAGTTGAACTGGGAGAGCATTATGCGTGACAGTCTGGATGGTACAGAGGTTGAAGACTCCGGTGGGAATCAGTTATTTTTCTCCCCGAGTTTCTTCTTGACTTACAGAAACTGGGCGATCAAGGGAGGGGTGCAGATACCGGTATATCAGAACTTGTATGGTGAGCAGCCCGAGGACGACTACAGATTCAGCTTCTCCGTAGAGATACATTACTGATGAAAGGCTCCTAAGCAAGGAAGGAAGGCTTCCAATGAAAAGACTGTCTCAGATCGTCTTTCTCTCACTGGTGTCTCTGGCATTAACGGCAGGTAAAACCTTCTCTGCGCCAATAACCTTTAACACCGCCCTTCCCGTTGCCAAGGGAGAGGGTATCATAAGGGTGCAGACAAGATACCTCAGGGCAACTGATGACCCCGGTACACAGGACCGTGAACTTACGGTATGGGCTATTCCTGTAGTTGGCGCCTACGGGGTTACCGGAAGGTTAGCCCTCTTCGGAGTAATTCCCATAGTTGACAAGAGACTTGAACTGAACACCCCTGCAGGCAGGGTCTCCAGAGGCAGCTCAGGGATAGGTGATATGACCATTATGGCAAGGTATACCATCTGGAGAAAAGATCTGCGAGGAGAGACATTGAGGCTTGCACCTTTTGAGGGAGTCGAACTCCCCACGGGTGAGGACTGCGGTAGTGACGGTCTCGGGTGTCTTCCCCAGCCTCTACTGCCCGGGTCCGGTTCCTGGGACCCTCTGGCGGGGATTGTCTTTACATGGCAGACCCTGAAATGGCAGGTGGACTCTTCCCTGTCTTATAAATTCAACACTCCGTCAAAGGGTTTTGAATTTGGAGATGTAGCAAGAATGGATGTCTCATACCAGTACAGGCTGCTGCCAAAAGATCTTGGTTCCGGTCTGCCAGCCTTTATCTACGGAGTGCTTGAGAGTAATATGCTGTGGGAAGACAAGAACAGGTCCAATGGCGAGTATGACGATGACTCGGGCGGGCTCAGATGGTATATCACGCCCGGCATACAGTATGTTACAAGAAGGACTATTGTCGAGACAGCCCTCCAGATACCTGTCGTTCAGGACCTTAACGGGAGTGCTCTGGAGGAGGATTTTACCTGGATATTAAGTGTGAGGGTGAATTTCTGATGAAGATAAGAGAGGCGGCGATAGGAATTGCAGTAGTGTTTGTCCTGGTTTTCACGGCTGTCTATAAATGGTTCCCTTCTCCCCGGGAACAGGGTTACAGGTATCTCCTTTCGTGGGGTAAGAAGGGAAGCGGGCCCGGGGAGTTTATTGAGCCCATGGGAATTGCCATCTACAAAGGTGAGGTCTTTGTCTCTGATGCAGGTAATCACCGTATTCAGGTCTTTGACCTGAATGGAAGATTTCTCAGGGAGTTTGGCAAGAAGGGCTCCGGGGTGGGTGAACTTGCCCGGCCCATGCTTATTGAGGCAGAAGGTGACAGGCTCTATGTGCCGGAGTATCTTAACGACCGGATACAGGTCTTTGATCTGGCGGGTAATCCCATGGGATCCCTGGGCTCCCCCGGCAATGGAGAAGGGCGGTTTGATGCCCCCTCCGGAGTGGCCGTTGATGCTGAAGGGAAGATTTATGTGGCTGATTTCTTTAATCAGAGGGTGCAGGTGCTGGACAGCAAGGGGCGGTTCTTAATGCAGATTGGTAAAACAGGCAAAAAGGGTATTCGCGGGGGAGAGTTCAATTATCCTACGGATGTTTCAGTCCTGAAGGATGGAAGTATTGCTGTTGCGGATGCATATAACGACAGGGTACAGGTCTTCGACAGAAAGGGAAGGCTCCTCAGGAAATGGGGAGGCCCCTTTGGAATGGACATACACGGTCCCTTTAACGGATGGTTCAAGACGGCAACCGCCGTTGCAGTCGGACCGGGGGGAAATATTTTTGTGGCTGACTTTTACAACCATCGCATCCAGAAATTCACTCCGGAGGGGAAATTCCTTGTTTCAATCGGTAAAAAGGGCACAGGTCCCGGGGAGTTCCTCTATCCAACGGATATCGCCCTTGACAGTGACGGAAATCTATATGTAGTGGATTTCGGAAATAACAGGGTGCAGAAGTTTGAAAAGCCAAAGGAACAGTAAAAACATGCACTTTGGAAGTGCATGTTTTCAGAGATGTAAATAATTACAGATTTCCTGTTGTCAGTCCTGCTTTTCTTTTAACTCCCTCTGAAAGACCTCCCAGAGTTTCAGTTCCATCCGAAAGGTTCTGAGCTTCAGGGTCTCATCCCAGTTGTATATCTCTGGTGGGCCGTATTTTTTGTTTTTCAGGACATACCGTTCAAGATACTCCCTGTCAGGAAAGACTATTATATACTCCTTTACGCCAAACCTCTCGTAAAGGGCCTTTTTCTCACGACGGTCTTTGAGTTCTGTGGTGGGAGAGGTTATCTCCACTACAAGGTCAGGGGCACCCTGAATGTTGTCTTCAGTGATCTTTTTCTTGGCACATACTACAAAGATGTCAGGCTGGACTACATTAAAATCATCAAGGACAACATCAGCAGGTGCGATAAAATGCTGGCATGTTTTCAGTTTTCGGTTAAATTCATAATCAAGTTTGCTGAGAATCATCTGATGCTTTACCTTGGGTGCAGGCGACATACAGTAGGCCTCACCATCAATCAACTCCCACCTCTCATCATCAGGCCAGGTGAGATAGTTCTGGTAAGTAAACCGTCCCTGTTTCTTCAGTGCCACAGGCATGGTTAATTATAGCACAAAATTCGGTATGGAGTATAAACACTGTAACCTTTCCATTATTCCAATATTGGAATAATGGAAATTATCAGGAATCAGGCCATTCGATATTGGTGCCTATAAGACCCTTCCACACATTACCAAAGTTGCTGCAATGAATCTGTTATAATTAAAGTATGCTTACACTCCTGATAATATCGCTCCTGATCGTCTCTGTCTATGCCTTTGCAGCCATTAACCTGTACAAGGGTTTTTTCCGGCTGATATGAGACGGGGGGCTTTCTCCCTCCGTGCGAGAGATGATGATAAGGAAACTGAAAAGCAGGGGGAAGACGATTCCTCCCTGGCTGTCTTCCTGTCCAACTGGCTCATGCAGCATCCCTACTCCAGCTACAAAAGATATGAAATCACAGAGACCACGGAAAGTGGATCAAGGGGAAAAATTATCCAGATGATCACAGCACAATCGGAAGCTTCTGTGATCTCCCCTCTTTAAATATATCCATCCAATTTCATTCTTCATATTATCTTCACATCATCTTCATAGTCTCTTCACATCCTTGGGTTATTATGAAATCAGAAAATATCCAAAAGGAGGTTTTAGATGAAAAAGTTGGTAATAGGTCTTGCAATTGTGGGTCTTCTTGCCCTTGGGACAGGTGCATTCGCCTATGGCCCCGGTGGATGGGGCGGTTTCATGGGTATGTCCGGTGGTTATGGCATGATGGGCGGCTATGGTATGGGTCCTGCTATGATGGGTGGTTACGGCAATGGTTACGGAAACATGGGACAGGGCATGTCAGGAACTAATCTCTGGAAGACCTTTCAGAGATGGTCAGGATATCATGGACAGAATGGAAATAATCCCACAGATTACGACAGGGAAATAGTGCCGGGATCAACTACTGCCCGTTACGGAAACATGCTTAGAGGAACAGGCAGGTCCGGTTGTAACTGATACCCCCATACTTCCTTCCTCCATCACTCCTCAAGACAGCCAGGCCACCCCTTCCTGGCTGTCTCTTCTTTGCTGAAACGGTCCTTCATAATATCTTCATAATTAGCAATTATTATACAAAGATGGCCTATACTACTGTCTACATTCTGGTATCATTATATATGCTATTCTACCCGTCGGCTGTTTCAGCAGAAAAGCCCATATTGAATCTCGTATATACAGGTGCCATGGAGGGAGAACTCGAGCCTTGCGGCTGCTCATCTAAGACCGATTTCGGCGGTATGGCGAGATTTGCAGGTTATCTTCAGGACAATAAGGAGGAACTATCTCCATATATCCTTATCGATGCAGGTAATTTCTCAGGAAAAGACACCCCACAGGGGAGGTTGAAGACCGAGGCTATGCTTCAGGCTTTCAAGGTGATGAACTACGATGCAGTCGCTCTCCTCGGCAGGGAGAATGCGCTGTCTCAGGAGTTCCTTTTGCCTCTTACAGAAAGGTACAACACTCCTGCAATTTCAGGCACGAAGCAGTACGAGTCATCCCTTTTACTCGAGGGGCGCGGGGTCAAACTTAATATCAGTGTTAATCCTGATGGTTATCAAAAGGAAATGTTGAATATCCTTTTGACAGACCGGTCCCTCTCCGAGGCCAGTCTGTTCAGGGGATGGGATATCATCATACTCTCCTCAGGTGAAGTGCTTGAAGAACCCCTCAGGCATGATGGGACAATTATTCTGTCAGGTTACCCTAAGGGTAAACGGCTGGGTGTATTGACGGTGACGAGAAGGAATGGAGACGGATGGAGTTACAGACACAGGTGGCAGTTGCTTGGCAGTAATGCCAGGGAAAGCTCTGCTGTCCGCAGGATCATAGAGGAGTATGACAGAATGGTGGAAAGACTCGTCAACAGAGTTACCGCTACTGTAACAGAAGGTCCTTACTCAGGCGTACTCAAATGCGCAGAATGCCACCAGCCCTTTGTGGAGAGCTGGGAAAAAACCCGGCACGCCAATGCCCTGGATTCACTGAAGAGAGTGAGGAAATCAGGAAATCCTGAATGCCTTCAGTGTCATACCGTGGGATACGGGGAGCCTGGCGGCTTTATCAATATCGAGAAAACCCCTGCACTGGCAAATGTCCAGTGTGAATCATGTCATGGCCCTGGCAGAAAGCATATTACAGAGTATTCCCAGCCCATGGCTACCGTAACTGAAAACACATGCAAAAGATGCCACACAAAACAAAACAGTCCGGATTTCAATTACAGGAATTACCTGGAAAAGATCAGCCACAACTAAAAAGGAGGAAAAAATGGCTGTAAAAAAGATGATTGTACTCTCGTTGTTACTTGTTGTGTTCTCACTCCCGGCCTATGCCGGAGAGGCTCCCTCGATAATGGGTGTCTATACTAAGCTGCCCTGGCCAGAATACAAGTTTGACGGGAAAACTGTCGAGGTGACAGAGTTCATGAGTTTCTACTGTCATACCTGTTACAATTTTGAGAGATCGATCCCTGTTATCAAGGGAAACTTCCCCAAAAAGATTAAGTGGAAGATCATCCCTATATACTGGGGAAAAGGTTCTTCAAAGCCGGGTGAGGCATACCTCCTGGCTGAAGAACTCGGTAAGGGAGAGGAGATGAAAAAGGCCATCTTCAAGGCCAACTTCGTTGAGAAAAAGGATATTGGAAAGATCGAAGTGCTTGAAAGTCTTGGCAGGGGAGTGGGACTTGGCAAAGACTTCAGCCGGCGGTTGAGGGCCGGGGAAAAGGCTGCCGAGGCCAGGCAGGCTCTGGAGATGGCAAGGATGTACAGGGTTGACGAGACACCTACTGTTGTTATAGCAGGCAACCTCCTTACAACACCCCATCCATTCAATCACAACATTGATGCCTTCAGACAGAATATCCTGATGATTATAAAGGGTATTTTGAGTTCTTCACCATAGAAGGGGCTCTCAAAAACTTTCCTTACATATCGAAGGACCCTGCGGTTTTGCCTGCCCGTATCGTGGCCGTAGGGTCCTTCATCTAACCGGTAGTCCCAAGGAGTAGTTGACAGCGCCATCCATCATATATTACAATTGAACATATGTTCAACTATAGTAGCTCAGGGCGGTGTCATTAATGGTAAACATGAAGGCCGAAGAACATACCTGCGAGGTTGACTTCTTCGACCCGGAGAAGGTTGATTCCGTTAGTAAAAGGCTGAAACCTGAAAGGACTCTCCAGATGCTCGCTGAGACCTTCCGGGTGCTTGGTGACACGACTAGGGTGAAGATAATCTCTGCCCTCTCACTGGAAGAGCTCTGTGTATGCGACCTTGCCAATCTCCTTGGGATGTCCAAGTCGGCCATATCCCACCAGCTCAGGGTATTAAGAAACATGCGGATAGTCCGGTACAGGAAAGACGGTAAGGTAGTGTATTACAGCCTTGACGATGAGCACATAGAAAATCTTTTTGACGAATGTCTCCGTCATGTTGAGGAGTGAGGACAATGGGTAGAGAGTGCTGTCACGGAGATGAATGTGCGCAGGCCGGTACCGTGAAGGGCAGGATCCTCTCAGAAGGACAGAAATGGAGAAAGAAATACATCCTTGAAGGTCTTACCTGTGCTTCCTGTGCCTCGAAGATTCAGGACGCCCTCGGGAAGATACCAGGCCTCAGGGCTGAACTCAACTTTGCAACCGCCACTCTAATGCTGGATGCGCCGGACAAAGAGTCAGAACAGAAGGCCCTTGATACGATTTTACGGATAGAGCCACATATCAGTATAAAAAGAGCTGACGAAGGCAGGGAGGATGGAGAGGAAGAAGGGAATGGTTCTCTGATTCTGAGAAAGATATCCTATGCCGGTGCCTTCTTCATATTCGGACTTGTAACACAGTACTATATCTACCCGGAAGGCATAGAGGGGGGGACCGGTTCGTTATCCTTCTGGTATATTCTCCTTCTCTACCTGATCGCATATATTATCGCAGGCCATGACATACTCAAAAAGGCGGTGCAGGGTGTTATCAAAAAAGACTATTTCAGTGAAAATCTCCTCATGAGTATTGCTACCCTTGGTGCATTTGCGATAAGGGAGTTTCCTGAGGCAGTGGGAGTCATGCTCTTTTTCAAGGTGGGTGAGTATTTTGAAGACAGAGCGGTCAACCACTCAAGGAGATCAATAAAAAACCTCCTTAAGATAAAGGCAAACTATGCAAACCTGTGGAAAGACGGGCAGACAGTGCAGGTTCCACCTGAAAAAGTCCAGGTGGGTGATACAATAGTGATCAAGCCAGGGGAGAAGATTCCCCTTGATGGAGTGGTGCTCCAGGGTGAAACCGCTGTGGATACATCGGCACTTACAGGGGAATCAATGCCAAAGTCACTCAAACCAGGTGATGACGCACTTTCCGGGATGGTCAATAGGAATGCAGTAATAACAGTTAAGGTGACAAAACCCTTCGAGGAGTCTACTGTAAGCAAGATACTGGATCTGGTTGAAAAGGCTGCAGCCCAGAAGGCTCCCACAGAGAAGTTCATTACCAGGTTCTCAAAGGTCTATACCCCTGCGGTCGTTGCTGCCGCTTTTCTCATAGCAGTGCTCCCGCCTTTCCTGTATCAGTTCCAGGTGTTCACCCCCCTGTTTTCTCATGCTGAAACGTGGTCCGAGTGGGTGTATCGCGCTCTTGTCTTTCTGGTTATAGCCTGTCCTTGTGCTCTTGTCCTGTCCATTCCCGTAGGTTTCTTCGGAGGAATAGGTGCTGCGGCAAAAAAGGGCGTGCTATTCAAGGGCTCCAACTATCTGGAGGCATTCAGAAGAATTCATACCATGGTATTCGACAAAACCGGTACTCTCACTGAAGGTATCTTCAAGGTTGTGGATGTAAAGCCCTTTAATGGCTTCACAAAAAAAGAACTCCTCAAACTCGCTGCAATAGCCGAAAGTCACTCAAATCATCCAATTGCGAAGTCCATCTCCGAGGCCTATGGAGAGAGCGTTGATGAAGGTCTGATACAGCAGTATGAGGAGATACCCTCTCACGGAGTAATGGTGGTTTCGGAGGGCAGGGAGATCCTGGCAGGCAATGACAGAATTCTCCATATGGACGGCTACAATATTGAGCATGAGACCTGTGTGACAGAGGGGACCGTAGTACATCTTGCCATTGAAAAGAATTACGCAGGATACATAGTGCTTGCAGACAAGGTCAGAGATGATGCAAGACAGACCATACTCTCCCTCAAAGAAGAAGGCATCAAGCACGTGGTCATGCTTACAGGCGATGACAGGGAGGCTGCAGAGAGTGTGGCCCGACAGCTTCAGATAGATGAGTTTCATGCAGAACTCCTTCCCCAGCAGAAAATAGAGATCGTCCAGAGACTTGAAGAGGAGGTAGACAGAAAGAGAGACAGCATCGCCTTTGTTGGTGACGGCATAAACGATGCTCCCGTACTGACGGCCTCTGATATCGGCATTGCAATGGGCGGGCTTGGATCTGATGCTGCTATTGAGGCAGCAGATGTGGTTCTGATGAAGGACCGCCTCTCCGGACTCCTAGATGCAATCTTCGTGTCCAGAAAAACAAAAAGTATCGTATCCGGCAATATCACAATGGTATTTGTAGTAAAGGCTTTCTTTCTCATCTTCGGGGCCATCGGTATGGCGACAATGTGGGAGGCCGTCTTTGCAGATGTTGGGGTGGCTATCCTTGCAGTCCTTAATTCCACGAGGATATTGAAAAGTTAGCCCATCTCACATATTTCTCAAGAACAGGAGGGATGGAACCTGGTTCAGCTTTTTTTCTTCATTGTTTCTTCACAGTTTCTTGATAGCATACAAAAGAAAGGAGGTGGGTTATGAAAAGACTGCTTTTAGCATTAAGTGGTGCGCTGTTGCCTGGCTCGGAGGCCTTTGCCCAGGGCTACGGAGGCTGGGGAATGGGTCCCGGTATGATGGGCTGGGGGATGGGTTACGGAGGTGGATGGTTATGGACAATACTGATGGTGATCTTCTGGATAGCCGTAATCGTCGGAATTGTGCTCCTTATCAGATGGCTTATTCTTTCCACAAGGACTGCAACTCCTAATCAGAGACAGGATGAATCAGCCATTGACATACTGAAAAAGCGATATGCCCGAGGAGAGATTGATAAAGAAGAGTTTGAACAGAGAAAAAAAGATCTTCTCAGCTGAGTTGAGTTGATACCAGCCGGACAAACCCTTCTGCCAGAGGCTTGAGATATGCTATGTCCCTTTCTTCAGGCTCCTTCATCTGAGCACAGTCACACTCGTGGGTGAAGTCATAGGCAAAGCGGAGTGCGTCGAGGAACTCTTTTGTAACAAGTCCTTTCAGGACATAGTCCCTTTCAAACCTCTCAATAAGATCTGCATGTGTGAGATTCCCGATGTCTGATATTTCAAATATTGCCATAAGTGCATAGATCATTGCATGATAGAGTTTTGTGAGGATGGCCAGGTTGCTTACATCGAAATCATTTATCACAGAGGCTTCCTCAAGGCTTTCTTCTGCCTGCTGAATCCTTATCTTTGTTGTATCGGACATACCCCTCTTACGATAGACTGAAGTTAGATAACCTCTCTAACGGCCTCTTCGAGTATTTCTCCGTAGCCTCTTACATAACCTACGATCTTTTTTATGATTACAAGATTTCTGTCCAGGACATAGGTAATGGGTATCTTTATGGCTCCATAGGCCTTGCTGGTTTTTTTATCATCCCAGAGGATGGGATAATTCTGATTATGCATCTTTACAAAGGTTCTGACATTGTCTTCAGCACCATAACCGGTGTCGAGGGTTATGCCCAGTATCAGAAGGCCTCTTTCACGGTATTTTTCATAGAGACCCTCAAGGGCCGGTGCCGCTTCCTTGCAGGCATGACACCAGGTGGCCCAGAAATCGAGTACCACTACCTTGCCTCTGAGTTCAGAGAGCCGGATCACCTTTCCGTCCAGGGATTTCAGGCTGAAGTCAGGAGCGGCTTTGCCTGTCTCTGCCTGCTCCATCTCCGGTGCCTTTACCTTACATGCAGACACCATGACAACCACAATAAGCAACACAATGCCGGTTTTGCCTTTCATACCTAATTATACTCCAAATCAGCAAGGCAGAGAATTATCTTCACAAAATCTTCACAATCTTTTTCTAAAATTGAAATGTGGAAGAGATCGGAATAGTGAAAAGCGTTGACGGTGTTAAAGCAAAGGTTGTTATCAGGAAGTCCTCTGCCTGTGACCACTGCGTCAAGGATGAGTGTGATATGGAGGGAAACAACTTCGAGGTTGAAGCTATTAATGCTGCAAATGCTTCAGTAGGTCAGACTGTCAAGATCGTGATGAAGGCCCAGACCTATATCAAAGGGGCCCTTCTGCTTTATGTTTTGCCAATCTTTGCCCTTTTTGTAGGGGCTATATTCGGGAAAATATTTCTTGCTGGTGCAATTCAGGGATTAGGTCCTGAATCCGCCGCAGTAGTCGGTGGATTCATTCTGATGGGCCTCTCATTCCTCATCATAAAGATCCTCTCTTCCCGCATGGAGAAGAAGACGGAATACCAGTCTGTCATTGAAGAGATAATCCAGTAAAGCCTTCTATATCCTGAGCCTTTTCAGCCTCAGGGCATTGCCTACCACGGAGACCGAACTGAAACTCATGGCTGCTGCTGCAAAAACAGGACTCAGCAGAATCCCGGTAAAGGGATAGAGTACCCCTGCTGCAACAGGCACACCAAGTGAATTGTAGGCAAAGGCCCAGAATAGGTTCTGCTTGATATTCCGCATGGTTGCCCTGCTTAATTTCCTGGCGCGCACGATTCCGCGGAGGTCTCCCTTTATCAGTGTGACTCCGGCACTCTCCATCGCTACATCTGTTCCTGTTCCCATTGCAATACCCACATGGGCCTGGGCCAGGGCAGGGGCATCATTCACTCCGTCACCAGCCATGGCGACAATTCGCCCCTGGCTCTGGAGTTCCTTCACCTTAGCCGCCTTCTGGTCGGGAAGCACACCGGCTATCACATCATCTATATCAAGTCTCCTCGCAACCGCTTCTGCAGTCGTCTGATTATCACCTGTCAGCATCACCACCCTGATGCCCTCTTTGTGCAGTTCCTGTATAGCCTCCGGCGTAGTCTCCTTAATGGGATCGGCAACGCCTATCAGACCTGCCGGTCTGCCATTTACGGCAACAAACATCACAGTCTGTCCCTCTTTCCGCATTTCATCTGCCAGGACTGAAAGTTCACCGGGATCCACACCTTCATCCTCAAGGAGTTTCTGGTTTCCAAGGAGGATCTTTCTCCCCTCAACCACTCCCTTGACTCCCTTGCCGGTAATGGACTCGAACTCCTCGACCTTCTGCGGGGCGACTCCCTTGTCCCTGGCACCCTCAACAATAGCCTCGGCAAGGGGATGTTCACTGCCCTGCTCAATACTTGCTGCATATTTAAGAAAAGCCTTCTCGTCCAAGCCTTCTACAGTCTTTACTGCCACGAGTCTGGGTTTTCCCTCAGTCAGGGTGCCTGTTTTGTCGACCACAAGGGTATCTACCTTGCGCATTATCTCAATTGCTTCTGCATTCTTGAAAAGTACGCCCATGGTTGCCCCCTTCCCGGTGGCGACCATTATGGACATGGGTGTGGCAAGGCCGAGTGCACAGGGACAGGCAATAATAAGCACTGCGACAGCATTTATCAGTGCGTGGGCCATCTTCGGATCAGGTCCTATCCATGCCCAGATCACAAAGGTAGAAACGGCGATCACCACTACAATCTGAACAAAATAGCTTGCAACCACATCAGCGAGTTTCTGTATTGGCGCACGGCTCCGCTGGGCCTCTGCCACCATCTGGACTATCTGGGAAAGAAGGGTGTCTGCGCCGACCTTCTCGGCCCTTATCACAATCGAACCGGTCCCGTTTACCGTCGCCCCTATAACCCTGTCTCCGGGTCCCTTCTGAACTGGTATGGATTCGCCCGTTACCATTGACTCGTCTACTGATGTTGAACCTTCAACTACTACAGAATCAACGGGAATCTTCTCGCCCGGCCTTACCCTCAAAAGATCGCCGACCTGGACGTGCTCAAGAGGGACATCCTCTTCCACACCGTCCTTTATTCTTCGAGCTGTCTTTGGGGCAAGCCCGAGGAGCGCCTTGATTGCAGCGCCTGTCTGACTCCTGGCCCGCAATTCGAGAACCTGGCCCAGGAGTACGAGCACCACTATGACAGCTGCGGCTTCGAAATATACTCCTACCTCTCCACGCTCGTCCCTGAAGGCCTCCGGGAAAACTTCAGGAAAAATTGCCGCAACCACGCTGTAGATATATCCAACTCCAACTCCGAGGCCTATGAGTGTAAACATATTGGGACTTCTGTTGACGAGGGACTGCCAGAATCTTACAAAGAATGGCCAGCCGGACCAGAGCACCACAGGTGTGGCAAGTATGAGCTCAGACCACTTGAGAAGCCCTGCAGGCAGTCTGTACAGTAGATCAGAGACGCCAGGCACATATTCTCCCATAACGATTACCAGAAGAGGTATGGTCAGGACAAGACCTATATTGAAGCGACGGGACATATCTATCAGTTCAGGGTTTTCCTCTTCTTCACCAGTGACTGTTCTGGGTTCGAGAGCCATTCCGCATATCGGGCAGCTGCCGGGGGAGTCCCGGACAATCTCAGGGTGCATGGGACAGGTCCACTCAGTCTTGCCAGTGGCCGCTACAGGCATAAGTGGTTCAAGAGCCATTCCACACTTGGGACACGAGCCGGGACCGGACTGTTTTATCTCAGGGTGCATGGGACAGGTGTATGTAGCACCTCCAGAAGGGGCAGGCTCCGGTTCATGGTCATCTTTCTTTTCTCCCAGAAATGATTCAGGGTCCTTTACAAATTTCTCCCTGCAGTTTGTGGAGCAGAAGTGGTATGTCTGTCCCTTATAGGACTCTTCAGTCTTAGCCTCTGACTCCTCAATCTCCATCCCGCAAACAGGATCTTTTACCTTCATTTTGCCTCCTTGTCCTTATTTGAAGATTATATACCATCCGGACAGCACCAGTACTGAAGTGATTACCCAGAATACAATCCTTGCTCCAGCAGGTACGTCTCTGTACATGCTCCTGTAGCCTTTTATATCCTCTAATATTGTAACTGTTTCAGCTATGATCTCCCATGCGGCATGGGTGCTCAGAAGCAAGAGCACTGCTGTCTTCCAGCCAAGAGAATCCCTGCCTGCATAGGCAATGAAAAACACCATGAGGGTGTACGCAATCGCAAAGGGTGTCGTTTTCAGGTGTGCAAACTCGTGGGTCACGCTGAGCCTGTACTCTGCCTCTCTCTCGAGCCCATACCGTAAAATGCAGTTGACCAGCGGTGGATGGGGTATCAGAAAGGGGCCGTGTCCTGCCCTGTGCATGAAGCCAGGACCTATGATTACCGTTGCATTCATTCCATACCACATCCTTCTTGTTATGGCAATCCCTTTATCTTCCATCTTTTTCAGAATCTTGCCTGTATCCCTGCTCCGATACCGTATTCCGAATGCCACTGCCAGACTATTGAAACAGACTTGCTGAGCAGGTACCGGACACCTGCACGACCTTCATGATAGGTGTGGGTATCGTATTCCCATTCTCCAAAAACAGAAATTCTTGGAGTAAGTTCAATAGACTTTCCAAGAGCCACTCGTGCACCGTCATCACTGTCCACCCAGAGTCTTGTCTCTATATTCAAAGGGAGGAGATATCTTATTCCTGCCACCAGTCTTGCATTTTCAACATCAGGGCCTGAGCCCAGAATGTCAAATCCGCCAAAGGCTGTAAAGAAGCGGTTGAAATACCTGTCCCATGTAAACAGCAGTTCCCATTCAAGGGATGTAACCCTCTGCCAGCCGGCTTCCCATTCTGCCGAGTAAATATTCCTGGTATTTGATATCTCAAGATTGCCATATGTCATACTGCTCAAAAGAGTGAAATTGCTCCATGAATAGGAGGGATCTTTGAAGAGGGCGGGTCTGATCCTGTCAAGATGAGGGTCTATCCTGAAGCCATCATAGTGCAGTACACGGGCCATACCTACTTTCAAATGATAGAGCAGATGACAGTGGAAAAACCAGTCCCCAGGTTCATCTGTATAGAATTCAATAACCGTTGTGGACATGGGAGCCACATCTACGGTGTGCTTCAATGGAGAATGCTCACCCTGACTGTTGATTACCCTGAAAAAGTGGCCATGAAGATGCATCGGGTGGTGCATCATGGTCCGGTTTATCATTATGAATCTTACAATGTGTCCTCCCTTTATTCTTATAAGGTCACTTTCTGAGAGGGGTTTGTTGTTAAGAAACCAGACATATCTTTCCATATCGCCATCAAGTGTAAGACGTATTTCCTGGACAGGTCTGTCAGGAGGATAGGAAGTTGGCCTTAATGAACGGAGTTTATCGTAAGGTGGACCTGGCCGTTCAGGATCGATGTCATCCACTGCAAGCCTTCCCGAGGATGCCACATCGGAGGCAAGGGGCCTGAAGTTCTTTGAATATTTCTTCCCGTATCTTTTACTCCTTGTCTCTTCAGCAGAATATTCGCTCTTCATCTGATAGGATGGTTCCATCGTCTCCACTTCTTTCATGGACATCCCTGACATATTTTCTTGATGAATCTGCTTTTCCCCGACATGACCGTCTTGCATCCCCTTCATTACCATCATGCCAGGTTTATCAAAGACACCAGATTTTATCTTGCTGTCCGGCATCCCGATAGCAGACGATGGCGTGATTGAAAAGACCTTTTCAAGAGTTACCTTTCCCATCATGGAGTAGAGGTTTGGCTTTGGCACATTGCTGGCAGCAACATGCCGGCCCTGTCCGATCCATACAGAAGTGTATCCAGAGCCGTCATGAGCGGTGGCCCTCAGTTCGTATTCTCCTTCAGATGGTATTTTCACTATAATGTCATAGGTCTCGGCAACGGAGATCAAGAACCTCTTTATCTCAAAGGGGACCACTTCCTGTCCGTCAGCCGCAACAATTGTTAATGGCCCGCCAGCGAATTCAACATGGAAGTATGTCATGGAAGAGCCGTCTATTAGTCTAATCAGTACGGTTTCGCCTGGCAGGGCCGGAAGGTTGAGTTCGGGTTTGCCGTTTGCGAGGAAATAGTCATATGCTACATCCGATATGTCCATGGGAGGCATCCGCAAGAGTTCTCTCTTCAGGTAGTCTCCCAGCATGCCGAGTTTCAGGGCGCCGAGAATGCTCTGGGCCGATCCTTTTTCTATACTGTACCATTCACTTCCTCTCCGAAGTGTTCGTAGCACCTCATGGGGTTCCTCAGATGTCCAGTCAGATAGGAGCACCACATATTCTCTGTCGTGTTTTCTGTTTTTTCTTCCATTGCCGGACGCAATCGCTATGGCTCCATACACACCACTCTGTTCCTGAAGACTGGTGTGGGAATGATACCAGTAAGTACCGCTCTGCCTTATCGGGAACTCATAAATAAAAATGCTGTGCGGTTTAATCGGAGGAAAACTGACATAGGGAACGCCATCCATATCTGGTGGAACGAGGAGACCGTGCCAGTGGATTGATGTATCAACATTCATCCTGTTATGAACACGGATTCGTGCCGTATCTCCTTCCCTGAACCGGAGGAGAGGGCCGGGGATACCACCGTTTATCGTCATTCCGACCGTCTTTATGCCTTCCACTGTTATTTCTCTTTCTTCTATTACCAGGTCATATTCAACAACCGCGGCAAAAGTAGCGAGAGATTTCAAAAGCAAGATCAAGACCAAGACAACTAGTAACATCCATTTTCTGACCTTACTTGATACTATATCAGTCATGCAGCATCTCCAGAGAAATCTTCCGGTATACAGTGTACCTCACTGACATAGTGAGTGCCCGATAAACTTTCACGGTTCCGCAGTCCTGTACGGACGCATACAAGGATTCGCATATAACTTGCCGCCACGTCGTTAGTGCACTTGGCTCTAACTTCAATTTAAAAGACGATCTTTGATGTAAAAAATCTCATGTCTTCTTCAGCGCGGAGAAAGACGTCCACTACATAAGGATCAAACTGATTTCCTGCGGACTGGAAGATAGAGTTCTTTGCTGCATCGAATGAGAGTGCCTTTCTGTATGGTCTCTCGACTGTGAGGGCATCAAGGGTGTCGCAGATTGCAAAGATACGTGCACCTAATGCTATTTCATCTCCCTTCAATCCCCGTGGATATCCGGAGCCGTCGAAGTGTTCATGGTGAGAATGTATTATTTCAGCCGCTTTTTTCAGGTAGCCGATATGACTCACTATCCCGAATCCGATTTCAGGATGCTTTTGCATGATCCTTTGTTCCTCTTCTGTCAACTTTCCCTGTTTCTGAAGAATATGATCGGGGATTCCGATCTTGCCGATATCATGTAGTATCGCACCACAGTAGAGGTCAACCAGGTCCCGTCCCTTCAGCCCGATTTCCCTGCCTAGGACCATGGCGAACTGTGTTACACGATATGAGTGGTTTCCCACCTCGTGTTCCTTGGCATCTATGGCTTCTACAAATGCCTCGATGGTAGCGAGATAAACCGCCTCTATCCGGTCAATGACCTCTCCGAGAAACTTGTTCCTGAAATAGCACTTCTCACAGCAGTAGGGGCCCTTCTCATCTCTGTATATACCACCTTTTATCTCCGTATGGCAGGAAAGACACTGAACCATATCACCTTCCATCCCACTTTCTGCAAACATTTCAGGATTCCTGTCAAACCTCTCCTTACAGCCAGAAGAGCAGAAGTGATAGGTTCTGCCCCTGTAAACGCTCCTGTCCCTGGCAGAAAACTCGTCAACGACCATATTGCAGACAGGGTCCCTGGTCATTTCATGAGAACCTGCCCCTTTCGTCCTTGCCTGCCCACTATTATTTTCCAGATGTGTGTACCTCAGACTTGCTGGCAATCACCTTGCCGGTTACGGTGTCAATAATATAATAACCGCTGTGGTGGGTGTACGAACCGGACTGGGCAGACCATGCGGAGATCTGATACCTGCCGATGTCTCCCTTTTGTGCTACGGCCGTTTTTGCAGAAAAGACTCCTCCGAAGATGTTTGCGGCAAGCAGGATCGCTATTACCACAAGCAGAACCTTTGTGAAGCTGTCTGTTTTCATGATCCTTACCTCCTTCTTAATATATTTTGGGGCAGTAGTGTCCAAAATAAGTTTGAACAGCATGGGAAGGCGGTATGGCGGAGAAAACATCCCGAAGCGGGTCTCCGCGAAGGGTCGCTTCGACAATACAGACTTAATCAGACAGTGAGATTGAACACCTGTTGATTCAGGTTCCTGTCCATCAAATCCTGTCGGTTGCATTGTGTTTTTGAAGCCGTACCGCCTTCCACTTAAATTATCTTGTACATATGTGATTTTGGGTTATGATGCTATTCCCTAAGTGCTATCCAGAAGGGAACTCCAGGAGATTTTATTCTTTTCATGACCCTTCCTTTTCCTACATCAATCACGGCGATATCATCTTCCTTTGTGACTGCGACAAAGGCCAGCCTTCCATCAGGCGAGAACCTGACACCGTGAGGGCCTCTGCCAACTTTTATAATCCCTTTAACCTGCCACTTTCTGGTATCAACTTTTGTAACCACGTCAGAACCAACCCCTGTTACATAGACCCACCTGCCATCTGGACTTACTGCAATACCATGATGTCCCTTTGAAACAGACAAAAATTTTACTACCTTGTTTTTTTGAAGGTCCACAACTGCAACCTCATCCGTCTTCTTAAGTGTAACAACGAGATACCTTCCATCGGGCGTTATGTCGAGGTTGTGGGGCAGTCCATTGCGTGGAATATTGATTGTCCCGGTCACTTCGTGCCTTGCGGTATCTATGATAGTTATATCTTTTGTCCCTGCATTGGTGACATAGGCAAGACTGTCCACCGGACTGAAGGTGATATTGTGGGGCAGGCTTCCTGTTTTTACGGTCTTTAATTTCTTCCATGAGCCGATTTCAAACACATATACATTACTTGCCTCAGGGCCTTCATTGATAACGTAAACAAACTTGCCGTCTTTCGTAACACCTACTCCTTTTGGATCGTTGGAGAGGGCCAGTTTCTTGATAACCCGGCGTTTCGCTGTATCAATAACATAGAGCCTCTTTTCACCAGTAGAAACAGAAAAGGCGAACCTGCCATCAGGGCTGAGAGTAACATAGGTGGGTTTTTTACCGACCCGGATTTCTTCTATTACCTTTGATTTCCCCGGATCAACAACTGTTACAGTGTCAGCGTCTCTATTATTAACAAAGAGTTCAATAGGTGTTGCGTTGACCGCAAAAGAACAAAAACCTGACAGAAGATTAAGAGCTATGATGAAAAGAACCTTTCTCATACCTTGTCCTCCCTGTTTAGAGGTAAACTCATGCTGAAGGTGGTTCCTTTGCCCACGGTGCTTTCAACAGCAATATCACCACCATGGGCCCGTACAACCTCTTTAACAAATGAAAGCCCAAGTCCAGGCCCGTATACCTTTGAAGTAAAGAGTGGATCAAAAATGTACTTTATCTTTTCTTCAGGTATTCCCTTTCCCGTGTCGGAGATGGATACTACAATATGGTCATTTTCGACTCTGGAGGATATTGATAGAAGCTTCTGTCCTTCATCCATCATTGCCTCGACAGCATTTTTGAGTATGTTAGACAGTGCCGACTTGATTTTCCCTCTGTCTACAGAAATCTCGGGAAGCACCTGTAAAGAAAGCTTTAGAATTACGTTGTTGTTCTTTAAAATGAAATCAAAAGCCTCTAATGCATCTACTATAATCCTGTTGATGTCTGATATCTCAAGCCGTAACTGTTCTGACTCGAACCTGACAAGCCTGTTTACCATCTTTTCAAGTCTCTCAATATCTTCGATAACCCTTTTCATGTATTCAAAGTTTGTTGCGTCCTCTGGAAGACTTTTCAAGATCCTCCTTGCAAAGCCTCCAATTGAGGTCAGAGGGTTTCTTATTTCATGGGTAAATTGATCTGCCAGCTTCTTAAGTGACTCTGTTCGTTTCGCCTCTATCACTTTTTCTCTCTTATCCTGCATAGAGATAAATAACTCGGGTTCCTGCTCAAAAAGTTTTCTGCATCTTTCAGAACAGAAGCTGTATTCCCTTTCTTCATATCTGAAAGAAAATCCTGTTTCTGGATCTACTGTCATACCACAGACAGGATCGGTTGTTTTGTTGGCGACTTCCTTGTTTAACTTGTTAAATATATCCATGAATTAGACCCCTTAATTACCGAGAAAGGCTGCAAACTGGCCAGACATGAAAATAAGGACCTTTTTTCTGTCCAACACCCAGTGCCCCTTTTGTTAAATACATCGCCCATGCCCAGTCTGGTTCATACATGCTTGTTGTGGAAGACCAGTACCCTTCCCGGACATTCTCGAAAGGATGTCCTGTGGGTAAAGAGGGGCTGTGTGTGCTGGAGTCAATGAGGGATTCCAGCTCATTTATATTCGGTAAACGCCAGATAAGTGGAGAATCATTATCCCTGTTCAGTTTTTTAACTATCTCCAACGCCTCTACCCAGGTCACTGTTTTGCCAGAAATGTCAGCATCCCTCATCCAGCAAAGTCCCGTTACCCGGTCTATCACTCTATCTCCTGACACCTCGAAACGTGGTGAAGGCCACGGGCGCCCGCAGCAGAACTCACCATCCTGTCCTGATCCTCTGCACGGAACTTGCTGGCCCGCTATGTCATAGCAATTGCTCTGTCCTGTGACAGGCAATAAATCATAGCCTCTACCGCGCACAGGCCATATAAGAAAGAACTGCCTCTTTTCACCGTAGAACATTCTTGCGCCTTCCATATGTATATACCAGGCATAGGCTGTATTGATAGCAGCCGTTGTAGATGTCCAGTACCAGCCACTGAAAATGTTTACAAAAGGGTGTCCTTCAGGCAGTGCAGGTTTTTTGCTCTGGTAACTCATAAGACTCCGAAGTTCCCGTCTGTTGGGAAGACGCCAGTCATTAAACCCGAAGACTCTTTCCATATTCATTCTGTTTATAAACTCCAATGCCTCTTGCCAGGACATGGGGATCTCGGCAAGATTTGCATTCCTGCTCCAGGTCAGGCCCGTAAGAAGGTCCAGGACAGCGTAGCCCTGTTGTTGAAATCGTGGATCTGGCCATGGAATGCCTCTTCTTGATTCTCCGTCCTGCCCCGTGTCTTTACAGGGCACCTTATTGCCGTTTTCATCCCGGCAGGTTGTCTGGCCTGTCTGGAGGTAACCTCTGTATTTAATCTTCCCCTCTGACAATATGGTTCTCTGACCATGTTCAGTCATGGTGGTGTTGTTTCGTTATTTGTCTTTTTTTCTCAGATCCAGCAGATACTGTCTTGCAGCCATTGCAGCCTTTGCACCCTCACCAGAGGCTATGATTATCCTCTTTCCAAAGGCGTTTGTTACATCGCCTGCTGCGAAAATACCGGGGTGTGATGTTGAACAGTCCGGACTTATGAGAATTTCGCCTCTCTTGTTAAGATCACAGAGGCCGGATACAATGGAAGAGTTCGGCTGAAGACCTATGGCGATAAATACACCTCTTGCCGGAAGTTCCAGTGTCTCGTCTGATGCCTTTTTTCTTATAATAACTGATGAGAGGGTCTTTTCTCCCCTGAATTCGACTGTCATGTATCCTTCATGAATCCTGAGATTTCTGAACTTTCCTATCCTTTCTATGATTACGGGATCAGCCTTGAGTTCAGAGTCTGATACGAGGTGGATCGTCTTTGCGACTGTCTGAAGGTTTTCTACGATCTGGACAGCCGAGTTTCCTCCTCCCACAACAACTGCATCTTCATCCTGGACAAAAGAAAAGTCCTGGATATTTCCGTAAAAGACTCCCTTCCGCTGGAATTCCTCCTCTCCCGGTATTTTAAGCTTGCGCCGTGTCATTCCAGTCGCTATTATTATGGTCCTTGTATAGTACTTCTGGAGATTGGATGTGGTAACGTTGAAGCCGTTTTCAACAGGTTCTATCTTCTCTACGCCTGAGATTATATGATCGATGTAGTTGGAATGAATGAGCTGGTACTGGAAGCGCTTGGTCAGTTCCGGTCCTGTAATGAAGTCGTATCCCATGTAGTTTTCTACCTTGGTGCTGTCAATTGCCTGGCCGCCGATATCTTTTGTAATCAGAAAGGCATCCATCCGGAGCGTAGCAGCATAGACGGCGGCGGTGAGTCCTGCAGGACCACCGCCGATTATAATGAGGTCATAGGAAGTACGGGGAAGTTTGCATGCCTTTTCGTGCAGAAACTTCTCCCTGCAGCCTTCTGAGCAGAAATAGAACGTTTCACCGTCGCATTCTGTGGTCAGGGCCTCCTTCTCATCCACCTCCATATGACATACAGGGTCTTTTTTCACGTAACCAGTTCCTCCATGGGATGTGTTCTCAGTAGGTCTCTTGGTATCTCCGGAGCTTGTTTCTGAATTTTTCGAGTCTCTTCTGCTTTTCGGCCAGTTCAGCCCGGGGGGCCTGACCGGATTTCATGTAAGTTGACATGTCTTCCATGTGCAGGGAGAGTTCCTTCATCATTTCAGCCATTTCCATTCTGTGTGATTTGTCAAGATCCTTTGTCATCATATCCGACATGTTGCCCATGATCTCAGACATCTGATGCATCATCTGCATCATGGAGCCTGACATCTCAGCCCCCATCATCATGCCGTGTTTAAGGTGCCTGGATACCAGCCACCAATTTATCGGATATGCAGCAATGAAACCTGTTAATAATGACATGGACATAATGAACCAGAACACCATTGAGAGAGGGCTGCCGCTTCCAGGCATCAGCCTCATGCCGATTGACATTACAATGACCATGGCAGCCATGAGATAGTTCATGGAGACTAATTCAGGAATGAATGTCTGTTTCAAAGCCTTGACAAAAGATCCACCAGCAGAGTCTTTCATAAACAGGGCCTGAAATATCGTCCAGCCAAAGCCGAATCCGAGCAGGTATTCCAGAGTAATTTCCAGCGGCATTGATAAAAGAACAATTCCTCCTAAAACAGCACCCGCCAGGATTCCCAGTCCGTCACCGGCCACGCAGTGCATTGTCGATCCCAATACCTGTCTCCAGCGTGATGCAGTATACTGCTCATGCAGTCCTGGCAGGGGTTCACGGCATCCTAATACGTAGAGAAATGCTCCTACCGGACCTGTATAGGCTGTAATCAATATAAATCCCCATTTCAGCACAGGAGATTCAGGTGTTTTCATGATATCGATTGCAACAAAGAGCACAGAGACAGCAGTCAGGATGAACCACAACACCATTATGCCGGTTAACATTATTATTTCACCCTCTGTTCTTTTTTCAATGCCTGCTAAAGAAATTCTTCATTATTAAAATCCGCTCTTATGGCTGACCGGATCTGTCCGGCGCTCCCGATTCATGCATGTTGCCCATGTGTTTTATCATTTCAGGGGGAACGTTGTCAGGAGATTTATGGAATAGAAGGATAAGGAAAATGGCCAGAATGAGAGAGATAATTATTGCCGTACCGACAAGGAACCACCGTCTGAAGAATGAATCGTTGAGATGCACTGAGAGGTTGGCAAGGGAGATGGTGCTTTTTTCACCTTCGGACTTCTCTTCATAGGCAGCAAGGAGAAAGATAAGGTCTGAGATCCTGTTCAGGTATTTGGACAGTACGGGATTGGACATCTGGTCCTCGGACTGCATTTTCACCACGATCCGTTCCACCTTCCGGATCGCCGTCCTGGCCACATCAAGGTGTGACGAGGCGACCTTCTGGCCGAAGGCGACAAATCCTGGTGGCAGGCTCAGGGCCTCCTCCATCTCTTCAACCAGGCGTTCCACCCATTCAAGGTCCTTTTCAGTGATTTTCGTCCGGATTATTCTGCCTGATTTCCCTGCCAGGGATAATTCTGCACCAATAGTGAAAAGGTGTTTCTGTATCTGCAATATAATGCGCTTTATCTTTTTTTCCCGCGCCGCTGCCCTGGCAAGACCTAGCAGGGAGTTTGCCTCATCTACAGCTCCAACCGCCTCGGTGATAATATGATACTTGGGCACACGTTCACCCGAGAGCGTGCTGGTGAATCCTGAATCCCCACGTTTTGTGCTTATGCCCACAGATGTTCTCCTTCGCGCTGTGAATGAATGGGGACAGTACCGGCAGGCCTGTCCCCATCAGTTATCTTACCGGGAGTATTAATGGCAGCTTCCAACATAGCCCTTGTAGGGTGATTTTTCATAGAGTTTTTTCTCTATTTTTGATATCTCATCCTGGAGCTTTGTCAGGGTCTCGGCCTTTGTTTCGGGATTCCTGAGAGCCTCGAAGTACTCAAAGCGTTTTTCACTGAGTTCTTTCCTCAGGTCGCGTGTCTCATCAAGAAACTTCTGGTAGTCCTTGGAGTAGCCGTAACCCATCATACCGGGGCCCATACCGTATCCGCCCATCATGCCATAGCCCATACCAGGGCCCATCATCATGCCAGGTCCCATTCCGTATCCACCCATCATGCCGGGGCCCAT
>CAZITN010000002.1:0-34133 GCA_964542175.1 uncultured Thermodesulfovibrio sp. | reverse complement strand
GGCCCATCATCATGCCAGGTCCCATTCCGTATCCACCCATCATGCCGGGGCCCATTCCGTATCCATATCCATATCCCATTCCCGTACCCATCTGGTACGGCATCTGCTTTGTTTGGGACTGCTGCTCCTGCTGCGTCTGACCCATCATGCCCTGGCCACCCATCATACCGCCACCCATCTGGGCAAGGGCTGTGCCTGCGGTCAATCCGAGGACAACTATTACTGTAAGAAACATTCGTTTCATAATCTTGAAACCTCCTTGAGAAAATTGTTATTGGTTGTTAGTTATTGGTTGATTGGACCAACGCCTCTTGCCTATAGCCTATAACCTCTTGCCCATTGCCTTCCCTAGCACGAACTGTGGCACTTGCAGGTTGAAGAAGTCTTCTTTATCACCTTTCTGATCTTCATATCATCACCTCCTTTCATTGATGGAGTAAGTTTAGAAGTGCTCATCACTTGCAAAGCCCTTAATCCTGCCGGTATTATTTTATCGGCTTCTCGTCATGATTTCTTTAGTAACCTGAGTTGATCCTCATATTCATCGCTGGTTATTTCACCGCGTGCAAGACGCCTTTTGAGTATTTCCTCAGGAGAGCCCTCGGAAGCCGCACCTGATGTCCTGTCAACAACTGACTTGATCAGGTAGAATACAGCAACAGCTACTACTATCCAGAAGAGGAGCATGAAGATCGAGCCGAATCCGAAACCGCCAAAGCCCATACCGCCGCCCATCATACTTTCCCTCCTTTCAGCCCCCTGACAAGATTATACTCCATTTTGTCCGTGGTTTCAAGAGAAATCCTGTTTCCTGTCCAGTTATCGTACTTCTCCTTTCTCCATCTGTAGGGAAGATCAATGATTGTACCAGGATTCCTGATGGCAAAAAGGGCTTTAAAGGCCTCCATGAGCACAGTCCTCTGCTGTGCCGGATTAAAGGGCTCTCCAAGGGGGTGACCGAAGGGCCATCTGAGAAAGACCGTTCTCGGGGGGCTCACCCTTTCTGTAAACTCCCGCACTATGGATATCCCGATTGTGGGAATACCAGCCCTTTCTATCTCACGCTGTATCAGTCCGACGGACTGGTTACAGATACCTCAACCAGGTGTGAGAAGCACGATATCAACGCCATCTGCCTTGAACCGGTCAGCCACTTCAGGTGCGGTCTCATTGATCAGTGTGTGTACATGCCTGCCGTCGATATGCCCCATGAAACCGTAGTGTCTTTCAGCCAGTTCACCGATTATACCCTCTGCTTCAAGTTCACGGAGACGCCCTACGGGAAAAACGACATTTATGTCCCTGTCTGCATCCCTGTGGTCATAGTAGTCATGGGTGATCATCAGATCCGACAGAGGTCGGGTGGCATCGATCTCCCTGAAAGTGGGATCCCCTTCGGGGTCGGTCATGTCAAAGGGTTTCTGCCACCTGTGATGAACGCCGGCGGTTGTAACCACGCCGACCTTTGATTCATCAAGTGGTTTGCTCGGAGGCGCCCAGGGTATTTCCTCTGACTTCGGTGACCTCCGTGTATCAATAAAGAACCTCGACAGGACAGGATAAGCGGTTATCAGCCTTGCGAGTGCCCTGTGCTTGAACCTCTTTATGTTTGCTGAATTGCTCATTGATTCTCTCCTTTTCTTCTGTCTTCAGTCTATCAGGAAAATACGAAGGGAATATGAAGAAAATATGAATAAATTGTGAAGGCAGGATATTGGGGGGAAGGTTTGTTTTATAGGTTCTTGACTGAGGATTGAGTCGCGGGGGATGGGAGGTATAAGAGGGGGGACATACCGGGTATTGTCCCCCCTCTGCTTTCAGGTCCTGGCTCTATGATGAAGGGCTATCCTGAAGCTGGAGACTATCCAGAAGGTTATTCCGGTCCCCACGATAACCCTTAGAAGGGGAGATTCCAGACCATCTGCAAACCCGCTTATCTTGAAGACAGCGAGACTGAAGATTACCATAAGTGACACACCCAGAGCTTCGAGAATGGTTGAGGAGATCCTCTTCCTTCTCTTTCCCAGTACCCTTATGGATGTCCTTTCTGCCGTTCTTTCATGATTTTCCCATGTTGTGGTTTTCATGACAGTACCTCCTTTGAGTTTTCTTGTCTACAGGATAACATCCAAGAATGAAGAGAAGATGAAGAATGGATGAAAAAGTTATGAAGATTGATCCTCGTTGAGGAGTTTTTCAAACAGGGTTAGCATGGCCTTGGAATCCCACTCTCTGTATCCGCTGGCGATGCCTATCACCCTGCCCGACGGGTCTATGATCAAGGTCTTGGGGTGGGAGCGGACATTGTATAGGGAACTGACCTTCCCATCAATGTCAAGAAGAACGGGGAGTGTATATCCACCGGCCCTTATGAAGTCCTCCACCACGGCTTTGCTCTCACCCACATCAATGGCCAGTATCTCAAAGGGGCTCCCGGCGAGGGTGTTTCTGAGTCGTTCCAGGGAAGGCAACTCCTTCCTGCACCAGGTTCACCAGGTGGTCCAGAAGGCAAGAAGAAGATACTTTCCGCGGTGTTCTCCCATGCTGACCTTTTCCCCGTTTAAACCGGTGATGATGAAGTCCGGGGCCATCCAGGGCTCACTCACCCTGTAAATGCTGAGATACTCCATCAGGTCGGCTACGCTGGTGTTCTCATCTATCCGTATATAGGACTGAGTTGGCACTGCCGGAGGAGGGTTCTCTTTTTCTGAAAGGTACTTGGCACCGACAAATGCCCCTATCAGAAAAAATGAGGCTATCACCAGGGCTGCTTTCAGGATCTTCATTACCTTTTCCTTTTGAGTATTTCCTCAATATCTTCGATTCTGTTTTCCAGTCTTCTCAACTTGCCGAGATTGAAATAAAGGTATGCTGCCACTGCCAGCCATGCTGCAGAATAGGCACCGAAGAGGTAAAAAAGTTTATCCATTGTAGTCCTCCACATCATTGAATATTTCATTTATCCGTTCCTCAGCCCATGCAACCCTGAACCTTATATAAATCAGGAGTGAAGTAAAGATCAGGAATGTAACCAGACTGAAGAGCATCACTTTTACCATCAGGGGATCCAGCCCGCCTCCTTCACGTGCAAGTCTCGGGTGTATGGATCTCCACCACTTTGTGGCAAGCCTGACCACAGGAACATCCAGGAAACCGAGTATTCCGATGATTGCCGAGTATCGTGCCCGTTTCATCCTTTCCGGAATGGCCTTTCTCAACAGAAAATATCCTATGTAGATAAACCAGAGTATGAGCATTGTGACGAGCCTGGGGTCCCAGGTCCACCAGACATTCCAGACAGGCCTGGCCCAGAGGGAGCCTGTTATGAGCACAAGTGTAGAAAAGAGGAGTCCAACCTCTCCAGCTGAAAAGGCGAGGGTGTCCCAGTAAAGGGTCTTCTTTACAAGAAAGAGGATGCTTGAGATGAAGAGAAGACCGAAGCCCAGGTAGGCGCTCATGGCAAGTGAAATATGGAGATAGAAGATCCTCTGAACATCGCCCATGATTTTTTCGGATGGTGCGACCTGAAAGATCAGATAGAAACTTGCAGGAAGCAGTATAATCAACAGAAGGATGACGCCCCTTATTATCTTTTCTGATTTCATGATCCTATTCCTCCACGATATGCCTGAAAAGTATTAGAGAGATGAAGAGGTAGAGAAGGTCGAAGACAACAAGGACCTTCAGCCACTTTGCGGGTGATTCGCCAGGGGAACCGTTCAGTATGATGTCGGTGGCGGAAACGCCTCCGATAAGAACGGGAACCACCAGGGGCAGAAAGAGAAAGGGGAGTATTATCTCACCGAATCTTGAGCCTGTGGATAGAAAGGAAAAGAGTGTCCCCACGATGGAAAAACCAAGGCTCCCAAAGAGAAGCGGAATGGCCAGAGCAGGTAAGGTCCTTATCAATCTTTCATAGTTGAAAAGTATTACAAATGAGAGGATTGTGAAGACTTCCATCAGGAGAAGAAAGATGAGGTTGCTTATGACCTTTGCTATGTAAAAACTCTCCATGGAGACGGAAGAGAAGAATATGTTAAGGTATGCCCCGTCGTCCCTTTCTGAGAGTGATGTCTTTCCCATTCCCAGAATCCCCGAGAAGGCGAAAACCACCCAGAGGATCCCGGAGGCGAGACTGGCTACATTCTCACTCTGGATATCCACAGCCAGGTTAAAGATGACAAGCAGGAGGAGGGAGAGAAAAATCATTATACTCAGGGCCTCTTTGCCCCTGAACTCAAGGAGGATGTCCTTCCTGACTATAGCGAGGGTATTACCTACAAATCTCATTTTTCAGCCTTTCCTGTATAATGGCCTCTGCAGCCCTCTCTCTTTCTTCCAGAAAGGCCAACGCACCGCTTTCAAGGAGACCTATCCGGTCTGCAATCCTGCAGCCCTCATGTACGAGGTGGGTGGCAATAAGGAGGGAGCCGCCATTTTTCCTGATTTCCATAAACCTTTCAATCAGTGTATCCTTCCATCGGATGTCCAGCCCGGAGAAGGGTTCATCAAGGATGAAAAGCCCCGCTCCGCTTATCAGACCCTTCATCAGCGCAAGTCTCCTTTTCATACCCTGGGAAAGGGCCTTTACCGGATCGTTCCGTCTCTGCCATAGGCCGAAATCAGTGAGGGTTTCGCTGAGATTGGTTGTCCTTTCTTTTCCATTCCTGATATCGAGGAAAAAACGGATATTCTCCAGCACCGTGAGTTCACCGTAGAGGCTGTTTCTGTGGCCGAGATAGAATATCCCGCTCCTGTCATCCTGGTTCCCTGGAAACTCAACCTTTCCCTTTGTCGGTGGCATGATACCTGCGGCTATCTTGAGAAGTGTAGTCTTCCCGGCCCCGTTATGACCGAAGAGAACGAAGATTTCACCTTTTTCGACTCTGGCGTTGACATCCTTGAGTACCGGTCTCAGACCGTAGGTCTTTCCTATGCCTGTGAGACGCAACATCTAGTGGCTGTCCTTCTTTGAAAGTTCCCCTACCCGGGCCTCAAGTACACGGATAATGGGCAGGTAATATCCGTTCCCGGAGGTTTCTGCCTTCAGGAAGGATAGGGTCTGCCTTATCCTGTCTTTTTCCCTGTTCAGATAATATGTCCGGATACTCTTCCTTCCGAAAAACAGTAGTACTCCACTTATCAGGAACGCCGACAGCAATACCACCGACCAGCCGCCATAGCTGCTTTTGTATGTAGGACCGTAAAGAGATATCTTGAATCCTCTGTTTCCTTCCCCGGTCCATACTCGATATCGCTTTCCGTAAAAATCGGTCTTGCCCGATGACTCCAGTCCGGAAGCCCGGAGCTTCCATCCATCATCTTCCTTAAGGAGAAGGCTCGTCTTTTCCTGAAAGGGACCACGGTCTCCTGGAAAAAGTGAAAGGTCAAAAAGGCCTGTATCACTTCTAAGAAAATAACCAAGTACAAGTTCCTTCTCTCCCGGCGGGATCGGCTCCTGAGTTACAAGCCCTCCGTTGAAGGTCTGTATCTTCCTTGTGTTCATGCCCTGAAGCTGATTCAGCCTGTAGCCAGATGGCATGGGAATAAAGAGGACCTGTTCCGTGTCCAGTTCATCGTTAAAGCTTCCCACGAATGTCATTTTCCCTGTATTTCTTATTATAAGGACCTCGAAAACCTGGACCGTCCGGTCATCCTGTGGTGATATCACCATCGTCCGGTGGGGGATAGTGATATTATCGGCCCTGTCTGTTATTTCATAGACGTTGAGATCAAAGGAGAGGCCCGTCCCGGCCTTTTTTTCCGGGAGAGACCTGTATGTTACACCCCGGTAGCTGACCATCGCGATGGTAGTGACACCTTTTTCAGGTTTTACTTCGCCCCTGTAGGTACCCTTTCCGTCTGTTCTTAATTTCAGTTCCTTCAGTATCCTGCCGGTTTTTTCATCCCTCATCTCAATGGAGAATGGATATTCACCGAGTGTGTTGCCTGTGGTGCCGTTCCTGAGAGTCACACTCACGGGCATCGCAAGTACGGATTCCATACCCAGTAATATTACAGGTATAATCAGGAAGATAATCTTTTTCCACATATCCTTAAAACCTCCAGCAGGACCCTCTGTCTGACCCCTTCGCTCAGATTACCATTTTCACCGGACGTTCCCGGGCTCTTGCCAAGCAGTTCCTGCTCCCTTTTGAGGACCGGAAGGATCTCGCTCCTGAACTGCTCCATCAGCATATTGTAGTCTTCTTCCGAGAGTTTTCCCATCTGGAATTCATTCTCTATATCAGTAATGGCCCAGATGCCGGTCCTTTTTTCCTCGGTTATCTCCCTGAGTTTGCTGAGGTTTACGAATGGCCAGTATTGCTCCCTCAGGAGGGGCATTCCAGTATAAATCAGGATTCCGGCCGTAACCAGTAAGAGTATAATGTATATCATGATTCCGGGACCTCCCTGAAGGTGAGAACCAGTTCCTTTTCAAGAATCTCCAGTTCCCTGCTCTTTCTTCTTGCCGGATAGACGCCCCAGAGAATCCCAAGTATCGCGATACCCGTGCCTACCCATGTCCAGGTGAGAAAGGGGTTTATGACAACGGTGAGGGTTATGTTACCTTCATCATCCCAGCCACTGAGTATGAGGTAGAGATCCTCGAGAAGCCCGCTTCTTATGGCTACCTCTGTGGTAGGCTCATTCCTCTTATAGAAACGTTTTTCCGGTCTCATTGTCCAGATGTATCCACTTCCGGCCTTTGAGATTTCAACAGGGGCTGTTATAGCTGTATAGTAATCCTTTCTCACGCTCTGGAGAGTGATATACCTGAGAGTGTAGTCCTTAACATTGACAGTGCTGCCCGGCTTGAGGTTGTAACTCTCCTTGAACTGAAAGTACCCATACCCCGCAAGCCCTATGATCATGAAGACTATACCTATATGTACCAGAAAGCCGCCGTATCTACGTCTGTTTCTTGTTATTAAACTTTTGAAGGCCTGAAGCCAGCTTTCTCCCCCGTGTAGAACTCCCGCCCTTGTGCCAATATAGAACTCCCTGACAAGGGAAAAGAGCACGAAGAAGGAGAAGGCATAAAAGAAAAGTGGCATGAAGCCCTTGATCCCGCTTACAATGAGAACCGGCATAGAAAGAAGCATAAATGCACCAGGAAGCAGGAAATTCCTCTTTATGCCCTGCCAGGAGGTCCGCCTCCATGCGAGGAGCGGGCAGATTGCCATCAATATGAGAAGCAGGAGAAACAGGGGAGAGTTAACCTTGTTAAAAAAGGGAGGGCCAACGGATATCTTTATTCCCTTGACTGCTTCAACTATCAGGGGGAAGATGGTGCCCCAGAAGGTTGCAAAGGCCAGCCCGAAAAGAATTATGTTGTTGTACAGGAAGGAACCTTCCTTGGAAATGACCGATTCTATGCGGGGATTCTTTTCCTTGAGTTTGTCGTAACGGCTCCAGATCAGATATCCCCCGGCTGCAATTACCATGAAGAGGAAACCCAGAAAGACATAACCCACCGATGACTGGCCGAAGGCATGAACAGACGTGATGATGCCGCTTCTTGTTATGAATGTCCCGAATATGCTTAGTGCGAAGGTGAGTAGGATCAGGACGAGATTCCAGACCTTCAGCATTCCCCTCCTTTCCTGGATGATGACTGAATGGAGGAATGCAGTGGCCGTGAACCACGGCATCAGGGAAGCATTCTCCACAGGATCCCATCCCCAGACACCGCCCCACCCGAGTTCCCTGTAAGCCCACCATCCTCCGAAGACTATCCCGAGTGTGAGAAATGCCCAGGAAAAGAGCGTCCATGCCCGTGTTCTCTTTATCCACCATTCACCCAGGTCTTTTGTTATCAGGGCAGCCATACCGAATGCAAAGGGGACGGTAAAGCCTACATACCCGAGGTAGAGGGTAGGGGGATGAAAAACCATCCCGGGATTCTGAAGAAGGGGGTTCAATCCGTTACCGTCAGCAGGGAATGTCCTGTTCATCTCAAAGGGAGGGGTGACAAAATTCAGCAGGACGAGAAAGAAAAGAACGGTACCGTTTAGTATAAGGAGTACATAGGGGAGATAGGATGTGTTCGGCCTTTTTTCATCCTTGAAAACGGCTATGAACGTATATAGTGAGAGTAGCCAGGCCCAGAGAAGGAGTGATCCCTTCTGGCCAGCCCAGAGCCCGGTGACCTTGTAAAACAGAGGAAGCGCCCTTTCAGAATATGAGGCAACGTACTCGACCCTGAAGTTGTCTGTCACAAAGAAATAGATCATCATGAAGGCAGAAAGGCTCAGAAGAAGAAAGACGCCCTTGGATGCCCTGTAAGAGACGTCAATGAAACGGCCGTCCTTTCTGAAAAGGCCGTATATCAGGGAGAAGGTCATTCCCGTAGACAGCACCAGCGAAAGCAGAAGGAAGTATCCACCAGCCTCGATCATGTATTCTCTCCTTTGCGTTCGTATTTTGAAGGACACTTCACCAGCAGTTGTCTGGCAAGAAAGGCATTCCTGGCCCTGTCGTAGTATCCTTCTGCAACAGCGGTAACACCATCCTGGTTCAGGAGGTCAGGCGGTGTGCCATGGTAGAGGACCCTGAGCTTGTCGTTGGATTTGGTATCCATGAGAGTAAATCTCAAAACGAGATCCTTTGAGTCATAATCCAGGCTTTCCTTCACCACCCTTCCGTTTACCCTGACCTTTCTCTTGCCGAGTTCGTCCATCTTCCCGAGGTATTCCGATACCTCCAGGTAATACATGCTTCCTTCCTGCATTCCGATAAAGAGGAGGTAGGAAAAGGCCCCGAGTATCAGGGCTGTAAACAGTACGATTTTCTTACTCTTCATCGGGATACCTCCATGTCCGGTTCATTCATCAAACCACGGAGCAGGGCCTCCTTTTCAGGATCCGTCCAGTCTCCTGCACCGATCTCGATATAGGCGATCTTGCCCTTTTTGTCAATTATGAATGTTTCAGGGACCCCGGTAGTCCCGTAAAGGAGCTGGATTGATCCGGATGTATCAAGGAGGGCCGGGAAGGTGAGGCCGTATTTTTTCATGAATGGGACTACAGCCTTTTTACCAAGGGCGTCAATGCTGACGGCAAGCACCTCAAGGTCGTCTCCCTTCAGTTTTTCATACATCTTCTGGACTGTGGGGAGTTCCTTTTTACAGGATGTACACCAGGTTGCCCAGATGTTCAGGAAGATAACCTTCTTTCCGTAATAATCCGATAGCCTGATCTCTCTGCCGTCCAGCCCGGGATAGGAAAAATCCCTTGCCTGCTCGCCTATGGCAGGGCGGGGATGCTTTTTGGCGGTTTTTTCCTTGCCGGAGAAGAGCCCGCCCAGAAGGGCTATCACCAGTATGAGAAGGGGAATCAGGAAAAGGGCCTTTAAAAAGTTTTTCATTCTCTGAACCTCCTTAACTCCTCCTCAAGGAGGGCGTTCATCTCGTCACGGGTTGTGCTGTCATCGCCGCTTTCAACGACTGCCGGCTGGTCCCGGTCTTTCTTCCCACGCTTCTGCCATACGAAGAGTATCAGTCCGATGAGGAGGAAGATGTCAAAAATCAGAAAATAGGGGAACCACCAGGCGATGAAGTAGAAGCCCTTCTTCTTCGGCTGTGCAAGAACACGGGGGCCGTATACCTCTTCAAAGTAGTTCAGAATCGCTTCCGCACTTTCGCCGTTACTGAGTTTGTCTCTGACGATCTCCCGCATCTGTTCAGCCTCTGCTGAGGGACAAAAAGTAAGAGTATAGATGTAATTACATCCCGGGCTCATGAGCAGGTCTGTAACCTCTTCAACCTCCATCAGCGTTACCTCTTTTGCTTCCAGATTAAAGGGAATAGAAAGAAGTAAGGCTGTAATCAGGAGGATAGATTTAATGTATCGATTTATGAACATCGTTCTTTCAAGCTATTCTAAAATTAAATTGTGAAGAAAATGTGAAGCTACCAGGCGAACTCTCTTCTTTCTTCACTGGGGATGCCTTCTATGGTAATTGTGAAATTTTCTGGTTCATTGTCGAGGTCGAATACTATCAGCCCGAATGAGTGATGCCCCCTGAGCCTGTTTGCATCGGTGGGTTTGAAGGTTTTGCCATTGTATGTAAGGGTCGTGATCTTCTTCAGGTCAAACTGGCTCAGATCAACAGAGTGGGTATTCATGGCGAACTTTACCACCAGCCGTTTGGGAGCGATATATTTTGGTGTGAGCTCAATCAGGACATCTCCCGGGTTCATGCTTCCAGAAGAAACCGGGATGAACCCGTCGGCCTTGCCATTGGCTTCAGCAGGAGCAGGTGCAGCCGGACCTGCCTGATTACCGGAGAGGAAGACTTTGTTCAGTCCGGCAACGGCAGCCACTCCTATCAGTATTGCAAGCAGAAAAATTATGAGCTTCTGTGCTTTCATACTATACCTCCTTGATTGGTTATGGTTTTGTAAAGTGCAATGAGAAGTATCACCACACCGGTGATAATGCCGAAGTAAAGGGTCCTCTTCATGTCTATCCGCATGAGGGCCTGGAGAATACCCTGCCTCGAGCTGTAAAGTCTGTGTTCCTGTATGATCTTCAGCATGAGTATAATACCGATGGTGTTGGAGATGATGCCCAGGAGGAAGAAGATATTCTGGAAACGGTTCAGGAATACAACCGCTGCAGAAAGACCGACAAGGGGCAGGACATCGGTGATATGGTGGGCACAACAGGCAACCATTGATCCCGTGGAAATACCACCTGCGGTGGCTACTGAGGCAGAGGCGATTCCGCTCCTGGCCCGTGCCTTCATCGCATGTCTTATGTAAGTATAGAGGCCGGCCTGAAGACCGAACCCGAGAATAAGCGGAATTATCCAGTACCAGTAGAGAAGAAACTCTTCAACTGCATGCGAGGGGGAGTTTGAGATGGTAAGGATTAAGGCATAGATGATGAAAAGCAGAGAGCCTGATGCGATGCCCCAGAAATAGGGCCTTTTCAGACTGAATGTTTCTGCGTGAGTGGCTTCCATGATTTGATGCTCCTTAATGTAATTTGTTGATCCCCTCCTTCTGAGGGGTTTGTTAATCTGACTTCAGTCTAACATCAAAATGCGAAGAAAGTTTGAAGGGATTATGAAGAATGTGTGAATAGGGATGTTCTTAACCTAAATGTTGTAAAAAACAACCACAGAGAACACAGAAAGCACAGAGGATACAGAGGGTTGAACAATTTGCAATAACTTTTTATATCTCATTTTCAGTAAGTGGTGTCCAAAACAATTCTGAGTATCATGGGAAGGCGGTGTGGCTGAGAGAATGCAAAGGGATCGGAATGAAATGGAGAGAACGAATGAGATGAAAGCGAACTCCCTGCATTCAGATTCCCTGCGGGAATATCTAACACCAATGCTCGACACCTTTGAAAAAGAAGGATTCAGCCTTCTGATAAACCTTCTCAGACAGTATTCTCTAACATCTGCTGATTCAGGTTCCTGTCCCTTTAATAGAGCTTGGTCGCTTCGACTCGGTTGCATTGTGTTTGATCTTTCCTTCGGAAATCTAAATGTGGGGAACATGATAATATCATCCGCTCGCCTCCGCTCACTAAGCATTTTCGCAGCCTTGCCGCTCGAAGCGAGGCAAAGCGAAGAGTCGCATCGACCTTCCCTTTAAATTATCTTGGACAGATATGAGTTTCAGTGAGGTTTCGATAACAAATACAAACTGAATGAATATGCATAGCGAGCGCTAACCCCGTGGCCTTGCTCGATACGAGTCCGTTTCGGACCTGCCCGTATAGTGGCCGCAGGGTATCTTCATTCTGGAAGGCAGAGTGCTCAGGCGAGGAGTCTCTCCGCATCCTCCAGGTCAGCACTCCTGATGAGTATTCTTACCTCTCCCATCTTTCCTATGTTTACCGGATAAGGGCTGACCTTTGAAGACCTGACTACGGCACTGATACCTGCGCTTGACAGCAGGTCCTTAATCATGGTTGCCTCGATGGGGTCATACACGGTTCTGAAGACAATCCACTCCCCGCCGTCATTGTCAGGTATTTGTTCATTATCAAACACTACCCAATTTTAAAACTAATTAACAACAAAATGCCAGAAATACACTGCATTGTATCAGAGAAAGGCTGTACAGAACTGTTGCGGATTCAGCCGGAAGGTCTGTCAGAGATCTATCCCGAAGTCCGGGAAGAGGTTGGAGAGTTCACTCACCTTGTTGGCAAGAAGCAGGATTCCAAAGGCGATAAGGAGAAGACCGGAGATGATCTTGATCACTTTCATGTACTTGAGAAGTCTTTTGGAATAACCAAGGAACATGTTAATCCCGAGGGCGGAGAGAACAAAGGGGATGGCAAGGCCGAGAGAATAGAGGCTCAGGAGCTTGACGCCATAGGAGACTGAGCCCTGTGCACCTGCATACATCAGGATGCTTCCCAGAATCGGACCGATACAGGGGGTCCATCCTGCGGCAAAAGCCATTCCTACAAATGAAGTGCCGAAATAACCGGCAGGCTTGTTCCCAAACTGGAATTTTTTCTCACGTGAAAGAAAATTGATATTCAAAATACCGGAGATGAAAAGACCAAATATAATGATTACTACCCCCCCTGTAATCCGTATAGTATCCTGATAATTGTACAGCAGGCTTCCTACCGCAGAGGAGGATGCTCCTAATGAGATGAATACCAGAGAGAACCCTGTTACAAAGAAGAGTGAATGGGCGAGTGTGAGGAGCCTTATCTTCCTTTTGTTCTTCATGGCCGTGAGATCCTCAAAGGATACGCCCGTGATATAGGAGACATAGGAGGGTATGAGGGGGAGAACGCAGGGGGAAATGAAGGAGACAAGTCCTGCAAGAAAGGCCAGAGAGTAAGATACTTCATTCATGCTTAATATTATAACCTGCAAATGTGAATGAAATGTGAAGGAATGATGAGGATGTGTTCTTCATAATTTATTCACAATCTCTTCATCTTTGCTTCACAATTGAAGTATATGATATACGCAGATGATGAGGTTGCATGGCGGCCTGAATAAAGTCCAACGGAGGTTTTATATGAAGAAGTTAATGGTAACGCTAACGGTTGTGGCAATCCTTGCATTAAGTGCAGGAGCCTTTGCATTCGGTCCTGGATGGTTCGGTGGCTGGGGCAATAGAGGAATGGGGCCTGGCATGATGGGATCCGGCATGATGGGCGGCTACGGTATGGGCCCCGGTATGATGGGTCCTGGCATGATGGGCGGCTATGGTATGGGCTCTGGGATGATGGGCCCGACAGGCGGGTACGGCTATGACAGGAATGGATACGGTTACGACAACAAATACCTCGATGAAACGGCTGACCTCAGAAAAGAGCTCAATGAAAAGAGGTTTGAATATTTTGAGGCTGTAAGGAATCCCAAGACAGACCCCGAGACCGTTCAAAAGCTTGAAAAGGAAATCACCGAGATTCAACAGAAACTTTACGAAAAGTCACCAAGGACTGCCTACAGAGGTGGTTATGGCAACTTTGGAACACCTTGTACCCAGTAACGGGATCTCCAACTGACCAGAGCGTCTCGTTACCTCCTTCAAAGGCAGCCAGCTCCTCCCCGCTGGCTGCCTATCTTTATATCAAAGCGAGGTGAAGATGAGTTACAGCAAGCCCATAAAACTCACCGTTATATACTCGATCCCCTTTATGATACTTTTAGGTCTGCTCGTAATTACGTTGACAGGATGGAACGTCTGGAAGCACAAGTCCGAACAGATGGCTGAATTCCTTGAGACGGGGAGGACACTGACAAGTCACATCCTGGCAAACATGGATAGTGAGAACATCGGCGGAATTTACAGACTCTTCTCCCAGGCTCCTTCTGAAGTAATGAGTATGAGGATCATGGACCTGAAGGAAGGGACAGCTTCTGAAGGTAGAGTTTCACTCGAACGGGAAGGGGTTTCTGAGAGTTATCTCATTGAAAAGAAAAAGGGGAAGAGGTACTTTCATTACATGAGAAAGGTGAGGCTCCCCTCGGGGGAGGAGAAGATTCTCTCATTCGAACTTCCGATGAGGCTCTCTGACAGGATACATGCTGAGAGGGTGAAGCGTGACATCCTTTCATTTCTCCTTATAGGGGTATTATCCATAATATCAGTATTTGTGATATCCTGGCGGCTTTCAAAGAGGGTCAGTTCAGGGATCGACAGAGAGCTGGAAGAAAAACGGCTGAGGGCCCTTATCGAGCTTGCCGGTGCAACTGCACATGAGATGCGCCAGCCCCTTGCGGTAGTGATAGGTTATTCGGACCTCCTTGCTGACAGCATCTCCCGTGGAGAGCCGGTTGACAATGAAGCCAGAATCATCAAGGAACAGTGCTTCAGGATGGATGATATAATAAAAAAGATGCTTAATATCACCCATTACCGCACAGTGGAGTATACTGACGGGATCAGGATACTGGACTTTCATTCCCAGGACCGGGAGAGAAAGATTAATCAGGAAACTCCTGCGCTGAGGCCCCTGACCTGAAATAGGAAATAATCATGTAGCTGTCTGGTTGCAAGTGTTTTCACTGTGTAATAACCAATACACCACCGTTTTGTGGATATTGATGTTTCTTGCGCCATAGCACCATCCCCAGCTATGGAGTATTATCTGGGGTGCCGCTTATATTCATATTTTCTTCACAATTATCAGTTAAAATTTTTACTGCAGACACAGTTCTGTGTTATCCTGGACTACTGCAGTACAGTCCATATCCTCTACGGGAGAAAACGTGCAACTATTCAAGAAAACACTATACGGTCTTCTGGTTTTTTTTGTCCTGACTCTTTCCTTGCTGGTTTCTTCCATCCCGGCGGAAGCCTGTGGTGGTACAGATGTAAGGCTTGATGATGATCCTTCAAAGGCCGCCTTCCAGGCCATTCCCTCACAGAACGGATATCTCTATTATGATCCCCTCGGATCGTTGATCCTTAACCGTTCAGAGGCAAGAATCTCTCCCTCGGTAGCAGAGGCCATAGTCAAGAGGTTTGCCAGGGAGAGAGTACCGTCACTCAAGGGAGGCTTCAGGTTCAGAAAACTGGAGTATGTTCACGGAAAGCTTGTCTATCAGTTTGAGTCGGTTGAGAGGCTTCCGGGCTACAATGGGAAGTATCACCTCGGGCCTGTGAACTTCATAGTGGATCATGTAATACTCGATGTGGATGCCCGGACTGGAGAGCTTTTTCTTGCAAATGGCTGCGGGGCAGCCCCTGCGCAGTTGCTTGCAAGGTATGATCCCCGGGAAATCGAGGCATCCGGTGTGGAAGACAGCGGTCCTTACATATCCGACAATACGAACTTTATCGCCAGGAAGACCGGAAATACCGTAAACATAGACGGCAGGATCACTGAAGAGGAATGGAAGAATACCGGACACAGATATTTCTATCTTGGCGAATATACACCCCATCGGCAGGGAGAATCACACAAGAAAGTATTCTACCACGTGGAGGTCTGGTCGCAGATAGCAGACGGCAAGATATACTTTGCAGTGAAAACAGACAATCCCTACTGGGTGGGGCTCATGTTCAAGAACGACCCCAATCTGGGGATGCTCTGGTCTTATACTGATGCGAAGGTGCTCAGGTCCAACGGAGAGATTACAGACAGGCACTTTATGCAGAGAAAGGACAAGACCTATTTTCTTGAAAAGGACGAAAAAGACGATATTCTGGCCGCTGCTGCGATGCAGGATGATCTTTACACATACGAGTTTGCATTCCCGATGAAAACAGGTGACAGGGATGATCTGGAGTTCGTGGAGGGCAGGGCCTACAACATGCTTGTCCTGATGGGTAACACTCTTGATCACTACGGGATATTCACCCTTGACAAGGCCCACAAGAACCATGACCACTCAAAGAACAACAAGGAGCATGTAAACGTCTGGGCGAGTAACGAGACAATCCTCAGGATCGGTTCGCCGCCGAAAACGGACATCTTTGGAAGCCCTGTCACTCCTGAGTTCACAAGCTATGTCTCGGGCTATGATCCTTCACGGAATGATACACACTTTCACTATGCAGCGCATGTCATAAAGGATGTACAAAACCGGTCCCTCCTGGTCTATTATATAAACATTGCAACGATTCTCCTCGGTGTTTTCGGGATGGCCTTTCTCTTTGTCAGGACCAACGGCAACCAGAAGACCCAACCGCCGGGGGAGAGAGAGGTCGATCTCTTCAGGTTCGGACCTCTCAGGAGGTTCTTCAGATCAGGATACTACAGGGCTCTGTTTACAATTCCGGTTTCAATATTCTTTGTTGCAATCATAATAGCGGGGATGGTGGATGTCCAGGATGGAAGACAGAATATAGCAACCGTTTATACCTGGACAATATGGTGGAGTCTGATAATTATCAGTTTCATTCTTTTCGGGAGACTCTGGTGCATGATGTGCCCCTTTGCCCTTGCAGGCGATATGGCGCAGAAGATAGTCTCCCTGAAGAAGAAATTGCCTGGCTGGCTGCAGAACATGGGTTTTCAGACACTGGCCTTTGTGGTGCTCACATTTGCATATGCCCGGTATTCCCTGTATCAGAAACCCCTTGCCACTTCCCTTCTTATAATCGGGATACTCGTTGCCGCAGTATTGACAAGCATGATTTTCAGGAGAAGGACCTTTTGCAGGTACATCTGTCCGATAGGGGCGGTGATCGGACTTTACTCACTTGTTTCACCCTTCAAACTGACCTCCACTGAAGAGAGAAGATGCATAAACCATAGAAACAAGACCTGTTCGGGCGAGTGCCCCATGCTGGAAGATCCCTACAATCTTGACAGCAATCTCTACTGCAATTATTGCATGAAGTGTCTGCCTGCCTGTCCAAGCGATAATCTCAGTCTCAGGTACAGAGGATTCGGAAGGGATATAAGGGACGGGCTGAGAAGGTCTCCGGTGGAGGCTGTTGCCTCGCTTTTTCTCTTCGGGATAGTCCTTTTTGAGACCCTTGCCATGACATCTGCACTGCCGGCACTGAAAAAGTATATAGGTGGTATAACCGGCATTTCATCATCAGGAAGCCTTTTCAGCATAACCTATGTCGGGATTGTTGTCCTGCCTGCCATCGTTTTTTTCCTCTTCTGTTACGGACTCTCAAAATGGCTTGGCAGGAATGATCTCCCTGCCCGGGTACTGCTCAGGGAGTTCGCCTTTCCCTTCATACCTCTGGGCATAGGATTGCACCTTGCCCACAACATGAATCATCTCTTTGTGGAAGCGCCGGTTGCACTTCCTGCTACAGTGAGGCTGCTCCAGAAGGCCGGCCTTTTCAGTTCCTTTATGACAAACTGGAATCCCCAGCCCCTGATAGGAGGAGAGGGTATCTTCCTTCTTCAGATGTTTACCATTATCGGGGGTTTCATTTTCACCATATACCTTCTTTACCGGACGGTGAAGAGGCTTGAGATCTCGGCATTCAGTCTGGCCAAGACCGCCATGGTGATGGCGCTGTATGCAGTCATTACAGTTACTGTGACATTCTATATGATTGGACTGCCCATGAACGGAAGGCATGTCCATTAAACATCTGGATTTCAGTCCGGTTATATGGTAAAATGAAAGAAAGGGCATGGAGGTAATATGAGAAAGGGAATACCTGTAGTCTTTTTTCTGTTGGTGTTTGGATTTTCCGTTAATGCAGGTGCGCATATATATACACTTGAATACAGTCCTGAACCAGACTCTACATTGAACGAGCCACCAAAGAAGGTAATGATCACCCTCGTTGGATCCGTCGAGCCGGCCTTTTCCAGGATCGAGGTCTTCAGCAGCGATGGAGAAAAGGTCTCTGGCAAGACATCCTTCAAGGAGGATGACACAATCATGGAGACGGAACTGAAGGAAAACCTCCCGCCGGGCAAATATACGGTTAAATGGAAGTGCATGAGCCTGGACGGACATCTCCAAAAGAAAGAATTCGTCTTCTTTATAAAAAAGTAGAATGTCCCTGACCTTCTTCTTGATGGTCCTTTTCTACTGGGGATTCCTGACGGGGGTTGTTTTCCTTGCAGGGGCCTTTCTTGCCAGGCAGCTGGTTACAGGACCTTCCGGTGCTGATGTATGTATGGTAAGGGACAGAGGGAGATGTTTCGGCGAGATCTCCCTTTCCGTCATCTTCCTGATTTCACTTCTCACCTTTGTGTTAAATCTGATACACCTCTACCTGCATGCCTCGGTAATGACGGATACCCCCCTCAGAGAAACAGGATCAATCCTGCATATCTTTTTGCTCAAGACAAAATACGGCAGGCTCGGGCTTCTGAGGACGCTATTCCTCATTCCCCTGATTCTGCTGATCTTTGCCTGCATGAGGTCTCCCCGGAGGTGGAAAGCCCTGACCGGGGCAGTTTTTGCCATACTCCTCCTCATATCCATAAGCATGTCCAGCCATCAGGCGAAGGAAGGTTACATGAAGTTACCCCTTTACCTGGACGTGCTCCATATCTCTTCTATTTCCATCTGGATAGGAGGAATCTTCTTCATCAGGTTCTGCTATTCCTTCTTCATAAGGGATGAGGGAAGGGAGTTCCAGGAGGTCTTCAGACGGATGATCACGAGATTTTCAGACATAGCAACCTGGGCTGTATATACCGCAGGTGTTTCGGGACTCATCCTTGTTTTCATAAGAATAAAAGGACTTGCCCAGCTGACCGGAACCCCCTACGGTATGGTGCTGATAGCCAAGGTGATTATCGCTTCAATCATATTTTTTCTTGGTGGTCTTAACAAGTTTTATTTATTGCCGAGACTGTTTTCCGGGGATGGGGGTAGTTCTGAAGGGGCCGTAAAGGCAAAGAAGATGCTCTACCTCTGTGTAACCGCAGAGGCGGGGGCGGGCATGGTAGTGATGCTTCTGACAGCCCTTCTCACCCACCTCTCACCGGTTGGTTGAGGGTCACTTCTTCATCATCGGCTTCATCGAGACAGGTGGAATCTTCAGAGTCACTGTATCAGAGAGTTCTTCTCCGTAGAGTCTTATCTTCAGAACCCATTCCCCGGGCTCCGGAAAACTGATATTCTCGATAAGGTAAAGCCCTCTTCCTGCATCCTTGATCTTCGGTTTTTCAGGAGATGTTATTCCCTTTGCAGGCAGATAGGGTGTGACAACTACCTTGAGTCCAGGAATGTCGGCACCTGAATAATCATGTACAATAAGGTGGGCCTTGTTCAGCCCGACATGAGGACGTTTGGGCTTCATCACCAGCTCAGCGGTGTAGTATCCATTCTCTGTTGCGCTGAAACTGCTTCCCTTGATATGCTGGACCAGCTTGGGAGTGTATTTGGCAGCACATCCTGCAAGAACAACCCCTAAAAGTATTATGATACCTGCCCTTTTCAACATATACTCCTCCTTGAGTGTTCTTTTTTATATCTTAACAGAAGGGGAGTGAAAAAGATACCCCACATTCAGTGGAATGGTTTTCTTCAGGCCTACTTTGCAGAGTTTCCCGCCTTGCCTGTTCCTTGCTGCAAGAGCCCCAGAATCCTGTTTGCCTCCTTGCCCATGGGGCTTTCCGGACCAAGTTCAATTGCCCTTTTAAGCGCCGGCACGGCCTCGGTTGTCATGCCTGAGACTCCTGTAACAAATCCAAGACTCAGCCACGCCCGCTGGTGATCAGGGCGCAGGGTGGTCGCCTTCCTCAGGTATTGTATTCCCTTGTCTGAACTGCCTGTATAATGAAGGGCAAGGCCAAGGTCGGTGAGTGTCTCCACGTCACTGTCGTTGATGGCGAGGATTTTCAGATAAGTATCTATCGCCTCCTGAAAGCGGCTGTTCTCAAAATAAAAGGAGCCGAGACTGAAGAGGATGTCCCGGTTGTTTGGTTCCTTCTGGACAAGAGCAAGGAGTTCCCGTTCCCGGGCATCCATCTTGAGGAGCTGTTCAGGCACTCTTGGCTGAGAGGTTGTGACTGTTGCATCTCGAGGCTCCTTTCCCTTCAGTGTGAAGAATATTGCAATGACAACGACACCGATTGTAATCCCCAGAACTAACATCTTGGCTTTATCGGACATCCTTTACCTCCTAATAAATTGACCTCAGCCTTCCGGTCTCACGGTCGAATATTATGGTATCAACGACCTTTTTGCCCTTGATAACATTGATCTTGAGGAACCTTCCCTTGGAATGGACGATCCATACGCTGTATCCCCTGGGATGATAATAATGGAAGAGCGCCTTCTTTGCATCCTGAAGGCTCATCATCCTGCCGCTGCCTTTTCCGTATCTGGAGGCCATGGGGCAGTAGTCACCGTAAGGCGTGACTGTCTCACCGCCGTGCCATCCGAGGGCAGGGCTGGCAAGCGCTACAAGAAGAATGAAGGGCAACAGCCCTTTCCTTGCCAGTTCCTTATATGAAGGTTTACCTTTCATGGTATATTTATAACACAAAAAAGTGAATAAATTGTGAAGATTCCATGACTTTGCCCCTCCTGCTCACACCCTCCGGGTCTGTTGATGCGGATGCCCGGGAGTGAATATGCACAGCGAGCGCATAATATACTCAATGCAGGGAACAAAGGGATTACATTCCATTCTTGCCTATAGGTACTCCGTACATTACGGCAGGTGGCATTGTCTCGTGGTCTTGCCACGGGGTTAGCGAGCGATCGATACGATTAAAAATGTAATGAAATAAAACTTCCTTGCATATCGAAGAACCCTGCGGTCTTGCTTGCCCGTATCGTGGCCGCAGGGTTCTTCATTGATTTCCCGTTGTGTTATTTCCCCTTAATCCGATAATATTAACCATCAGGCAGGGGGATATGCTTCTCCCTTTGGAGGGTTATGTCCAAGAAACTTGCAATGGAGAGGTATTACTGGTTCTACAACCAGTTGAAGCTCAGGCGTTTCCCGAATGCCCGCAAGCTTGCCGAGAGGTTCGAGATATCCCACAAGCAGGCCCAGAGGGATGTTGCCTTTATTAGGGACAGGCTTGGCGTTCCTGTTGAGTTTGACCGGCAGAGGAAGGGGTACGAACTGATTGAGGGGGTTAATTACGAATTCCCTCCTATGTGGTTCGGTGAGGAGGAAATGCTGGCCTTCCTCCTTGCCATGAGGCTTGCCTCGGCAGTCCCGGACAGCAGCATAAAGTCATCCCTGAACGAGTTCATCAGGAAATTCCTTTCCTACAGGTCACTGGACTCCCTTGTTGATCCTGAGGAGATACAGAAAAAGGTCTCAGTCAAGAACATCCAGTACTACAGGGTGGATGAGCAGACATTCCATACTGTGGCAGAGGCACTCTTTCGTAACCATGCCCTCAGAATATCATATTTTTCACCGCACAAACAGGAGAGTACCAGCCGTGTTATACAGCCCCTGCATCTACTCTGCTATATGGGAAGCTGGCATCTCATATCCTTCTGTACACTGAGGAACGCCCTGAGGGACTTCGCCCTTTCAAGGATCAGTTATGTAGAGAAGGTCCCTGACAGGATTGAGCTCCCTGACTCCCTTCCTTCCATCAAGGAATACATAAGGGAGAAGTTCGGCATCTTCAGCGGCAAAAAGACCATAAAGGTATGTCTCAGATTCAGCCCCGCCGTGGCAGGATGGGTCTCGGAACAGATATGGCATCCTGAACAGGAGACCGTCAGGGAGGAGGATGGAAGCATCTGCCTCAGGTTTCCCGTGGCTGACCTGAGGGAGGTGAGAAGGGAGATTCTCAAGTACGGCCCGGATGTGGAGGTGCTCTCTCCACCTGACTTGAGGGATGAGATTATCAGGGCGATAAGGGAAATGGCAGGGATATACGAGAAGTAACCCGCCTTCAGGGGGAATAACCAATCGGGATATAAAGCCCAGAGGCAGGCCCGCTGCTTGACAGCTTTGTGATAAATTTGTAACACTAAAGTAACACGATTGAATTACGGAGGTATGGATGAAGTTTGTTACTGTCAGAGAACTGAAACAGAAGACATCAGAGATATGGAAACTTGTCAGGAAGGGCGAGGAGCTTATCATCACATCCAATGGAAAACCCGTTGCATTGCTCACAGGTGTTTCAGAAGCCTCCCTTGAGGATGACCTTGACACCCTGAAAAGGGTAAATGCCCTTAAGGCACTTGAGAGAATTCAGAGAGGGTCACTGCGGAAGGGTACTCTTAGAATGTCAAGGGATGAGATTGAAAAGGAGATCAGGGCTGTACGAAGAGGCCGCAAGGAGAGACCTGGTCGTATCGAGTAATGCTGCAGGTGAATCGTATTGTGAAAATCGTTCTCGATACAAATGTGCTTGTATCCGCCTTTCTGAACCCCTATGGTAAGCCGGCCAGGATACTCCGTCTGATACTTCAGGGCGAGATTGAGATGATAGTGGATGAGAGAATCCTTGATGAATATGAGGCTGTCCTTCTGAGGCCTGTCTTCGGTTTTCACCGGAGGGATGTAATTACCGTTCTTGATGTGTTACGGAGTATATCAATCCAAGCCCTGGCATACAGTGGAAAAGTAGAACTGCCTGATGAAGGAGACGAGCCCTTTCTTGAGGTCGCCCTTTCCGGCATGGCCGATGCCATTGTAACCGGCAACAGCAGACACTTCCCGGCACGCAGGTGTAAAGGCGTAAAGATACTCTCACCAGAGGAATTTCTGCGATTCCTTGCTGAGAGCAGAAATAATTAATCAGGAGGGTGAATCTCATGGTGTGGACATTATTTGGGGGAGTGCTCTTGCCGCAGGGTTGGTATTTACAGGGAAAAGTTGGAATTATGCTATAATGTAAAGAGAATACCGATAATTCCTGCCAAGTTGAGGAGGTGGCAAAATGCCTGTTGCGAGAGTTTCATCGAAGGGGCAGATTACAATCCCGAAGGAGATAAGAGATGCCCTGCACTTGAAGATCAATGACAAAGTGGCTTTGGTTGTTGAGGGAGGTGTGGCCATAATCAAGCCGATCAGGGGGAATATACTTGATATCGGAGCCTCTGTAAAGATACCCGGGAAAAGCAAACCGGTTGATTTTAAAAAGGTAAGAAAAGAGGTCATTAAAAGGGTTGCCGGAAGGGCAGCAGCAAGGGGAAGATAAAAGTGGTTTTTGTTGACACGAATATCTTTATTCGTTATCTCACCGGCGACGATCCTGTAAAATATGAAAATTGTAAAAACCTCTTCAGGAAGGCAGTGGAAGGCAGGATATCCCTGCTTACCTCCGGTATGGTCATTGCTGAAATAATCTGGACACTCCAATCATTTTATAAGGTGCCTAAAGAAGAAGTTATCGAAAAAGTTGCTGTGATAATCAATACACCCAACCTTTACATCACTGAGAGAAACATTATTTCCGAGGCCCTTGTAATTTACAGCAGGAAGAACATTGATTACATCGATGCCTATAATGCCGTATTCATGCGACATAACAAATCAAAGGAACTCTTTTCTTATGACGAGGATTTTGACATGATCGACGGGATCAAAAGGAGAGAGCCCTGAAAGTCTGGCCTGGTATGTTCTGAAATTCACCGGCTATTTTTTTATGTGGGACATTATTTGAGGGAGTGCCTGTGGTATAGTGAAAGAAAGGACTTGAATAACAGGGTATCCACGGGTATAATGTTATAAAGTCCTGGAGGGTATAATCTTGAGAATATTAACCTGAATGTTGCAAAGAATAACCACAGAGGACACAGAGATCACAGAGTTGAATTCAGGTAATGTGAGGATTGAAAAGACAGAAATTCGGATAACATGCGAAAAACCGCTGGAAGGCAATGGCAGGGCAGTGCGTGGATTTTTCGGAAATTTATATAGGAATAGGCCAGAGTCTTGAAGAAGTAGGGAACAAAAAATGGAAGTAGTTCCACAGGAAACTATCGAGACAAAAATATTAATCATCAGGGGCAAGAAGGTGATGTTAGATAGAGATTTAGCGATGCTTTATGGAGTAGAAACAAAATCGCTCAATCGTGCCGTAAAAAGAAACATTGAGAGATTTCCTGATGATTTTATGTTTCGACTGACTAAAGGGGAGTTTGACAACTTGAGGTTCCATTTTGACACCTCAAGTTGGGGAGGGCGGCGTTATCTTCCTTATGCCTTTACTGAAAAATGGAGTCGCTATGCTTTCAAGTGTTCTTAACAGTCAAAGAGCCATTATGGAAGATAGGGTTTAGGAGAGACAAGGAGTATATATGGGAACAGTTGTTCCAATAGAAGTAGTTGAGAGAAGGATTTATATAATTCGTGGACAAAAGGTCATGCTTAGTATGCATCTTGCAGAACTTTATGGAGTTGAAACAAGGGCATTAAATCAGGCGGTTAAAAGAAATATACATAGATTTCCTGAAGATTTCATGTTTCAAATCAATGAATCAGAAGCCGAACAACTGGTATCACAAAATGTGATACCACACAAGAAGTATCTTGGAGGTTCTTTGCCCTATGCCTTTACAGAGCAAGGAGTGGCAATGCTTTCAAGCGTCCTTAACAGTGAGCAGGCAATAAAGATTAACATTGCTATAATGCGAGCCTTCGTTAAGCTAAGGGAAATGATTTCAACCAATAAAGAGCTTGCCCATAAGCTCGCACAGCTTGAAAGAAAGATAGAAAAACATGATGATGAGATAAAGGCTATCTTTAACGCAATCAGACAATTAATGTCTCCTTCACCTGAACCAAAAAAGCGGAAGATAGGGTTTGAAAGGGAGAGGGGATAGAATTTTTGATAAACAGAGTATGAGGATTGAAAAGACAGAGGTCTGGATAACATGCGAAAAACCGCTGGAAGGCGATGGCAGGGCAGTGAGGGGATTTTTCGGGAATATGTACAGGAATAGGCCAGAGTTTCATGGGCATATTGGAGAGAAACTGATCTATAGGCACCCTCTTATACAATACAAAATCTTTGGAGGTTCAGCTCTTATTGTGGGGTTAAAGGAAGGAGCATATCTCCTTAAGGCTCTGCCGACTCTTGAATTCATTGAGATATATTTCAAAAAGTACTCAATTATAAACCAAGATACTAAAAACTCTTTCATTCCCTTTGGGCTGACAGAAGATATGGTCCAATATACCTTTATAACTCCATGGATTGGATTGAACAAGAAGAACTATCAATTTTATTTAGAGTTAAAGAGAAAAAGGCAAGATGCTACACCTATGCTTAATAGAATACTTAAAGCAAATATTATCTCGATATGTAAATCTGTAGGTTATACAGTAATAGATGAAATAGAGGTAAAATCTCAACTCAGCGAAGTTCCTGCTATTGAGGTGAAAGATGGGATTAAATTGCTTGCTTTTAAAGGTGATTTTGAAACGAATTTTGTAATACCAGAATTATGGGGGATTGGAGGTAAGGTGTCTCTGGGATATGGAACGATTAAGTGTATAAGTGGAGGTAATATCGGTGAGACAGATTGAAGTAAGGTTTCCCAAATTAAATCATTTCTGGCTGGATTCGGGATTGTTAGGGCTTATAGTTCTCCTCAAGGAGGTTAATGGCGATGTTGAACGGATAGTGAATGATTCCGGGTTGGCCTTGAAAGGATCTGAGAATGAAATACAGGCTGTGCTTGAGAAAGTTTATAACTTGTTGATTAATCGATATTATAATACCTCAACGAAAAAACAGAGAAACGACACATCTTCTTATAATTTTTACTATGATACCAGGAAAGATAAATTTATTCCTTTTCCCAAGAAGAAATCGGTCGGAATAGCAGAACTCATATTCAATAAGGCACCAAGACCAACAGGTTACTTAATTAAATGGGAAAAGAAAGAAAAGAGAGAGAGCACTGTTGAGGGTAAAAGAATTAAAAAGACACGTGGTGTCTTACCCCCTTCTCATGCCCATCTACAGAAAAAAATGGAAGAATTTTTGGATAGTCTGGGGTTGGACGTGACTACATCGGGATTGCTTGTTGATGGGCCAAATGCGGTTTGTCCTAAAGTAACAATTCCCAGAAAATTTTCCGGTTTGGGGAAAGGAGAGTGTTACCTATGTGGAGAAGATAGTTTTGCATTGGAGGGAATTGGGCAAACGATATTTCCCTTTATTACAGGCTCAAGTGGACTTTTAAACTTCAATACTCAATGCAGCAAACCAGAGAAGGTCTGCTGGCGATGTGCTTTTGTCGGGAAATTTGTACCAGTCAATGGATTCTACCTTAGACAGGGGAATAATCTCTTTACCTTCTTCCCTTACTCAGTCTCCTTAGAGAAGATGCTGGATGTATATCCTGTACTCCGAGAGGCTAAATATGATGATCCCAATCTATTTAAAAACTTCCAGCACCCTTTGGGATTTGAGAAATATGCAGATGGCTACTTCCAGAAGACGTTTGAAGTAACCTTTGCGTTTCTTTACACCCTTTATAGAAGGGTTTTATTACAGAAAAAGGCGGAGAGTGGAATTGATATATTGGACTTTGAAAAGATGTGTAATCTAACAATCTCTAAGACGCCTCTTGAATTTGTTGTCCTACATGCTGAAGCAAAGGGGCAAACACTTATGGGTAAAATGGTCTGGCCTTTTAGAGATTCGGTTTATTTCTTTAGGTTGGCAGAGGAGATTGAGAAATGTGGTATAAATACTAAAGAGGTGATGAGGCTGCTTATTGATTTCTCACAAAAGAATGAAAACAGAACTCTCATCAGAAATAGGGTTTGTGAGCGTATTCTGAAAAAATTGTCGATTCTTGAACTGATCGAGTCTTATATATATAGTGCTGATGTCCATTTTGTTAAACCATTGGTTGATTTTCTCTATAAATATGAGCCAATAATTAGAAAGGGGGAAGACATGACTATGGATGCTCAAGAGGCAGCCGTAACCCTTGGCAAAAGAATAGGTATGACGGTTGCTGAAAATGGAAAGAAAGGCGATTTATATGCCTTAAGAAAGGCAAGACGTAAAACGGATTTCTTAAATGAATTGAACAGGCTTCAGTTTAAGTGTAACCTCGTTGTCCCACCCGACGTGTATGAAGGAAAACTTACAGATTCAAATTTTGCAGAGTTTAAACAATTTTGCATGATAGCGGCATTGAATAGTTTTTATGCAGCAGCACAATCACAAAAAGGAGGAGTATCATGAAAGATGCAAAAGCATTGACAATTACCTATTTAACACCTGTATCATTTGCAAGCCTGAACGGGTCTGATAAGGAGGCAGATAACATCTCGAATATTAAAAAGATCACTAAGGGAACGGATTTATATCCCTATGTATCTGCTCAGGCAATAAGAAGGGCATTACGAGATCAACTTGGGGTTCTGGGAAGACCGTTATCAGAAGGGGTAGCAGTAACGATTAAAAAAGGTGCAGCCACAACCTTACAGGAACCTGAGCAATATATAGATGATGACTTATTTGGCTATATGGGAACAGAAGAAAAGAAAACCGCAACAACACGCACATCACCGGTTAGAGTTTCTCCACTTGTATCACTCCATAAATATGAGGGTGATCTTGATTTTGCTACCAATTTTATGGGAGTTGATGCAGGTGGTGATCCCAATATATTTGAGACCGAAATCCACTCAGGACTCTACAGAGGAACAATACTTATTGAACTGGACAGGGTAGGTTGTGGGGAAGGTTTTGAGAAGGATTTGTCCAATACTGAGAAGGCATCAAGAGTAAAAGATTTCCTGAGGGCCTTTAAGAACCTATGGAGTTCTGGAAGACAAACGAGATTTCTTGCTGATATCTCACCAAAGTTTGTTACCGCTGCTATGCTGAAAACTAAAAATCCTATATTTCTTGAATCCGTTGTGCCTCAGGATGATGGTTTGAATATCGAGTTGATTAGTGAAACTGTTGAAGATTATAAGGACGAAATTTTAAAGAAGATATTTGGAGCAAGAAAGGGCTTGTTTTCAATACTCCCTGAAGGGACTGTTTCGATTGGGGAAGCATTCAGTAAGATGGCTCAATGGATTGATGAATACTATAAGTAAAGGAGTTTATTGTGTATGCTTTTATAGTTAAGGGATTTTCTGTTACTGCATCTTTTAGAATACCCGAAAGCCATACATTTCAACAGACCCTGCCTTTACCTCCTGTTACCACTCTGACAGGGTTAATGGGGGCAGCGATTGGTCTGGATTTTAAGAAGGCAATGGAGTTTAGAGAAAAACATAATATCCTGTTTGGTGTTATTGGCTCAAGTAAAGGGGGGACAAAAGACCTGTGGAAATACAACAAGATAAAAACAGGTGAAACCTTAAAAGATGTATTGATGCGGGAATATCTGGTTGACTTTTCATTAACACTTGCAATTGCCTCGGAAAAGCATACCACTTTGTCAGAAATAAAAAATTGTTTTCATAATCCACGATATGCTCTAACCCTTGGTAATAGCGATGATTTATTAAAGATAAAATACATCAGTTCCATAGGTGAAGCGGATATGGTTCGGTGTTCTGAATTCGAAAACACAGTTTTAGCAGGGGATCACACGTCGGATTATGAATCAGCAATTGATTTAAGAAATACACCTATAACCTACAGGGTAAGAGCACCTCAGGTCTTTCTTCTCCCAACATCTTTTAAGTTTAATGGTAAAGAAAGGCGAGTAAGTAAAAGAAAGCAGTTTACCTTTGTGGGGTCTCCCATAAAACTCAAAGAATCAATTGTTGTTTGCGTAATAGAAGACATTAAGTTTCCTTTATTATGACCTTTTATGCAAAGCCAGACCAGACCTATGAAGAACACCTTGAGGCAGTATATAAGGCGTGGAAGGAGACTGTATCTGCTAAAAAATTACTTATAGAAAGAGCTGCTCAAGAGTACAATTTTTCTGTGGAGAGATTCCTGCAAGGGTCGCTTCTTACCATAGCTTTTCATGACATAGGTAAGATGACAGTTCCTTTTCAGGAAATGATGAATGCTCTTATCTTAAAACGGCCATTTGATATAACCAGAAATTATAGGCATGAGCTTGTATCATTTATTTACACCACAAAGCACTGGCACATAATAAACCAGGAAGTCTATTTAACAACAATTCCATTAGAGGCGATTGCTGTAGCTGGTCACCACAAGCCACTAAATACAGACCTAACCGCATTTATTAGAGAAAGCAGTATGCCTACTCCGTCAATAATCCCTGAAGGAATTAACCATGCTATTGCTGTTGCAGAGGGTCTATTCAAGAGAGAAGGTTATATCCTCCCTTCTATAAAACAGGGCAACAGCTATGAAGACCCCTTCAACTCATTAATAAAGCTGGTCTTAAATTTTTTGCCTAAAGGAATAGAAAAGGACGGGCAACAAAAGTGCAGGATTATTTATGTTTTGTTAAAGGGTATCCTCCACTATGCTGATTGGTATGGTTCTGGCAAGAAGCGAGTGATATATAGTGTTGAAAAAAACTTCTCTGCAGTTATCAATGACATCAAAGAGCAATGTAAGAAAAAAGGGCTAATTTTTAAGAGGTTGAGACCCTTTCAAGAAACCTGTAGTAGACACTCTGGAGATTTAGTTGCAGTAGCCCCAACAGGCAGTGGTAAAACCGAGGCAGCTATACTCTGGTCATTAAAAAATATAAAGGAAATGAAAAATGCCAAAACTTTATATTTTTTACCCACGATGGTAACAGCTAATAATATATGGAATAGATTGGTCGAGATATTCGGCAAAGAAAATGTTGGTTTAACACACTCCACAGCAAATCTTTTCGTACAGGACGATTCTCACTTGGAGGCAGAAGAGGATCGATGGGTAAATAGGAGGAATCTCCTTTTTAATCAATCACTCATAAAACCCATAACAGTTGCTACCATAGACCAGTTACTTACAGCAGGTTTTAATGCAGGAAGGTGGACTTTAAAGGAAATAAATGCCTCTAATGCTGTTATCATTATAGATGAGATACATGCTTACGATGGTTGGACTTTGGGGCTTATAATCTCAACAATCAGACATTTCTCTTCAATGGGGGCACGATTTATGCTAATGAGTGCCACCTTACCCAAATCCTTACAATTACTTCTGTCGAAAGAGTTTAAAAAGGTTGCAGTCATTAAGGAAGAAACTCTTTTAAATTCAAAGAGGAGCAAATATTTTGTGATAGATGATGTGATAGATAACGCACTTGAAAGGATCAGACAGGCATGCCTGAGTGGAAAGCGCGTATTAGTGGTAGTAAACACAGTCAAAGCCTGTCAGGAGTTAGCCCGAAAGCTATCAGACCTTAACCCCCTCTGTTATCACTCTCAATTTATACTAAAAGACCGCAGAGCTATCGAGGGAGAAATTAGCAAAGCACATCTTTTAGTTGCCACTCAGGTAGTAGAAGTCTCTCTTGATATCGATTATGATTGGCTCTTTACAGAATGTGCCCCCCCTGATGCTATTGTCCAGCGAGCAGGAAGGGTGAATAGATACAGAGATCCCAATAGGGATAGTAGGGTGTATATATTTAAAGCTTCAGAGAAATCAGAAAAACTTTATAATCCCATTAATGATAGAGAACTTCTTACCAGATCGTTTGAGACATTTAAAACAGCCCCTCAAGAATTAAGTGAGAGTGACCTCATGGAGATAGTTGAAGCTGTTTATAAAGATTATCGAATAGAAGATACTGAAGCCTTTAATGACGCTCTAAACCAGTACACAATATCTCAAAGGAATAGAATAATGATACTTGACAGTCGAATAAAAGAAGACAAGCAGGAAATAACAAGAGAAACTAAATATGAAACCGCTTCGGCAATCCCGGAATGTTTCAAAGAAGAGGTTCTGAAAATGAAGCCATATGAGAGACGGTGGTACGAAGTAAAACTTCCTCTCTGGTATGTATATAAGTATAGAAACGATGTTAAAGGGATTGCCTTTTGCGAGGTTAAATATGACGCTAAGATTGGTGTAAAGTTTGTTGAAGATGAAGAAGTGACGGCCTTTATTGTTTGAAAGGCACACCCATGCTTGGTTTCCTTGGCACGTTTTCAGTGAACTTTGAGATCCCTGATTACTGGGGTATAGGGAAGTCGGTATCAAGGGGATTCGGGACGGTTAAAACTGTCTGAATCCATTCCAATTGGGGTCAGGGTATGATATAATTTTCATTAAAAGGAGGTGATTGAGATGACAGTTATCAGTAAGGAAAAGGTTAAGGATATGTATTATGCCAGCCTTATGTATGAGTACCACAGGGTTACTGAAAAGATAAGGCTTTTCGAAAAAAAATACGGGATGCTGTTCAGTGAATTTGAAAAAAGGGTGAAAGATTCGGGAAAAGAGGATTTCGAAAAATGGGATGACTATATGGAGTGGAAGGGTTATGAGAAGGTCCTGCATGAGTTGAAGAAGGAGAAGAAGGAGTTGGAAGTTGGAGATTATAAAATATCTTGAGAAGAGCGATGTGGTCAGAGAATACGATGTGCTTTCCTTTGAAATATTTGATGGGGGCTTTTACATAAAGATCAGGGCACTGCTGATCGATGATTCTGAATTGTTTGTGCGTGAGTACTCTGATGTTAAAGAACGAAACTATTCATATCACTGGCAGGACAGGGGAGGTCGGTTTCTGATGCGCTGGGATAATGCAAGACATTACAAAAATATTGAAACCTTTCCTCATCATGTACATCACAGTGACAGGATTCTGCCAAGTTATCATATTTCCTGCAATGAGATATTGAAGGAGATAGAAGATAAAATTATGGGAAAGAAGAATCGATAAAAGTTTTCACTTCAAAGGCACCCATGCTCGACTTTCTCGGCACGTTCCCGGTGAATTTTCAATCCCTGATCACAGGGGACAGGAAATAATATTTGATATATGCAGCTTGTTATCAACACATACGGTTCATATCTTCAAAAGAACGGTGACTGTTTCAAGATAAGAACCGACGAAAAGGTGTTCGAGGTTTCCTGCAAAAAGGTCTCGTCCATTCTCATCTCGACGGCAGCATACCTCACCACGGACGCCATTAAGATGGCTACGGAGAATAATATCGACATTGTTTTCATTGATGAGTCAGGAAATCCCTACGGGAGGGTGTGGCACCCGAAGCTCGGAAGCACAACGCTGATTCGGAGAAGACAGCTTGAGATTGCTGAGACCACGAAGGGACTTGAGCTGGCGCTGGAGTGGGTCAATAGGAAGTTCAGTAATCAGATTGACCTGTTGAAGAAACTCCGTAAGACAAGGCCCCACCGGTCGGCTGATATTACATCATATATTGATAAACTACAGAGTATCATGAAGGGGCTTGACTCGCTGTCAGGGACTGTAGAAGAAAACAGGTCAACAATAATGGGGATTGAGGGTATCGGTGGAAGGGTATATTTTGACGTGTTGAGTTCCCTGCTGCCGGAGAGGTTCAGATTCAGGGGCCGGAGCAGAAATCCAGCAAAGGATGAGTTTAATGCCCTTCTGAATTACGCGTATGGAGTGCTTTACTCCCTCGTTGAAAAGGCTTGTATAATTGCCGGGCTCGATCCCTATGTTGGATTCATTCACACAGACCATTACAACAAAAAGTCTCTTGTTTTTGACCTTATAGAAAATTACCGCATATGGGCAGAAGAGGTGGTCGTTAATCTCTTTGCATCAAGGAATGTAAAAACAGCTCATTTTGATAAAATTCCGAATGGACTGACGCTAAATAAGGAAGGTAAGGCTCTGCTGATTGGATCACTGAGCAAGTATTTCGATGAGTCAGTGCGCTATCGCGGCAGGAATATCAAGCGGGAAAATATCATTCAGTTTGACTGCCACAGGATAGCGAATGGACTAATTAAACAAGGAGCATAATCCGTAATAATGATCTCGGTTGGCTCGATAAAGAAGTTTAGAGAAAAGTTTTGGATTGTTAATCGAGCTTTGCAGATGCTTGAGAAACTTAACAGTTCATCGGGACGGGAACCGGTTCACGGGAAAGGGCAAAAGGATTAGCAGGACATGCTTGTCTGGATTATATATGACATCAGTGCAGATGCAAAGAGAAACAGGGTGGCAAAGGCATGCAAGGACAAGGGGCTTTACAGAGTGCAAAAATCGGCTTTCCTGGGAACGCTTAACAGGAACCAGATAGATGAACTGAGGATTCTATGCGAGGACCTCATCGATCCGGAGGTAGATTCGGTATACATTTTTCCTATGTGCGAGGACGATTTCAGGAAGGTAAAACTGCTCGGACAGGCATTTGACAAAAAACTTGTAACTGATGAAGTTAATGCATTGTTTTTATAAAAGCAATCCGTGTCCTGTAGTTCGGCGCAAAAAATGTGTTTCGATTATTTATGGTAACTGGAAACCTGGAAACGGGCCACGATAAATCCGATTATGGACACTGAATCGACGCCGATGATAACACCTTCGGAGGTTATTGAGCACCTCTACTGTCCGAGATTTACATATTTCATGAACTGTCTGAACATCCCCCAGCATGAAGAATTAAGATACAAGGTATTGAAGGGCAGGGAGTTACATGAAAGACGTGAACGGGAAAACCGGGATTATCTCAGAAAGAGGCTCGGATGTATTGACAAGGATATTTCCGTGTATCTTACATCCCGCACTATCAGAGTAAGAGGGATTATAGATGAGGTGCTCCATCTTGATGACGGAACCTTTGCTCCACTTGATTACAAGTATGCTGAATATACTGAGCATACTTTCAAGACGCACATGGTCCAGTCTGTGCTATATGCACTTCTGATCATGGAGAACTACAGAAGACCCGTCAAGCGAGGCTTTGTCTGCTATGTGCGAAGTTCTAACAGGATCAAGGAGATCTTTTATAAAGAAAAGGATTTTTGTTATGCTAAAGAAGTGGTAGAGGAAATTTTTGATGTGCTTTTAAAAGGGTATTTCCCAAAAAAGTCAAAGTGGCGAGCCAGGTGTATAGACTGCTGTTACAGAAATATCTGTGTATAAGTAAGCACGAATACATGTTCTTTGACAACTTTGTTTTTCCTCTGTTTTAATGAGTGAAAACGTAAGGATGTATCTGGGCTGACTAATCAGGGAAATTTATTTCGTTAAGTATGATATTGGGGCATAGATGCTTTAAATTCAGGCAGTTATGGATATATATCTGATGTAAAGGGAGGTGGAAATGACCTGTTTTGCCGTATTACGATATGGAATATTTAACAGGAAAGCCTGGAATAAATATCAGACAAGTGATGAAAATTTCAAGAGAAATAACAAATTTGCGGTCAGAAAGATACTTCCATAAAAACAAGGATTGAAAC
>CAZITN010000001.1:73850-85342 GCA_964542175.1 uncultured Thermodesulfovibrio sp. | reverse complement strand
ATAGTCCTTGAGACCACTGCAGGCCAGAGGGGGGACATAGGAGATGAGATCAGGTGGCTTGGGGAGATTTATGCCGAGACAGGGGGAGGTATAATAAGGGGAATCTGCCTGGATACCTGTCACCTCTTTGCCTCAGGCTATGATATCCGAAGCCCCGATGAGACAGAAAGGGTCTTTGAAGAGCTTGAGAGATATATTCCCGGTCTTCCCGTCAGTTGTATCCACCTGAACGACTCAAAAACCCCGGCAGGCTCACGGAGGGACCGGCACGAGGAGATCGGGAAGGGATATATAGGTGAAGAGGGATTAAGGGTCTTCCTCATTCATCCAAAGGCAGGCGGGGTTCCCCTCATCCTTGAGACTCCCCGGAACACTGATGAGGATGACAGGATAAATATTGCACGGGTAAGGAGTATAATGTCATGAGCTACTTTTCTATGTTTACGCCTTGCTGTATCAGGTTGTAAAGCCTGTCCGCTGCTTCCGGGTCCAGCTCCTTAAGTTTGTGGTAGATCTCCATCGCCCTGTCAGCCCTGTTGATGCTTACATATACTGTTCCAAGCCCCTCAAGGGCTGATGGGTTCTCTGGATCAATATCAAGGGCCTTGTTAAAGGCATCTATGGACTGGCGGATCCTTTTCATTGAGATATTCATCAGGCTGTAACCGGCACCGGCATGGTAGTCCGGTACGTCAGGGGCGATATCTATGGCCTTTTTGTACTGCCGGTAGGCCTTGACAGGGTAGTCCATATTCAGTAGGGTGGCCCCGTACCAGGCATGGAGGTCTGAATTGTCAGGCCATCTCCTGAGTGCCTCCCTTATGAGACCGGCAGCCTTGCCGAACTCCCCGTTATAGTATTCAGTGGATATCTCCTTGAGCTTCCTAGTAAGGGCAGGATTTTCTCCTGAACGAGCGGTATCAGTATCAGAAAGAAACTCACTATCTCCCTTCCCAGGACCTTCCGTCTGGTTTTCAACTCTGGAGGAGGCAGTCCTCTTGTCATCAGAGACCTTGACTATTATGCCGGTAAGGCTGGCTCTGTGTTTTCTGAGGAACCTCTCAGCCTCTTCGTAACTTGAAAACTCTCCCACCCTTACAGCAAAGTACTGGCCATCCTTCACTATCTCAATTGAGCCACCGACCTCATCTCCCAGCGCCTTTATCAAACCGTTTAGCTCTCTCACTGCCTGGTCAACCTTGAGATACCGGCCTGTCTGAATTGAATAGGAGATCGAAGAGGTGGAAGATGGAGTGGCACCGGGCTGGGATGATGTCTTCAGAGCAGTCCCTTCAAAAAGCCTGTGGTATCTCTCTCTTATATCATCTCTCTGGTACAGAACGAAGGAATCGTGAAACCTCTTTCTGAGCTTTTTCAGGAGCGGCCGGGCTTCACTGAGCGATCCGAACCTGCCCACCCTCACGATGTAATACCTCTTTCCCTTCTCTATCCTCAGGTAGTCCCTCTCTTCTGGCGAGAGACGGTTGGAGAGCATGTCATACATCCGCTCAGCCGATCTCAGCCTCTTGTGGAGAAAGCTCCCTGTCTGGATTGTATAGAAGCCAGCAAAGGCATCACTTGATAAGAACAGGAAGAAAAGGGTAGTGAAGAGGGCTGGTATCATCAGTTTGGAAAAAAAGTTATGCTTTTTCCGGGATAACATTACAGAGAGATTATAACCTAACAAAGGGTGCAGTGGGTAGTGGGTATACACTCACAAAGCCTTTCCTGCCTGTTCAGTTATCCGGGGGATCCACATCTGTACAAAATAATTTTATGGAGAGGCGGCGAGGCTCCAGGAATACAATGCAACCGACAGGATTTATGGGACAGCAACCTGATTCTACAGGTGTTATACCTGAGTGTCTGGTTAGGTCTGTGTGGTACAATAAACCCTAATTTTCTAAGGTGTCGAGCATTGGTATTCTTTCCGCCATACCGCCTCTCCCTGTCGTGTCAGATTGTTTTGGACACCAGTGCGGGGGATCATTAAGTAAACCTTACAGTTGCATAAATTCCCGATTAAAGGCAGGGGGCATACATTCAGGATGCCTTCCGGCAAGACCTTGCCGCGCCATCCACTGCCTCTGAGTCCACCTGTCCTGAACTCCACTTCCAGGGAGTTCCTGGCCTCTGTCCCCAATACAAAAGCGGAAATATCAATAATCCCCTTGCGTTGGAAGGCACGTGAGGGGATTTTAGTCGTATCGACGCCCCCTGCCGGGCCTCATGTTTATGCAACGTTAAGGCAAAGAAGACACTTGGGGGATCAGTTGTTTGAGTGATGCAGGTTCATTGCCTTTTCAAGCCCGAATGAGATGATGTCCAGAGCAGCTTGGGCAGCCTTGGCAATAGCATCCAGGATTGGTTCCCTCTCTACGGGAGGAATCCTTTCAAGGACATAAATCTCAGCAGGTCTGTCCTGAGGCCGCCCGATCCCGACCTTTATACGGTAGAAATCGGTAGTTCCGAGGCTGTCGATTATGGACTGGACCCCTCTGTGTCCACCTGAAGAGCCGTTCCGTTTGAGCTTGACCTTGCCAGGCGGGAGGTCAAGGTCGTCATGGATCACTATCAATCCATCCAGGTTATTGTTCATCCTGATAAGAGGCCTGAGGACAGTCCCGCTACGGTTCATAAAAAGAAGGGGTTTAATGAGGACCAGATCATGTCCTTCATAAACCCCTTCTCCTCTCTCGTATAACTCTTCCTCCCTGAGCTCTATCCTGAGTATCTCAGAGAGGTGGTCTATAACTTTAAAGCCTACATTATGTCTCGTACGGACATAACGTCTTCCAGGATTCCCAAGACCTGCTATAATCCACACATTTACTCTTCTGGCTCGGCTTCTTCCTCTTTCTTGCCCTTCTTGACTACCTCAGGCTCTGCACCTTCCTCTTCAACTTCGGCTTCCTCCTCTTCCTCAACCTCAGCGGCAGGTACTGTTACAGTTGCCACGGCTTCGTCAGGATCATTCAGGACCCTCACACCCTCTGAGAATGAGACCTCGGAGACATGCAGTGTCCGTCCTGCGGCAAGTCCGGTGACATCCACCTTCACATGGGCAGGTATGTCGTCGGGAAGGCACTCTATCTCCACTTCCCTGAGCAGTTGCTGGAGGATTCCACCTTCCTTTTTAACACCCACTGGCTCGCCCTTCAGGACCAGCGATACGGTGACTCGCACCTTCTCTGTAAGGGATACTTCATAGAAGTCGGCATGGAGAAGTTCACTCCTTACAGGGTCAACCTGATAGTCCTTCAGGAGTGCGAGTTTTGAGTTGCCGTCACTGAACTTCAACTCCACCATCATCTGTTCACCAAGTGTGGAGTTGATGAATTTCACAATCTCTTTCCTGTTGATCTTGATGGGCACGGCATTTCCTTCCCTGTATACAACAGCGGGAAGCATCCCGCTCATCCTGAGGGACCGGGCGGCGCCTTTGCCCTTTTCGATCCTCTGCTCAACATCAAGGGAAATACGTTCCATTTTTTCCTCCCTGGGGATTATACGAATAATGAACTTATTGAGGACTCCTCATGAATCCTCTTTATTGATTCTGCAAAGAGCTTTGCAATGCTCAGAACTATCAGTTTACTACACTGTTCCTTTTTACTGTCAAGGGGGATCGTATTGGTAACGATAACCTCTTTAAGGGGTGATTCATTTATCCTTTCAAGAGCCGGACCTGAGAGCACAGCATGGGTGCAGGCTGCTGAGACACTCAGGGCTCCCTTTTCCATGAGTACATCGGCGGCCTTGACTGTAGTCCCTGCAGTATCTATCATATCGTCAAGGACAAGAGTGGCCTTGCCCTCTACATCACCGATAACATTCATGACCTGGGAGACATTGGCCCTTTCCCGTCGCTTGTCGATTATCGCAAGGGAACAGCCGAGTCTCTTTGCAAAGGCCCTCGCCCTTTCCACACCGCCTGCGTCGGGAGATACGATCACGAGGTCACCGTTGTGATAATTTGCCCTGATGTAATCAAGGAGCACAGGCATTGCATAGAGATGGTCAACAGGGATATCAAAGAAGCCCTGTATCTGGCCTGCATGAAGATCCATGGTAAGAACCCTGTCGGCACCTGCCGTCTCAATCAGGTCGGCTACCAGTTTTGAAGAGATAGGAACCCTCGGCTGAACCTTCCTGTCCTGCCTTCCATAACCGTAATAGGGTATTACGGCAGTAATCCTTGAAGCGGATGCACGTTTCAGTGCATCTATTATGAGCAGGAGTTCCATGATGTTGCTGTTTACAGGTGTACAGGTGGACTGGATAACAAAGGTATCGGCACCCCTGACATTCTCATTGATCTGGATCATTATCTCACCATCACTGAAGGTGGTCACAGTTGTATCGGTTAGGGGTTCCTGAAGGATGGAAGATATCTCTTCAGCAAGGGAACGGTTAGAGTTTCCCGTTAAGAGTTTGATCCCTTCGGGCATGATCGGGCTCCTTTCTTATAGGAAAAATTTGATAAAACAAGATATTTTAACTTTATCAGGCCGATTCTTGCAATGGCAGGCCTGAGAAATCTGTGATTATCTTTATCAGTATCAAGATCAGGCGCCAGTCATCATGGCAAACCTTACAGTTGATGGATTGTTTCTCAAGGGCTGGGAGTGTCCACTGCCGGCTTTATTGAAGGGAAACATGAGAGTATTCTGATGAGTTATCTGTGCCTTTCCCCTTCCTGTCTGCTCATGTAGTTAATCAGGTGGATCATTCCTTCAACAAGGAAGATTAGGGATTCGACATCAAGAAAGCGGTCAGCCGTCCTGTCAAAGAGGATTTTCACCCTCGACCCACCTGTCTCAGGTTCGTCTTCGTCTCTTCTCCAGTACAGAATAAGCATGGGCACCCTGGGCAGGGCATCAATCAGCCAGGAATGATCGGCTGCCGCATGTTCGGCTGGCCGTGCGCCAAGCATCTGTAATGCCCCTGAAGTCACTTCAAAGCCAGTATCAAGAAGGTCCCTGAGGGGCTCCTCGCAGTCCCGGATAAAGGAACTCTCCTTTACCATTCCTGACTTGAGCTCGGAAAAGGAGACCCAGTCCCCTGAGGGATCACCTATACCGGCGGTTATGATGTAATGAAGGATAAGTATCCTGAGCCAGGGGTTTATGTATCCCCCTGTGTATATCTCCCCATCCGGTCTGACTTCATACTCTGTCCCAAGACACCTGAGGAAGATCGAACCGTTCCTGAAGTCTGCTCCGATTCTTCTGTAAATATTTTTAAAATCAATTTGTTTTAAATCGTTCCTTAAAGTAGTAATTAAGTTTTTCTTCCAGTCCTCGCCTTTTGCAGAGGCAAGGGCCTGTATCTCATCATCGGAAAGAAGGGGGCATTCGGAAGGATCTGCTTCACCCTTGACAATGGCAAGGGCAAAGGCCATGCATGTATTCTGGGGGCAGTCCCCACAGTTCTGTCCTGGAAGTTTCTTATAGACCTCAATGGTGTTCATGAAATCCTGATCAGCTCCTCCAGAATCTCGGTATGAACAGTATTATAACCGTATAGACCTCAAGCCTGCCTGTGAGCATACATATCGTCAGCACCCATTTGGCTAGAGGGGGGAGGGATGCATAGTTTTTGGCAGGCCCGGCCGTCCCCAGGGCGGGCCCCACATTGCAAAGGGCTGAGATGACGGTTGTTGAAGCGGTGATAATGTCAATGCCCTGGGCACTGAGGATGAGGGTTGAAAAGACCCAGAGGATTATGAAGAGAAAGACAAAACCCCAGATGCTTCCAAGCACCTCCTTGGGAAGGTGCCTGGTATCGAGTTTCAGGGTTGTTACAGCCCTGGGATGTATGAGCTGGTAGAGTTCCCTGTAGGCCTGCCTGAACATGAGGAGTATCCTAACCTGCTTCATCCCGCCGCCGGTGGAGCCGATCATCCCCCCGAAAAACATCAGGACCACCAGCAGCATCTGGGAGAAGTAGGGCCATTTCTCATAGTCCGCAGTGGCATAGCCCGTAGTGGTCATGATGGATGTTACCTGGAAGAGGCTGTAACGGACCGATTCAAAGATACTTTCATAGCTGGTCCTCCAGATATTCAATGTTATGAGAAGCACGGCTACAAGGGTTACTCGTACATAGAACCTGAATTCATCACTGGAGCCGAACCTGCCGAGGTCACCCCTGAAGGCATAAAAGTAAAGGGTATAGTTCACACCTGCAAGAAACATGAATACAGAGGCCACCATATCTATGAAGGGGCTCTGGAAGTAGGCAAGGCTGGTGTTTTTTGTGGAAAACCCGCCCGTTGCCAGGGTGGTAAAGGCATGGGAGACAGCATCGTAGATCTCCATCCCTCCAGCATAATAGAGCACTCCTGCCATCACAGTCAATGACGTATATATGTACCAGAGGGCCTTGGCAGTATCTATAAGCCTTGGTCTCAGTTTGTCAACTGTAATCTCAGGCACCTCGGCCTTGAAGAGCTGCATCCCACCGCCACCGAGGAGGGGAAGTACGGCTATGGAGAAAAGCACTATACCCATCCCTCCGAGCCACTGGGTAAGAGAGCGCCAGAAGAGGATTCCCCTGGGGGTCCCCTCTATATCGGTAAGTACCGAGGCCCCTGTTGTGGTAAAGCCTGCCATTGATTCAAAGTAGGCATCGGTAAATGACAAGAATGTCCCGTTAAAGAGGAAAGGGAGGGCACCGAAAAGAGTGACAAAAAGCCAGCTGAGTGTGACCACAACAAAGCCGTCCCTGTGCCGGATGTCCCTTCTGAGCCCGCGTTTTGTGAGGAGAAAGGTGAGTCCTCCTGAGATAAAGGAGATGGCAAAGGAAAGTAGAATGGCATGGATGTCACCGGAGTCATAAATAAAAGATACTGCAGCCGGCAGAAGCATGAAAAGACTGACTATAAGGACTATGAAACCCGTAAGGTTGAAGATGGAGAGCCAGTTCATATTTTTTAAGCACCTCCGGTTTCAGATGAGGAGTTTTTCTACTTTCTTGATAGACTCGTAGAGGGTGAATATTATAAGACGGTCACCATGCCTTATCACATCCTCACCGCCGGGTATTATCACATCCTGATCTCTTATAATCGCTCCTACCAGGGCAGACCTTGGTATCTCCGCATCCATGAGCCTCTTGCCGGCAAGGGGTGAACTGCTGCTCACGCCAGCCTCGATTATCTCCGCCATATCCTCGGCAATGGCTGTAAGGCTCAGGATGTCACCCCTCCGGACATACCTGAGGATGGAACTGGCCGTGATCAGCCTCGGGCTGATTACCACCTCGATACCGAGGTCATGGGCGAGGGGAAGATACTCTGTCTTGTTCACCACGGTTATTACCCTTCTGGCACCCATGCTCTTTGCAAGGAGGGAAGACATGATGTTCAGTTCTTCGTTATTCGTTATAGCAGCGAAGACATCCATGGAACCGGCATTTTCCTCTTCCAGGAGCCCCCGGTCTGCACCGTTTCCGTGTAGTACAACCGTATCCTCAAGGTGCTTTATAAGGTATTTACAACGTTCCTGGCTGTTTTCAACTATCTTAAGAGATACGCCACTTTTTTCGAGCACCCTGGCAACATGAAAACCGATCCTGCCACCGCCGATCATCATCACATTCCGGACAGGCCTGACATCCCCTCTTATCAATGCAGCCACGCGCTCAATATTGTCCCTGTGAATGGGGAGATAGACCACATCCCTTGGTTCTATCCTGTCATTGCCCTTGGGTATTATCGTACTGTCTCCCCTCTGGATGATCCCGATGAGTATCTTCTGGCCGATCTGCTCCCGGAGGTCCTTGAGGCTTTTCCCGGCAATAAAGGAGTCTTCCTTCACCCTGAACCCGATTACTTTGATGATACCGTTTTCAAACTCCTCTACATCATAGGCAGAGGGGGTTTCAATAATCCGGATAATCGCCCGTGCAGACTCCAGTTCTGGGTTTATAGCCGGGTTAATATCAAGATTGTCTTCTTCAAGGAGTTTCCTGTTTGTAAAGTATTCTTCATTCCTGATCCTGGCGATCTTCCTCTTTACATTAAAGAGGGCCTTTGCAACCAGACAGGAGATCATGTTTATTTCATCGCTGTTAGTTACGGCAAGGAGTATATCGGCGTCGTCCGCACCTGCCTCTCCCAGGACCCTCGGTGAGCCTCCCTCTCCTTCCACCACTGCAATATCAAGTTCCTCGCTAATCCTGCCCAGTTTCTGGTGGTCAGTATCTATCACAACAACATCTATATCCTGTTCCCGTGAGAGAAACTTTGCAATATGATAGCCGACCTCTCCTGCTCCTATGACGATTACTTTCATAGGGAAGATTATATCATACAGGACTGATTCCTGGGAGAAGCTCTTCTCTTTACTTTTACTATCGGCCAGACTTGAAGGATTTATACCCTGTCTGTTATATTTCAGTTGTATGGAATACAGGACTGCTGAGACAGGAAGAGTGTTTGTCGTCCGGTTCGCCGATGGTGATGATCTGCTTGGTGGGCTGAAAGACCTGGCCCGGAAGGAAAATGTGAAGGCTGCAGTGTTTCAGGTTGTGGGTGGTATCAAAAGGGGTGAATTCGTTGTCGGACCTGAGACAGAAGAGATGCCGCCCAGGCCCATCTGGAGGAAGCTTTCCGAGAGCCATGAGGTCTATGGCGGAGGGACGATATTCTGGAAGGACGATGAACCGCTAATCCATTTCCACGGGACCTATGGTAAGAGGGACTCCGTCAAGATGGGATGCCTCCGGAAGGGCTCAGAAGTCTTTCTCATACTGGAAGTGGTTGTATTCGAACTGAAGGGGCTTAGTGCCGAAAGAGTTCCTGATCCAGAAAACGGTCTTCCATTGCTGAAGTTTCTCTGAGATCCGTCTTACCCTCAGCCTGCCTTCTCATCCCTGATCCGCCTGATGAGTTTCTCTGTCTCCACTGCAAAAAATACCACTGATGACATTGCCAGGGTTACAAGCAACTCCCAGGCGCTCAGGGGTTTTGTCTTGAATACTGGATTAAGAAAGGGGACGTAGATAGTAGCCATCTGGAGAAGGAAAGTAAGGATAAAAGCCCCAAGGAGAGGGAGGTTTGACCTCAGGCCCTGACTAAAGAGGGATTCCCTTTCTGACCGGATGGCAAGGACATTTCCCATCTGGCTCAGGCACAAAACAGTAAAGACCATGGTCTGCCAGTTCGGATCTCCAGCCTTTATCGTCCATGCCTGAGTAAAGATACAGACAAATCCCATCAGGAGTCCTACCCAGACTATCTGGACACCGAGGCCGTGGGCAAAAATGCTCTCTTCAGGATCCCTGGGAGGCCTCTTCATAACATCCCTTTCTGCAGGCTCTGCTGCAAGGGCAAGTCCAGGAAGCCCGTCTGTCACAAGATTTATCCATAAAATGTGGATCGGCAGGAGGGGGATGGGCAGACCAAGAAAGGGGGCAAGGAAGATGGTCCATATCTCTCCGGAATTGCTAGTCATGGTGTATCTTATGAACTTTCGGATATTGTCGAATATTCTTCTGCCTTCCCTGACAGCCTTGACGATCGTGGCGAAGTTATCATCAAGAAGGATCATGTGGGCAGCCTCCTTGGCTACATCCGTGCCTGTTATTCCCATTGCAACCCCGATATCAGCCCTTTTCAGTGCCGGTGCATCATTCACACCGTCTCCTGTCATGGCTACAAACTGTCCTCTCTCCTGAAGCGCCTTTACTATATTCAGTTTCTGTTCCGGAGCCACCCTTGCATAGACCCTTATGCGTTGCACCTGATCTTCAAATTCCTCGAGGTTCAGCCGCTCCAGTTCCTGACCGGTAATGATATTCCTCTCCCCGTCTTCTGTTATACCTATCCTCTTTGCTATTACCTTTGCAGTCAGGGGATGATCACCTGTAATCATCACCGGGATTATCCCTGCAGTCCTGCACAATCTTACCGCCTCTTTCGCCTCCTGCCTCGGTGGGTCCATCATTCCCACAAGCCCCAGAATGATGAGGTCCCTTTCTACTGTTTCCGGTGAGATATCACCGGGAAGAGCCCCCCATTCCTTCATGGCGATGCAGAGAACCCTGAGTCCCCTTGAAGCCATATCATCGTTTACCTTTATGAGCTCCCTCCTGTTAAGGGGTTTGACGCCCTCAGAAGTAAGCATGAAGTCAGCTTTCTCCACGAGTACATCCACTGCCCCCTTTGTAAAGGAGACTATTGAGGGCCCATCTTCTGCCTTCCCGCCGTATTCTCCCCAGGAGTGTATGGTTGTCATGCATTTCCGTTCAGAATCAAAGGGTATCTCTCCGATCCTGGGGTATATCTTATCGAGCGCCCGTTTATCGAATCCCCTTTTCTTTGCAGCTTCGAAGAGTGCCGTTTCCGTCGGGTCTCCCATGGGGTTTCCTGAGGCATCTTCTTCTGCATCATTGCTGAGTGCAAGGGCAATGTAAAGTACCTCAGGTACCGACTGCTGAAGCTCCTCCTTTCCATAAGCCCATATCTCTTCAACGGTCATCCTGTTAAGGGTAAGGGTTCCTGTCTTGTCAGAGCAGATGTATGTGACAGAGCCGAGGGTCTCAACTGCAGGAAGCTTTCTTACAAGGGCATTCTGTCTGACCAGTTTTCGTGCGCCCAGAGCAAGGGAGATGGTCACAACAGCCGGCAATGCCTCGGGAATGGCAGCAACAGCAAGGGAGATTGCGGTAAGCAGCATTGTCAGAGGCTCTTCACCTCTAAAGAGACCCAGTACAAAGACGATCGCACAAATGGCGAGTACTGCAAGGGCAAGCCTCTGGCCAAAGACCTGTAGTCTCTTCTGGAGCGGAGTCTTGACCTCGTCTTCCTCCTGGAGCATGGTGGCGATCTTTCCAATCTCTGTCTCCATACCCGTTGCCACAACCACTCCCCGTCCCCGTCCATAGGTGACAATGGTTCCCCTGTAAGCCATGTTTGTACGGTCTCCAAGAGGAATTTCTTCAGCAGGGAGTGTGTCAGGTGTTTTCTTGACCGGCAGGAACTCTCCAGTAAGGGCAGCTTCCTCTACCTTCAATTGTGCTGTCTCGATCAGCCTCATATCAGCAGGCACCATGTTGCCTGCCTCAAGCAGCACGATATCGCCGGGAACGATCTCCGATGCAGGGACATTCTCCGGCCTGTTATTGCGTAGAACCACGGAGACGGGTGCAGCCATTCTCTTCAGCGCCGCCATAGCCTTTTCAGCGCGGTACTCCTGAACGAAACCGATTATTGCATTGAGGACAACTATGACAATTATGGCAATTGTATCGGTAGGTTCCCCTATGATACCTGAGACAACAGCTGCAGCCAAAAGCACCAGTATCATGAAGTCCCGGAACTGGTCAAGGAGGAGCATGAGAGGGGTTTTTCGTTTCTTCTCCCTGATTGCGTTGGGCCCATGCCTTTTTAGACGCTCTCCGGCCTCCTCACTGGTGAGTCCTTCCAGAGAACTCCCCAGTTCTTTCAGCACCTTCTCTATGTCAAGGTTATGCCAGTTCATAAA
>CAZITN010000001.1:0-73750 GCA_964542175.1 uncultured Thermodesulfovibrio sp. | reverse complement strand
AACTCCCCAGTTCTTTCAGCACCTTCTCTATGTCAAGGTTATGCCAGTTCATAAACTCTACCTTCCAGTTTTATAAATTGTTCCCCCAAGGCAGGGGCATTCGATACGACGAAATACACTTTCGGAGCCTTACCGACCTGTTCAGTTATCCAGAGGTGCGCTCTGAATTTTTCATTATAAAGCTCCGGTCATGTCTGAGTATAGAAAGTCTGTTGGGGACGGAGCCTTAATAGTCCTGATCAGTTCTAAAAAGGGCGTTTGAGTATAAAAGACCGGACGGTTTCCGCCGAGCCGACACAGGGAAGCGCTTCATGAACGATCAGGTTTTGATAATGAAAAATTACAGAGCGCACCTCTGGAATTATACCGTAAATAAGTTGTTTTCTATCACATCCATTCGCATAAGCTCGCTGTGCATATTCACCTCTCTTAAACCAACTCTCATGAGCAACTAACCTCAGTATCAAAAAAAAGCATCAAATCAATAACCTCCCTGTGTTGGAAGGTCCGTTTGGGTATATCCCCTGCCGAAACTTATGATTACTTTAATCAGACATGTACAGATTCTCTACCTGATTATCTCAGCAGTGAATCTATAAAGAGTGGCCTCCTGCCAGGCATCAGGCGGAAGTCCGGCCTTTTCAGAAACAGCCTGGAGAAACTGAAGCCTGTTCCAGCCAAACTCAGTAGCCACCTGTGGCAGGAGAATGCCTGAACGATTGTCCTTGACAATGTACAGGCCGTGTTTTCCCACTTCTATTTCATTAATGCTGCTTATTCTTTCCAGGGGTGAAAGTACTGTCACTTCCACTTCCAGGTCCTGGAGCTCATCTGCGGTTACAGGAGGAAATCGGGGGTCTCTTGTGGCTGCAGAGACTGCATTTCTTATTACTGACTTGTACAGGGGCATGACGGGAATAATGTTACCAATACAGCCCCTGAGAGCGGCACCATTCTTTTTAAGGGTGACAAAGGTTGCACCGTTTGCAAGGAGTCTTCCCTCCTTCACATCCACTTCGGGTATCTTCCCGGCAGTCACATACTCCTTTACGGTCTTGCGGGCAAGTTCAAGGAGAAACTGTTTCTCCTCAGAGCTGAGGGGGGCCTTCAGGACAGCGATTGAAGCATATCCCACGACCGAGTCCTTTCTCCCGGCAGTGTCTCCTGAGTTTGCATACTTGAGGAGAACCCCGTGGGTTGCCCCAACAGCCCTTGCCACGGAAAGTCCAAGTATGGCTGGATAGCGTCCGCACATCTCCCCCTTTCTTCTCCGAAATAATCTTTCCAGGTCTTCAATGGAGAGACGTGTAACGGCATCTGTTACAGCACGATCCATCTCAACCGCCTTCTCGTACTGGTGATAGTGCGAAAGGTCTGTGCTCACTATAACCATGGTGCTTCTGTCTCTTCTGAGAATCTCCGTGAGCCGTTCCGTAAGAAACTGGAAGGATTTTCTGGTGAGCTGACCTATCAGTATCTGGACAACACTGAAGTCACTGAGGCTCTTCTGCAGAAAGGGTAGCTGTACTTCAAGGGAGTGTTCCCTGGTGTATGCCTCGGGATAATACCTGCAGTCTGCCTCTTCGTGTATCAACGACTCAGCGATCTCAAGGTCAACAGGAACAAGGCCGAGGGGTGTTTTGAAGTAATCCCCTGTGTAGATGGATGCCCCCTTGAACAGGGCATGATGACTGGGGCCGATCAGGATTATCCGCTTTATGTGTCTGTTTCTTATTGCTTTGTAAGTGTGTGCGGCAATCTCTCCGGAGTAGATATAACCAGCATGGGGAGAAAAGAGGATGATGAGTTCGCCATCAAGGGGAGGTGGGTCTGCTGCACTGAGATAGCCATCGACCATCTTGGAGAGTTCTGCGGGATCAGCAGGATAGAAGGCCCCTGCTACTGAAGGCTCCTTGATTGTTTTCTTGCAGGAAGGGAGGATTAACAGGAGCACAAGGAGTAATCCCGCCCCTGAGTACCTCAGACCCTTTTCCAAAACCGAGCTCTCCGTACCTGTCCTGCGGAACACCACTTACTGAAAAACCTCCCTGTCCAAGATAGCATCCCCCCGATCAAGAACAGCCTTATGAAGTCCCTTCTTCCGAACATCAGCCTAACTCCACTTTCCTGCTATTTCATATCCGCAATAGATGCATTTAGAGTCCTTTATCCTGATATTACGGACATAGTAACCGCTTCTCTCAATTATAACCCTTTTACAGTCCGGACAGTATGTGTTTTCCGCAGGTGAACGGATGTTTCCGAGATAGACATACCGGAGACCCTCGTCCATGGCGGCTTTTCTTGCCATCTGAAGTGTGCTTAAAGGAGTTGGAGGCAGGTTTTTCATCTTGTAATGGGGGAAGAACCGTGAGAAATGGAGCGGTACATCAGGGCCGAGGTTACGATAAATCCACCGGCACATATCTCTGATCTCCTCCTGACTGTCGTTCTGTGTGGGGATCACGAGGTTTGTTATCTCGATCCAGACCCCTTCGTCTCTGAGTGTGAGGAGCGCATCAAGCACGGGTCTGAGTCGCCCACCGCAGAGCCGGGCGTAAAAGTCTTCAGAAAATGACTTGAGGTCAACACAGGCTGCATCAAGCACCTTGGAAAGCTCCCTGAGGGGCCTTTCGTTTATATACCCACAGGTGTGCATGGTATTCAAGATACCGAACTTCCGGGCAATGGAAGAGGTGTCGAACATGTATTCGTAAAACACCGTCGGTTCCGTGTATGTGTGGGCAATGGATCGGGAACCATAGAACAAGGCTTTTCTTACAAGATCATCTGGCTCGAGATTGTAGTTTTTAGACTCCTCCGGCTTTGCCTGGGATATCTGCCAGTTCTGGCAGAATTTGCAACCAAGCACACACCCGACGGTGGCAACAGAGAATGCCTTTGTTCCGGGCAGAACATGGAAAAAAGGTTTCTTCTCAATGGGGTCAATGGCTACAGCGCAGGGCTTCCCGTAGACAAGGCTGTAAAGCTCCCCCTTAAGATTTATCCGGACCTTGCACCCGCCAACCTGGTAATCCCCCAGGATGCACTCCGTGGGGCAGAGTTCACATTTTACCCGTGAAGCCATATAAGTATTTTAACCCTTTATCTGACCTTTCTCCAATATCTCGCCGGATGGCGGCTCAGGTCCTTTTTTGATATGGTCTGCTCATAGTAGATACGGCGTTTCAGATAAGCAAAGAGGTGTGTCTCGAGATACTCATCAAATATATTGTAAATAACGATTGAGAGTATCAGCAGTATGGATAGATAGATGGAAACTCTGAGTTTTCTGCTCTCCTGCATTTTATATTATAAAAGATCAGCGGGGCATTTTTAACCTTTTGAACATTTTGAGTCGTCCCTGTCGTAACATATGTTACACCTGATGCACTCAGAGATGTGGGGATTTTCAGGGTTTTTCATGGGGCAGGCCGGGCTGCTTTTATATCCCCTCGCTTTCAGGGTGAGCAAGCCAAGCACTCCTCCCACGGGACATAGATACCGGCACCAGAACCTCTCTACTCTTAGATTCATGACCACCGTGAGGATGGCGAATACCCAGTGAAGGGCATATCCATGGAATGAAAATATGGTCAGATATGGTTCAAATGTTGCATAATCAGTCCTCCCGGTAGCAAGAGCCAGGGGAAGGATCAAAAAGAGAAGAAAATACTTGATCCTTCTCAACTTCAGGTCCTGTTCGTCTGAGACGCGCCACTTCCTTAGGGGTATTTTCCCTATGAGTTCAGATAAGGCCCCGAAAGGACAGAGCCATCCGCAATAGAATCTTCCTGCCAGGAGAAGGCTTATCGATATGGTGATAACAATGGCAAGCCAGAGGAGGGAAGTCGAGTAGTTCAGCATGAGTATGTTCAGGATGTGGAGTATGGAGAAGGGTGTGCTTACATAAAAGCCAATGAGGATGATGCTGAGTACGAGTACGGTCTCCCTGTACCTGAGAAGGATCTTCTTCCTTTTAGTGGCCATGTACAATCCGAGGGTACCACTGAAAAAGAGGATATAGAGGACGAACTTCAGATCCACTGCTGCCCCAGAGCCTTCCCCCTGAACCCTGATTCCGAAAAGTTCTCCAGCCACGATCCGTGAGGACTCCCTGATTGTCCGGGCGAGGGCCTTGACACTTACGGTGGCCCGGCTGATCCCGTCTATGTCAAGACCGACCTGAAGGGGGGCTGTAACCCTTTTGCCGACATACTGGTCCAGGTATTGCCTTGTCAGCACATAGTGGACATAGTTTTCCGTCTCCCTGTGCTGGATGATTCGTACTCCGAGTATCGTACCGCTGCTGTCCAGGGCAATGAGCGTCCTGATAGGGCCTGCGTAGCCACGGATGTGAGGCACTACCTCGTAGGAGTTAAAGGCTATCACGCCCGTGTCAGAGGGGTAGTGAGGGGGAGGACCAACCTTCTCGGGGAACAGGACATCTTCGCCAGCAAGGCCCTTGATCAGGGCTTTCACATCAAGTTCTTCTTCCCTCATGAGCCAGCCTGCAGAGAGGGAGAGCAGAACCACCAGGGCAAGGAGGAGCCCCGTCCTTCTTATGAACTTATGGTAGATCACAATATTTAAAGGAGAGGCGGCATGGCTCCAAAAACACAATGCAACCGACAGGATTTATGGCAGAGAAACCTGAATCAGCATGTATTAGATCAGTCTGTCTGATCAGGTCTGTCAGGAATCTGAAACCTTTCTTTTTAAAGGTTTCGAGCATTGATGTTTTCTTTGCCATACCGTCTCTCCTAGTTCTGTGAAATTTCTTGAACAATAGTGGGTAGTTCATAACTTCCATGCTGAGAAAAGGGACAGAGCCTTCAAATATACCAGGAATAACATGGTGTAATAAAGCCCGAAAACCGGGAAGATGAAGATAGATGTAGAAAGGGCACCGACAAAGGCCCCGAGAAGATCCGTGCCGTAAAGGACAGACGGCCTTTCAACCATCCCTGCCGCAATCCCGAAGGTCCAGCCTCCAAGCACTCCCACGGCAAATACACCGCCGAATATCCCTGTAGTTGAACTGCTTAATATGAAGAAGAACATCAGAAAAAGGAGCGATGCCCCTTCTGTGAAAAGAAGCACCCTCCTTCCTGTTTTGGGGAACCTTGCCGCCACTAATGCACCACCGGCGCTTCCGAGCATGTAAAGGGTGGAGATCATGCCTATCATCTCATATACATATCCGGCAAGGGCCTGGTAAAGAAGGAGAGAGAGGGTTACGACAGAGATAGTCAGAAAGCCCGTACTGAAGATCAATGGATAAGAAGCCCCCCTTCCAGCACGACCCATCAGGAAGAGCAGGAGGGGAAAGAGGATAGCAAATAGTATCATAGACAGACGGGTGTGATTCAGTATACCTTTCAGCATCCCCCCGCCGTGGGCCTCACTCCATAGTGCCACATTGTGAAGGTAGGCAACGGGATGGATGTCAGTGTTCAGGTCATTGCTGCCTTCAAGGGCAAGTTTGAACCTTTCCCTTTTGAACTCAGAGAAGATATCTTCAAGAACTGATCCGTTCAGATATAGGGTCTTCAGCCGGGACTGGTTGAATCTTTCAGGGAGAGTTTTAAGGTCAGTCCTGAGAGGACTCTTTGCCCCGATCAGCAGGCCATATTCCATGGAAGAGACCTCCCGATAGGGAAAGACCTCCCTGAATGTGTTGTAGATTGTGGCATTGGCCCTTGCCATCGCCTCTCCCATGTAGCCAGGTACGGCCATGATACGAAGGAGCACGATCCCGCCATCCGTCAGGCGCTTTTTCAGAAGGTTGAAGAATTCCACTGTGTAGTACCTGTTGGAACTGGCGGTGCTGGGGTAGGGGGGATTCAGGATGATAATCTGAAAAGACCGGTCCGAGTCTTTCAGATAGTGCCGTGCATCGTCAGTGACGAACTCCACGCGGGGGGAGTTTGTGATCAGTGCCGTGTCAGCGGTTGTGAGATTCTGAAGAGCCAGTTTGAGGAGTGTCCTGTTCAGTTCCAGGAATGTTATTTCTGCCTTTTCGTGTCTGAGGACCTCCCTGATAATACCGGGAGAACCACCTACGATCAGTACCTTCCCTGGCCTTGAAAAGAGGAGTGGTATGTGTCCGAGGATTTCTTCAGTTACAGGCTCGGGATATGAGAATACCAGTTTCCCTGACACATAGAAGTTCCTCTGGGAGCCCATATTCGTAATGATGACCTCACCCTGGCGGGACTCCATTCTTTCCATTATTTTGCCTGGAATGATCTGCGCCCCTGGCGATGGGAGGATAAGATACATCAGGAGCGGTACTCCGGCAAGTAGATGGATCCACTTGCCGATCAAACCCGATCCCCCCTTTCTGCTTTCACCAGGTGTTCTGTCCAAAAGAAAGACCCCTGTCAATACTGACACTATACTCAGTGAGAGGACTAGTATCCGGTCAGGAATCAGACCGGCCAGAGCCAGGGTAAAGAGCAGTCCGGAGACAAAGGCACCAAGGGATTCAAGCCCATAGGTGATTGAAGGAGGAGACTGTCCAGGGGACTTTACAATCAGGGGAAACTGTGCCCCGAAGACGAGACAGAGAGGAAGGAGGATTACTGCGTTTGTCAGAAGTGTAAGAGGTAACGGGATCACCTCGCCAAAGGAGATACCGAACAGAGGATAGACATACCAGACAGAGACGGGAAGCACCATAAGCATGAGCCCCACAATCACAAAGGACCAGCCTATGTATGACCTGTCTGGTCTTAATCGTTCCCCCAGAATACTGCCAGTACCTGTAAAGCTGATCCATAGCGCCAGAATGAGCCCTAAAATCAACTCATTTCCTGAAAATACCGAAAGCAGACTCCTCAAAAGGAGAACCTGGGCAAGGAGGGAGATGAAGCCCAGGAGAAAGGCCGTTACCTTTATGCTTGTTCTACTGCTGTCTGACATGTTCCGGGAACCTTACTATCATTTTCAGTGCTGTCCAAACAATCTTGCCGTCTCTCTTCAGAAATATCCTGGACCAGTGGTGTCCAAAACAATTCTGAGTATCATGGGAAGGCGGTATGGCGGAGAAAACACCAATGCTCGACACCTTTGAAAAAGAAGGATTCAGCCTACTGACAAACCTTCTCAGACAGCATTCTCTAACATCTGCTGATTCAGGTTCCTGTCCCTTAAATAGAGCTTGGTCGCTTCGACTCGGTTGCATTGTGTTTTCGCAGCCTTGCCGCTCGAAGCGAGTCAAAGCAAAGAGTCGCATCGACCTTCCCTTTAAATTATCTTGGACAGATGTGATCCTGGACAGATATTTATCGTTTTAATGAACCTTCCAGTTGCATAAAACTGGCCTTAAATGGCCCCCAGCCTCCAAAGTCTTTACCAACTCAGGACCCAAACTGAGCGGTTTTTTCAGATACAGTATATAAGGAGGTAGAGGGGCAGTGGGCCTGAACGGTTTTGATCATCACATAAGCCTCACCCGGATGTCGATACGACTCTCCACGAGTCGTGAGACTCGTTTCGAGGTGAGGCGTGATGATCGCCTCGGAGACGGGGCCCCCGAAAAGTCAAAGACTTTTTGGGGTATATGGGGCATGGAGGCCCGTCGAGAATGATGTGAAGGCCCATGGCCCTCTGCCTATAGAGCAAAATCGCTCAATTTAGGTCAGGAGTATCCTCTCTTCCCTGCTTTTCTGAACGACTGGTCCTGCCGCAGTTTTTCATAAAGGCTTTTCAGTTGTTTCAAGTCATTGTCATCAGAGGAACCGCCAAATCTGATCCTTTCGTAAAGTCTGATGAACTCAAAGGCCCTCTCCTTCGTCCCTGGAGGAAGGTTGCCAATCCTGTTCCTCATCTCCTCCCTTGCCGAATACTCGCCAGCCCTGTTTCCGACAAGCCCTGTTCTGAGTCTTAGGTAGAGCCTGCTTTCAGGGGGAAGCCTGAATGGACCACTCCGGAAATACAGGATTATTATAATCAAGAAGATAACGCCCAGAAGAGTAATACCCGTCGAGAGGACTGATCTCCGCCCGTGAGGCATCCCGCGGCCTGACCATTTCATTGATGGAAGACTCAGCCGTCTCATAATACTTGCCTGGTCATATCTGCTGAAACCTACCACATACCTCTCCCAGTTCAGTTTGAGGTAATCCATGAACAGGTTCAGGGGATGCCTTTTTTCAGCCTGGGCCGGTGGTGTTGGGTCAAAGGTCTCCCACCTTCTCCCAATCATCGCCTCCACCCAGGTATGGGCATCCATCTGTCTTACAATATAATAGTTTCCATACCTGTTGAACTCTCCTCCCATGTATCCCGATACCACCCTTGCCGGTATCCCGATTGAGCGGAGCATCAGGGCCATGGCCGTAGCATAATACTCACAGTACCCCCTCTTGGACCTGAAGAGGAAATCCTCCACTGGTGTCAGACCTTCCCCAGGGGCAGGAACTGTTAATGAATAAGTATATTCCCTCTTAAGAAATCCTTCTATAGCCTTTGCCTTCTCAAAGGGTGAAGCCAGCCTTTCAGTGACTGAAAGGGCAAGTTCTCTTACCCGGTCCATCCCCTTCGGCATCTGCAGATAGAGGTAATCGTCATGTGTAGGGGGAAGGGGGGCAGCGGTGCTCTGAACGGTATACCTTATCCTCTTTCCTTTCTTGAACGGGATGGAGAGTGCTCCGTCATTATGCCTTATAATCCTCCTTGCATTGGTCCTCAGTTTCTGGGTCCTTCCAAGTGAGAATATATATTCCGTGTCAAGGGGCTCCAGGATGAACTCCTGGCTGTATCTGGGACCACTGCCTCCAGGCCCTATTTCAAACTCACCATCACTGCTCTGGATCACCATTTTGCTGGTCTCCAGATCCTGCCAGGTATTATTTTCATAAAACTCAAAGGTTATTCCCCGCCAGTATGGGATCCCTCTGAATGGCGGTGTGACGGTTACACGCATCACCGGGGTTCTGTCAAGCTTAAGGTCCTGGAGTTCTCCAAGTTGGACCTTCTCGGAAAATCCCGACTTCATCCCGCGGCCGATACTCTTTCCCCACAGACTTCCCTTCAGACGGGGGATCGCAGGAAAGAGGAGTATGCTCAGGATGCTCACAATGAAAGTAACAGTCAGGGCCTGCCTGAGATAGCCCCTCATCGAGTGGATACCCTGCTGGAGAAGGTGTGAGTAAAACAGTGAGATAGCTGTCACGATCATGAATAGAATAAAGACAACACCGAAAAAGAGGGATGACGTGAGTTCAGAGGCCAGAAGAACCTGAATCAGGGTCATGAAGAAGACCTGAAGGGAGTCCCAAGGGTCTTTTATGTCAAAACTCTTAATGGAATGGAAGAGTATTGTCAGGTGGGAGACTGCTACTATAAGATCGCCGGAAATATAAACAACATCAACCCCGAATACAAGGAGGGAGACCGTGGAGAGCCCTCCCACGGCATACCGTGAAAGCTGGGGCCTTCCCTGGATTGCCCTGAGATAACCCGGAAGAACAAGTGCGCCGGGTATGAAGAAAAGTGGGTTCACCTCTCCTGTTATTATGATACTCAGGTCACCGGTGAGAGCGACTACTGCTGTCAGTGCCTTATAGATGGGAGGCATGAACTGTCTCCGTAACGACCGGCCTGTACTCACCCATGGGTGAGTCTTCTGAGGTCAGGATCAGAATGGAGTATCCTGAGATAGACTCCCTTTCAGGACACTCCAGTGAGTCTTCCATCTCGATAAGTGCGAGTATGTCAAATATCTTGTAAAGATGTTCGCGGCCAGTCCCGAAGGGGAGGGTCTTTCTGCAGGTTATAAGCCTTACAGGATAACCTGCATCTATATACAGGGCAGCGAGGGTGGCTGCATGGGAGACAGCCCTTTCAAAGAGAGGGCTCCCTGTTCTGGCATTGTCAAGGATGATAGTAACATCTTTCGATATGCCTGGCTGAAAGGTCCTTGCTTTGAGGGAGCCATGTTTTGCCGTCGCCTTCCAGTGTATCTTCCTGAGGGGGTCTCCGGCCCGGAAATCTCTGATATGAGAGAACTCTTCATCCTCGTACACCACCCTGAGTCCGGTATGCGTGGCATCCGTGGCCCTGGGAGGACCGGGAGGGTCCATCTCAAAGAGTGTCGGGTAAACGATGACTTCCCTTCCTGTGGTGAATCTTTTCTGAAACCTGAAGAATATGAAAGGGTAACCTGTCTCAATCCTGATTTCACCTAGGCTGTACCTTCCCCTTCGTGGGAAGACAGCTTCTTCCCGGATAAATATCTCTTCACCCGGTGCAACCTTCTCAGCCGTAACCTCTCGATGAAGGAGATCAGAGCTTATCCTCAGGGACCGGGCATGAAAGAGCCGGCCGCTGTTATGAATTATCAGACTGAGCAGAGCCGGCTCTCCGGCATGTATTTCATCAGCAGGATCAGCAAAAAGGACGGTCTTTCTTAATGTAACAAGGGGAGAGAATAATCCGACGAGAGCCGTGGCAAGCATAAAGGAGAAGACAAGATACATAAGGTTGTTTCCTGTATTCAGGGCGGCGAAGGCGATGACTGAAAGGGCGATAATGAAACGTTTTCCTTCCCGTGTCAACCTGAGGCTGTGTTGAAAGACAGGACTATAGCGGAACGGATATTTCCTCGAGTATCTCTCTGATGATCTCATCGGCATCTCTGATATAATTCCTGGACTTGAGTATTATCCTGTGGCCAAGAGACAGTGGGGCCACCTCCATGACATCTCCAGGGGTAAGGTAGTCCCGGCCTTCATAAACCGCAAGTGCCCTGGCTGCCCTCAGAAGGAACTGGCCGCCCCTGGTGCTCACGCCAAGGCGGATCCGCTCGTCCTTTCTTGTGGCCATGACCAGCCTCATTGCATAATCCAGAACCGACTCATCCACATGGACTGAATCTACTTCTGCCTGAGCAGAAAGCACCTCCTCCCGGCTTATCACATGGGGGAGGTTCTCCATCTCTTCCATATTGCCATCCTGGAGCATCACCTCTTTTTCAACCTCATAGTCCGGATATCCTATCCTCAGGTGAATCATGAAACGGTCAAGCTGGCTTTCAGGCAGGGGAAAGGTCCCATGATATTCGTAGGGGTTCTGGGTTGCAATCACCATGAACGGGGAGGGAAGAGGATAGGTCCTTCTGTCAATGGATACCTTCCTTTCGCTCATTGCCTCAAGGAGGGCTGACTGTGTTTTCGGGTTTGTCCTGTTTATCTCATCGGCAAGCACGATGTTGGCAAAGATGGAGCCTGGGCTGAACTTGAACTCTCTCAGCTCGGGGTTGAAGATGTTTACGCCAGTGATATCAGAGGGGAGAAGATCGCTTGTAAACTGTATCCTCTGGAATGAGCAGTCCATAGCCCGGGCAAGGCCCAGGGCAAGGGTGGTCTTGCCGACTCCCGGGACATCCTCTATAAGAAGGTGCCCCCTCCCGATAAGGGTCACAATAGCCATCCTTATGACAGACTCCTTGCCCCTCAGGATTCCGGCAAGACGGTCCTTCAGCCTCTCAAGAGGTCTCATATCCTTATTTTAACGTAAAGCCGGAAAGACCTGCTCGATGAAGGCAGAGCCGGAGAAGGAATCTTAACGTTGCATAAGGAGGCAGGGGGCCATTTCCGGTAAATTTTATGCAACTGTAAGGAAAAGCCGAAGGGAAAAGCACCAATGACCTGTAGCAGTCATAAGAGATGTGGAGCGGGCGACGGGATTTGAACCCGCGACCTTCAGCTTGGGAAGCTGACACTCTACCGCTGAGTTACGCCCGCAGAAGGAGTATATTAAGGAGTGTATTTAAGATATAAAACCTCTCCGGAAAAAATCAAGAATACAACAACTTCATAAGACGAAAATTCGTTTAAATCAGTATACTTAAAAGTATGAATATCCGAGCAAGGATAGAAAAAGATCTGTATAACAGAATAGTATTCAAAAAGTTTCCTCAGGCCCTGCTTGTTGGCGGGTTCATCCGGGAGTTGCTGAGGGGAAAGGAGTCAAAGGACAGGGATTATGTCCTGAAGGAGGACCCGGAGATAGCAGCCAGGGCCGTTCAGATGGAAACGGGCGGCACGGTGGTATCCATGAAAGATGGATTGACTGTCAGGCTCATCCCTGAAGAGGGCGCAAGCCTTGATTTCACAAAAATACAGGGTAATCCTGAGAGGGACCTCTCAAGCAGGGACTTTACCATTAATTCTATCGCCTATAATCCCTCTGAAGGAATTATTGATATCACCGGTGGGGTAGGGGACCTTGAGAGAGGAATCATCAGGGCTGTAAAGGAAGAAAATATCACTAAGGATCCAGTCAGGATAATCCGTGGATACAGGTTTCTAAGCGAGATCCAGGGGAGGTTTGATGAACAGACGAGATCATGGCTTGTCAGGAATCGTGAACTCCTTACTGAATCTGCACCTGAAAGAATAACTTTGGAATTTATCAAGACCTTTCGGGGTGAATACTTCCTTAGTGTGCTTGATGAGGCATTGAGAGATGGAATTTTGAACATATTATTATCTTTAAAAAACAGCACGTTGAGCTCAATTGTCAATAAACTTCTTGAGATTAATAAAAAAATTAAAGTAACTCCTTATGAATTAACCATGGACATACTCGGTGAGAAACTCGACTTGTTGAAACTACTTTGCCTCGAGTTGCTGTTTATGGAATATCTTTCAGAAAATAGCGAGAAGGAAAGGCTCGTGATTGTTCCAGCCAGACTCAAGGGAAGGATCAAGGGGCTTGAGAGGGTTGCGGACATAGAACATCTTCCTGAATCGTCAGAGGTAAGATACAGTATTTACAAAAAGGCCTGGCCCTCTGTTTTTGAGTTTCTCCTCTATAGGGGGAGGGTCGATCTCTTTGCTGAGGCTGAGAAGTTCAAAAGCCTGACAACTAAACCTCTTGTCAGCGGTGAGCGAATCATGGAATTAAGGCCTGAGATTAGTGGAGTAGAACTGGGCAGGCTGATCGATGAGATCAGGAAAGGGGTCTTTGCAGGAAGACTCAAGGACGGAAAGGATGTTGAGAAGTATATCCATGAATACAAGATTTAACATAATATATATTATCAGACGTTATATTTTAACATTCCCTGTGGAAAACCTGTTACTAACCCTGTTTATAAGTGCAGGAGGCACCTGTTTTTATATGGGCTTAACGGGAATGAATAAGATTTGAGCATCGGAATTTTTCTTTAGTTCACGGGGGTTAGCAGATTTTAGTTGCAATTCCACGAAGACCGTCTCTGAAGAGCTCATCTATTTTGACTTCTACAAGTTCACCCTGCTGAAAGCGCTTGTTTTTGTAATAGATATTAAGGTAATTGGAGGACTTTCCTTTGATATAGCCGTCTTCAACAACCTCCTCTCCAATAACATCAAGAATCTCAAGTATCTGGGAATGCCTGAACCTCAAACGCAGCTTCCTGTCAGTCTCTCTGAGCACCCTCACCCGCTCTTTCTTTATCTCGCCTGGCACTTCTCCGGGCATACCGGCAGCCACTGTTCCAGGTCGTGGTGAAAACGGAAAGATATGGAGGTATGTTAAAGCTGAATCAGCAATCATCTCAGCCGTTTGCCTGAAAGACTTATCGTCTTCACCAGGAAAACCCACGATCACATCTGTTCCGATTGAGATACCTTTCACCTCAGAGGCAAGCTTCTCTACTTTACGGAAAAAATCCCTGGCACTGTACAGTCTGTTCATTCTTCTAAGTATCCTGTCGTCTCCTGATTGTAAAGGGATATGGATATGAGAACAGAGCCTTGGATGTCCTAACAGATTTATTATCTCTTCATCAAGCTCATTCACCTCGAGAGAACCAAGTCTGACTCTTATTTTTTTGCTATTTTTCAAGATACTATTTACTAAATCTGCAAGCTTTGCTTTAGTGTTGAGGTCAGATCCGTAGAGTCCAATGTGTACGCCGGTCAGTACGACTTCCCGGAAGCCCTCCTCCTCAAGATGGGCTATGCGACAGAGGATGTCTTCTATCTCCAGGCTCCTTGATCTGCCCCTTGCCAATGTAATGTTACAGTAGGTGCAACTGTGATTACAGCCATCCTGTATTTTTATAAAGGGCCTTGTCCTTCTGAAGGCGAGGTAGGATCTATCGCGAACATCTAATGTTCTGCTTGAATTTTTACCTATTATGTCTTTGACTATATGTATTTTTTCAGTTATATTGTATATCTTGATATCTTCAGATATCTCCTTGATCTCAGCAGGTCTTAGCTGGGCGTAGCATCCTGTTACGACAACCTTGGCACCAGCACGGAGGGCCCTTCTGATAAGCTGCCTTGACTGGTAATCGGACTTCCCTGTCACCGTACAGGTGTTTATTATGCAGTAGTCAGGATCTTCCCCGAGGCTGACCAGACTCCCTCCAGTACTGATGACCTGTCTCTTGATCTCATCACTCTCTGAGAGGTTGGTCTTGCAGCCGAGAGTCAAGACGGCAAACTTCATGAAAGAGAGGGTCCCCCCGGGTAATGACCCTCCAGGCTATGCCTGAAGGTTTTTTCAATGGTGACATCGAGAAGGCTTCCAGGAGCTATCTCATCTGAAGAGGCAATATTCACTATCTTGTTGGTCCTTGTTCTACCGGTGAAAAACCCATTTTTGCCTTCTGCCCTTCCCTCTACAAGCACCTGTACAGTCCTGCCGAGATAGGTAAGGTTTTTCTTCTCCGTTATGAGATCCTGAAGTTGTAGGATCTCCTGGAGCCTCTCTGCCTTAACCTCATCGGGAAGGTGCCCCTCAAGTTCCAGTGCCCTGGTCCGGGGACGGGGGGAATACTTGAAGGCAAAGATGCCGTCAAACTCCACTTCCCGGAGGGCCTGAACGGTCATCCTGTGGTCCTGATCGGTCTCCGAGGGAAAACCTGCAATAATATCCGTGGTTATGGCGATATCAGGTATCTCCTTTCTGAGACGTTGAATCTTTTCCATATATTCACCGAAGGTGTACCGCCTGTTCATCAGCTGGAGTATCCTGTCAGAACCGGACTGGAGCGGGAGATGGATATGTTCACAGACCTTTTCGGACTCCTTCATTGCTGCTATCAGCTCCTCCCCGAAATCCTTTGGATGGGAGGTGACAAACCTTATCCTTTCGAGCCCCTCTATCCTGTTCAACCTTCGAAGAAGCACAGGAAATCCAACCTCTCCACTGTAGGAATTGACGTTCTGCCCTAAAAGGGTGACTTCCCGGTATCCTTCTTCAACAAGTCCCCTTACCTCATCCTCGATTGAGGAGATGGGCCTGGACCTCTCCCTTCCCCTTGTGAAGGGAACCACACAATAGGAGCAGAAGTTGTTACAGCCGTACATTATGTTTACCCAAGCGCTCACCCCTTCCTTTCTGTATGCAGGAAGGTCTTCCATAGCAATATCAGGATTGTCTTCAGTCAATATTTTTTTTCCGAGGGCCTCTAACTCCCATACCCTGGCAATGTTCTGGGGGCCGATAACTGCATCAAGATAGGGAAAGCGCTCCCTGAGGGTTTCCCCTTCCTGCTGGGCAATACAGCCAGCCACGGCGATTCTGAGTCCAGGATTCTTTCTCTTGAAGTGCTTGGTTCTGCCAAGCTGGCTGTAGAACTTCTGCTCTGCCTTTTCCCTGATACTGCAGGTATTGAAGACTATGAGATCGGCCTCACGGGGCTCATCAGTGGGCTGATATCCACTGTCAAGGAGGACTCCAAGCATCCTCTCAGTATCGTGCACATTCATCTGACAGCCGAATGTTTTTATATAGACCTTCTTCATGACCATGTTATTATCCCAAAATAAAGAATCCGGCGGCAAGCACCACCGTATTCATCAACTGGTCACTACTTCATTTTTCTATGGAAATTCCTGTAAAATATATACCTTACCATACAGGACAAACCGCAGATTTGACAAGGAGGCTGAGATGGGTTTTGTTAGCGGACTGAAATGCAGAGAATGTGGAAGGGAATACGGCATTGATCCCATTTATGTTTGTGAGTTCTGTTTCGGCCCACTCGAGGTCGTTTACGATTATTCCAGAATCAGGAAAGCTGTCAGCAGGAAGAAAATCGAAAACAGGGACGAAAACCTCTGGCGATACAGGGAACTCCTGCCCATAGATGGTGAGCCCCAGGTGGGCCTCAACTCAGGGTTTACGCCACTGGTGAAGGCTGACAACCTTGCAAGAGAGCTGGGGGTAAAAGAGCTCTACATAAAGGATGATACCGTTGCCCACCCTACCCTCTCGTTTAAGGACAGGGTTGTTGCCGTTGCCCTGACAAAGGCAAAGGAGTTTGGTTTTGATACAGTAGCCTGCGCCTCAACGGGCAATCTGGCCCATTCCGTCTCTGCCCATGGTGCAAAGGCAGGTTTTGAGAGGTTCATCTTCATACCGGCCACCCTTGAGGCAAGCAAGATCGTGGCCTCCCTTGTCTTTGAACCGAACCTTATCGCTGTTGACGGAAACTATGACGATGTAAACCGCCTCTGCAGTGAGATAGCCAACAAGTACCGCTGGGCCTTCGTGAACATAAACATCAGGCCCTTCTATGCAGAGGGTTCCAAGACCATCGGGTTTGAGATTGCAGAGCAGCTGGGCTGGAGGGCACCTGACAACGTGGTCGTACCCTGTGCAAGCGGGTCCCTTCTTACAAAGGTGCACAAGGCATTCAAGGAGTTGAAGGAAGTGGGCATCCTCAAGTCAGCCGATACCAGGATATTTGCAGCCCAGGCAGAGGGCTGTAACCCCATCGTTACTGCCATCAAGAACGACACCGACGTAATAAGGCCTATCAAGCCGGATACTGTAGCGAAATCCCTTGCTATTGGAAACCCTGCTGACGGCTTCTATGCCTACAGAGTTGTCAAGGACTCAGGCGGCTTCGGGGAAGAGGTCACTGACGATGAGATAATCGAGGGCATGAAGACCCTTGCAAGAACAGAGGGGATCTTTGCAGAGACCGCCGGAGGTGTTACTGTGGCGGTTACGAGAAAACTCATTGAGAAGGGATACATAGACAGGAATGAGCTCACAGTGATATGTGTCACAGGAAACGGGATGAAGACCCAGGAGGCCCTTCAGGGCAGGATGAGTGAACCCATATATATAAAACCAAATCTGCAGGCCTTTGAAGAGGCACTCAAAAAGAAATGAACATACAGGAAAGGGGGTATTAACATGGCTGTCAAAGTAAGAATTCCCACTCCTCTGCAGAGACTGACCGAGGGAAAGGAGGAGGTCGAAGGAAAACCGGGCAGGATCATTGACCTTATAAATGATCTTGACTCCCGCTACCCCGGCATTGGTGAAAGGGTTTCCGAGGATGGAAAGATCAGACGGTTTGTAAACATCTATGTCAATGAAGAGGATATCCGTTTTCTCCAGGCTGAGAATACGGAAGTCAAGGACGGAGACGAAGTCTCCATAGTTCCTGCCATAGCAGGAGGAAAGGGGGTCTCATGACTAAAAGGGTAAGGCTTACATTCCCCCAGCATCTGATTAAGGAACCGGTGATATTCACCATGGCAAAGAAGTTTGATATCATGCCGAACATAAGGCGTGCCCGTGTGACAGAGACGGTCGGAGAGATGGTTCTTGAACTGGAAGGCACTGAAGAAAACCTGGAAAACGGTATACAGTCCCTGAGGAACCAGGGGGTGGAAGTGGAACTGATAGAAGGTGACTTTTTTGAATGATTCAGCATCCCGTTCCTTTTTTGAAATTCTTTTTTTAAGGAGGATTTTTGAGGATGGCTCATAGTGAATCCCAATTGTCTGATTCATCGGAACAGAAACCCCGAATGTGCAACTCCTGGAGAGGGCTCTTGCATGAGTACCGTGAGTTCCTGCCAGTAAATGAGAACACTCCCATAATCACCCTCAGGGAAGGAAATACTCCCCTTATCAAGGCTGTAAATATTCCTCCAAGCCTCGGGATAGACCTTGACCTGTATTTCAAGTTTGATGGTGCAAATCCTACAGGTTCCTTCAAGGACAGGGGTATGACCATGGCGATCTCCAAGGCGATGGAGGATGGTGCTAGGGCGGTGATATGCGCCTCAACAGGAAACACCTCTGCTTCAGCAGCAGCCTATGCAGCCCGTGCAGGAATAAAATCAGTGGTTCTTATTCCCGAGGGAAAGATCGCCATTGGTAAACTTGTCCAGGCGATGATACACGGAGCTGAGATAATCCAGATCGAGGGAAACTTTGATCAGGCCCTCAGGATCGTAAAGGAGATGGTTGAGCGACACCCGATCACCCTCGTCAACTCCATCAATCCATTCAGGCTTGAAGGCCAGAAGACCGCGGCCTTCGAAGTGGCGGACCAGCTCGGGGATGCCCCCGAGTTTCATGCACTCCCCGTAGGCAATGCAGGAAACATCACAGCCTACTGGAAGGGATACAGGGAATACTACGAGGCAGGCCGGATCAGTTCACTCCCGAGGATGCTCGGGTTCCAGGCTGCCGGTGCTGCCCCGATCGTACTCGGAAGGCCTGTGGAGAATCCAGAGACCATTGCAACTGCCATAAGGATCGGGAACCCCGCAAGCTGGCAGAAGGCGGTGAGGGCCCGTGATGAATCAGGAGGCAGGATCGAGGCTGTTACTGATGATGAGATATTGAGCGCATACAAACTGGTAGCCTCCCTGGAAGGCATCTTCTGCGAACCTGCATCAGCCGCTTCCCTTGCAGGAGTACTGAAGCTATACAATGAAGGATACTTCAAGGGTGGAGAGACTGTTGTCTGTACCCTTACAGGAGCAGGACTGAAAGATCCAGATACAGTGCTGAATATCAAGGCAAGACCCAGGAAGGCAGAGGCTACAGTCACCTCCGTTGAATCTCTCCTGAACGGCGTGATAGAATCATAATAAAGACAGCGGGTAGGGAGAAAAGATAGGTTGAGGCTAAGGTTAAGGTCAAGCTTAAGGCTGAGTAACCTGATAACTTATTAACCCTATGACCAGTGATGGTCTTTAGCCAATAACCAATACACCAATATACCAATAACGATTACCCATGAAATATATCGTACTCATAGGCGACGGGATGGCAGACCGTCCTGTGCAGTCTCTTAGAGGAAAGACGCCGCTCCAGTCAGCCTTTACTCCGAATATGGACAGGCTTGTCCGGACCGGAAGGCCCGGGATGGTCCGGACTATCCCTGAAGGTTTTACGGCCGGCTCTGATGTGGCGAACCTCTCCATTTTGGGGTATGACCCTTCCCTCTACTATTCGGGACGGGCACCCCTCGAAGCAGCGAGTATGGGGATCGAGCTTGGTCCTGATGATATTGCATTCCGGTGCAATCTGGTCACGCTCAAGTACAACCGGACAAGGGACAGGGCGATAATGGAGGATTACAGTGCCGGACATATATCATCAGATGAGGCAAGAATCCTTATTGAAGAGATCAACTCAAGACTTGGCGGAGGGGATTTCTCCTTTTATCCCGGTGTGAGCTACCGGCACCTGATGGTCTGGCACGGGGGGAAGGAAAGGGCTGAATGTATTCCTCCCCACGATATTCTTGGGAAGGAGATAACTGAATACCTGCCCTGCGGTGAAGGAGAGGAGACACTCCGGCAGTTGATGAAGGAGTCCGTTGGTATCCTTGAAGGCCATGAGGTAAACAGGAAGCGGGTTTCCGAGGGCAAGAGACCGGCCAACAGTATCTGGCTCTGGGGACAGGGGAGAAAGCCATCGATGCCGACCTACCAGGAAAAGTACGGAATAACGGGCTCCCTCGTGAGCGCCGTGGATCTCACAAAGGGTCTTGGTATATATGCCGGGCTCGAAATCCTTGATGTACCGGGGGTGACCGGTTATCTTGACACGAATTACACCGGAAAGGCGGAGTATGCCCTCAAGTCCCTTGAAAGGCATGATTTCACTTATGTCCATGTGGAAGCCCCTGATGAGGCAGGACACGGAGGCAAGGTGGAAGACAAGATCAAGGCGATTGAGGATTTTGACGCCCTGGTGGTTGGAACCGTGCTGAGAGGGGCCCGGTCTCTTGAGGAGTTCAGGATCCTTCTGCTCCCTGACCACCCTACCCCTCTGGAGATAAGGACCCATTCAGTCGAGCCTGTCCCCTTTGTAATCTATGACAGCAGGAAGGATGAGGACAACAAGATAAACGGCTTTGATGAAAGGATTGCCGGGGTTGATGGTATAACGATTTTTGATAAGGGGTTCCAGTTGATGGATCATTTCATCCTGAGTTGAGAATTTATCTTAAGCAGGACATGTAGAGGCGTTTCGTAACCCCATTTAACGCAATAAATGTGAGATTTACAAAAGAGAAAATTTGTTCAGCCGATGGGTGGAAGACTGATGGTTGGTATTCTGACGTCCCTCAGGAAGATTTCCGGAGATTTCACCAGAAGAGTCGCTTAATTTCAGGTTCATCAAAGAAGAGGTGATTGAGATATGTTGATTGTACAGAAATACGGTGGGACTTCTGTTGCAGACATTGAGCGTATAAAGAAGGTCGCCGAGAGAGTGGTGAATACCGCCAGAGACGGCAACAGGGTCGTCGTTGTGGTCTCTGCAATGGCCGGAGAGACGGACAAGCTGATTGAGCTTGCCCAGCGGGTATCATCCAATCCTGATGAACGGGAGATGGACCTTCTGCTTTCAACGGGTGAGCGCATAACGAGTGCCCTCACTGCGATGGCGATCCAGGAACTCGGCCACAAGGCCATCGCCCTCACAGGCAGACAGGTGGGAATCATAACAGATACGGTTCATACAAAGGCCAAGATTGCGAGGATCTCCGGAGACAAGGCAAAGCGTGCCCTCGATGAGGGATATATAGTCGTGGTAGCCGGATTTCAGGGAATCACCGAGGATGAAGGTGATGTAACAACCCTTGGACGCGGGGGCTCTGATCTGACTGCAGTTGCAATAGCCTCTGCCCTCGATGCAGACCTCTGCGAGATATACACTGATGTGGAGGGAGTGTATACTACAGACCCCAACATAGTCCCTGAGGCAAGGAAACTGGAAAGGATCTCCTACGAGGAGATGCTCGAGCTTGCAAGCCTTGGAGCCAAGGTGCTCCAGACCCGGTCTGTAGAATTTGCCATGAAATACAATGTTCCCCTCGTGGTAAGATCCAGCTTCGTGGATGCACCGGGGACACTCGTTGTGAAGGAGGACAGCAATATGGAGCAGGTGCTTGTTTCTGGAGTCGCCTACGACAAGAACCAGGCCAAGGTCACAATACTGGGGGTGCCTGACAGGCCCGGCATCGCCGGCCATCTCTTCAAGACGATAGCCGATGCCAGTATAGTGGTGGATATGATCGTTCAGAATATAAGCAGTGATGGTAAATCAACGGATATATCCTTTACCATCCCCAAGACGGACCTTCCCAAGGCCAGGCCCCTCACAGACGAAATCGTGAACGGACTTGGTGCAAAGGGGGTCTCAATTGATGAAAATATTGCCAAGGTCTCCATAGTGGGTGTTGGTATGAAGACTCATTCAGGCGTGGCTGCCAAGATGTTTCAGACCCTCGCAGACCAGGGGATAAACATCAAGATGATAAGCACATCGGAGATAAAGGTCTCCTGTGTCATAGATTCAAAATACACTGAACTTGCCGTCCGGGTCCTCCACGATGCCTTTGATCTGGCCAGTCCTTCTCAATAGACCTTGCAGTTGCTTAAATTGTAACACAAAGCCGGATCTCATCTTTGTGCAACATTGAGGTATTAAAAGTCTCATAGTAGAAATTACACACTGCATGCTTTACGTATAGATAGCAGGCATTACTGTTTCGGGCACAGATTAATGCGATGGGCTTTAATTACACAGGGCTTAACCCTGTGAGGCTTAGTGCCATGACCTTTACATCGTTAAAAGGGACTAAAGGTATCGCTAATCTGATGCCCTCACCAGCACTGCCTGCAACCTGTCCCTAGGTGCTGAAATTATTACGAGACAGTTAATAAATAGACCGGCCTGCCTATTTCAGGTGGGATACAAGCTCCGAAAACCCGCTTAACTGTCCTGCATATACAACGGCAAGCCTTATAATAAGTCCTCCCACAAGTACAAGGAGAGCGCTCAGGTTCATCCTGAACTTCTCTGCCCCGGTCAGACTTCCGGATACGTCGGTCTTTGTCTCGAGAAACTTGAGCACGAGAGCAAGAGGAAAGATTATACTTAATGTGAAGATACTCATCCAGTAGGGGAAGAACTCATGGGAGAAGGTAAAAAAGGGCATTATCGCTTCCCTGTGAACCTCAGAAGAAGTGTAGTGGCCGTAGAAAAATAGTGCCAGCACAGTAATCTCTGCAAAGATCAGCCAGATATCGACCTTGGTGAAAAAGAGCTTCACTTCATTTCTTCGTGCCATTATGATTACAAGGGCCGCTCCAGTTGAGAGGGCCGAATTCAGGAAGAGAATCGGGAGTATTGCCGAGTTCCAGAGCGGTCTTGCAACAAAGGCACTCAGAAGGACACCAGTATATATTCCAAGGAATATTCCAAGAACGAAATTGAGGGCTGCAAGCCTCCTCATGTGGGGATAGAGCCTTGCAGAAAGCCTTTTCAGAAATCCAAACCGCAACATCTCCCTTAGTTCGTCGGGTACGGTGGAAAGTCCGTAGAGAAAACTCAAGGGAATGATCAAACCCACACCCCAGGCCCCCCAGGACATGGGAGAAAGGGGCTGAAAGGAGAGATAGAACCAGAATGAGTTGAGCTTCCTCTCAAGATCGAAGAAGATAAAAATCATCCCCACACTCAGGATGAAAGGTGAGATAAGTGGAACCTTTATGCAGCAGGCCCGGTCTCTGGGCTCATTCTTGCTTTTTCTCAGGTTAGCCACTGCAGACATGACGAGGGCGCCGGCAGTAAGGCCACCCAGAAAGAGATAGGCAGCAATCCTCCAGTCCCATATGTGCATATGAGGGTAGGTTATGGTATTTGTCCCTGTAATGGTTATCTCCATGGTTCCTCCTATTCTGGTCTGGAAAATCTTCTTACATAAAAGACCCTTGGCTTTGTTCCCGCCTCTTTCAGAAGCACCCTTGGCTCAAAACGCCTGAGTATCTTTGAGACCTCGCTTTCCGGATCGTCAAGGTCGCCGAAGATCCTCGATTTTCCGATGCAAGTCGCAACACAGGCTGGCTCCTTGCCCTCCCTTATCCTGTGCTCGCAGAAGGAGCACTTGTCTGCATACCCATGCTCGGGATGGATGTACCTTGCATTATAGGGGCATGCAGCAATGCAGGCCTTGCAGCCGACACATTTCTTCCGTTTAATCTGGACAGTCCCGTCATCCCTTTTATGGGAAGCACCGGTCGGGCAGTTATATACACAGGGAGGATTGTCACAGTGATTACACAGCTCTGACCGGAGTTCAAGTCTGAGTTCCGGATAGGCTCCGCTTACCTCTTCCACGACCCTTGTCCTGTAATGCTCAGGAGGAACATCATTCTCCCTTTTGCATGCTACAATGCAGGCAAGACATCCCACGCATCTCCTCTGGTCTATAACCATAGCGTATTCAGGCATCTCATGCCTCCTTGACGATTTTTACAAAGTTCACCCTCATCCCGGCAGTGCCCGTTATGGGATCCATGCTGTATTTGGTGATCAGCCTCTGGTCATCTGCTCCTCTAAGATAGGCCCTCTTAAGATCCCTGGAATTTACACCGAAACCATGTACCATATATACGGCATCGGGCCGTATCCTGCTGGTCGCCTTAACCTTGACGGGATTGCTCTTCACACCATCCTGGTTCTCAAGTACCACACAGTCTCCAGTCATGATACCGAGCCGGAAGGCTACTGTATGATTTACCCAGACCTCATTCTCTTTCTTCAGTTCCCAGAGCCATCGGTTGTTCGTCGTCCTGCTGAATGTATGAACAGGACTTCGTCCGTAGAGGAGACGGAAGTACCCATCCGGTGGTTCATCAACGGGAGCATACTCAGGAATGGGGTCAAACCCGTACATCTCCAGTTCCTCACTGTAGAGTTCTATCTTGCCCGATTCCGTCCCGAAGTGCGGAGGATTTTCAGGCGTGATGTATGGAGCGGCAGTTCCTTCCAGAGGAATATACCCCTTTGATCTCAGTTCGTCGATATCAATACCCCAGAGTTCTGTCTGCTTGAAAATATATTCCTCATAGTCGCTGTAAGGGAAATAGGCCCCGAGGCCAAGCTTTTCAGCAATCCCCTTTGCTATCCACCATGCAGGCTTTGTCTCATACATGGGTTTTACCACAGGCTGTCTCAGTGCAATCCCGAGGCTTTTCTGCGTTACCTTTATAAGGGGGTCATATCGTTCAAGGTAAGTTGCCTCAGGAAGTATCACGTCTGCCAGCTTGACCGTATCAAAGGGCATGACATCAACAGCCACGAGGAGGTCGAGATTGTTGATGGCCTCCAGTGTCTCTCTCTGGTTGGGAAGGGATTTCATCAGATTGGTCCCGATGACTACCCATCCCTTGACGGGATAGGGTGTAGCCTCGATAGTGGCCCTTCTGATCTCGGGAACCACACCCTCCCCGCCTGCAAAGGGATAGTCACCGAACTGGACGGGATCCTTCTCCATCTCCGGGTAAGACGGGAGTTTGAAGGGCCTTTTCTTCAGATAGGAGGGCGCCTTTGGCTTGAGGTAGTGCCCTCCCTTTCTTCCCCAACTCCCGAGGATTGCAATGAGTATAGCCCTGGCCCGTTCCCGCTGTGCATCGTTTCCATGCCAGGTGGAATGCCTGCCAGGGTGGATACAAACATGGGGGGCATATCTTCCTATCTCCCTTGCTGTCTCTATTATCTTCTCACGGGGAATGTCTGTAATCCGGGAGGCCCACTCAGGTGTATATTTCCTGACAGACTTTCTGAGTTTCTCAAACCCCCGAGTATATTTCTCCACATAGTCTCTGTCATACCATCCTTCCCGGATTATTACATGGATCCATGCGAGAAGGAGTGCCATGTCAGTGCCGGGCTTTATCGGGAGCCAGTGTTTTGCCTTGCCTGCTGCGGTTGAGAACCTTGGATCTACCACGATAAGTTCTGCTCCCCTTGAGATCGCCTCTGCATAATCCTGGTTCAGTGAGTTATGCATGTTCTCACCGAGATGGGTGCCGAAGAAGACGATCACCCTGCTGTTGACCATGTCTACGCGTTCTGCACCGCCGGGATTGTCGCCAAAGGTCATATGAAAGGCTTCGTTACGGGCACCAATACACATTGAATAGGACGGGGCAGCAATGTTCATGGAACCGTATGCCTGGAGGAGATTCATGAAGAAGTCACCGCCTGGACCGTGCATTATGAGTGCCATGGCCTCAGGGCCGTAATCCTTCTTTATCCTGTCCATCTTATCTGCCACAAAACCAAGGGCCTCATCCCAGGATACCTTCCTGTATCTGTTCTCTCCCCTAGGGCCGGTCCGGATCAGGGGAGCTTTCAGTCTGTCTTCATCGTAGAGGAGACCCATTCCGGCATTTCCCCTGGCACAAAGCTTACCCCGGCTGAGGGGATGGTAGGGGTTGCCCTCAAGTTTGACCACCCTTCCGTTTTCGACTCTTGCAATCACCCCGCACTGCCAGAAACACATGAAGCATACAGTAGGGACATGCCGTATATCCTTCTGTTTGTCTGGCCCCATTGCCATCAGGGGGTTGAAGAAATCCCCTGCTGCAAGCATCCCGCTCGCCAGACCGAGAGCTGAAAATCTGATAAAATCCCGTCTCGTAACCGCCATGGTCATCTCCTTTCACCAGGAATATCCCTCTTGCTTCTAATAATACTATATAAAGTTATATTTGTCAATTAAACTAAAGTCATATTTTTAAGTAATTGCTGTTTTATGGAAATTTTACAGCCCATTCCGATATCTTATATTTGCCATGAATAGGAAGATTTTCATGATAGTTCTGTTTCCGCTTCTGTTGATTTTGTTTATGGATGAGGAGTGTTCAGCCGATACATATACAATCCAGACCGGGCTATTCAGAAAGGAGACCAACGCGCTGAGACAGGTAGAGCTTATAAAGAAGAAATTTCCTGATCTGGAATCTTTCATGGTTAGAAAGGGTAAGTTCATACTGGTTAAAGCCGGCCTTTTCAGATCCAGAAAAGAGGCCCTCGCCGTAGTGAAGGCACTCAGACAGGTCTCAAAGGACGCTTATATTGAGAAAATCGAGCATCCCTGGGCAGGAGAGGAGAGGATAGAAGAAACTCCAGTAGAGAAGAGAGAGGATATTCTGGATGATACACTCCTCAAAGTAAATGAACTTGTTCTTAAGGGCAGGTACAACGAAGCCATAGAACATATCAGCAGGGGGCTTGAAAAATATCCTGAAAGCCATGCGCTTCACGGCTGGTATGGGACGGCTTTATTGAAAAGCGGCGATCCTGAAGCCGCCCTGCCCTGGTTCAGGAAGGCGATATATTTTGATAAAACAATTCCTGACTACCATAACGGGGCAGGGTACTGCCTCCTTGCAACAGGGAGGCTCTATGAAGCCATCAGTGAATTTACCCGCGCCCTGAAGTTAAAGCCGGACTACGACGACGCCCTCGCAGGCCTTGGGTATGTTTATATAAGCCTCGGAATGAAAGATGAAGCCCTCGCAGTTTACAACAGACTCAAGAAAATCAATCAGGAGATGGCAGATCTCCTGTTCAGGCGGATAATTCTGATGTAACCGGGCTGCTACTCTACTCCTTCCAGACCCGCTTTCTTACCTTCTCAAAGACCTTCTCCTCCGTAGGATACAGGTCCATCACGATCTCATCAGGCTCGAACCAGAGCTTGATCTCCCTCTCAGCCTCATCTTCACTGCTGGAGGCATGAATTACATTCTCGAAAATTCCTGATGTAAGGATCCTCCCATAGGCCCCCCGGATCGAGACAGGATTTGCCTCTTCAGGGTTCGTCGCACCGGCTATCTCGCGTATCTTGGAAATGGCCCCTTCACCGTAATAGACCATTGCCATCACCCTGTTCTCACCATGGATCTTGCCGGTGATGTATCTTATCAGCTCATCAAAGAAGGGTTCTTCCCTCAGGTGCTGATAGTGCTTCTCTGCAAGTTCCTTTGGCACTTTCATAATCTTTGCTGCTATGATCTTGAGCTTGGTCTCGGAGAGGCGGGAAAGAATGTCACCTGTCAGAGACTTCTTCAACCCATCTGGTTTGATGATAACGAGTGTTGGTTCCATGCCCATTGGCTTAGACCTCCTTTAACAGTATTTAGTCTTTGTTCCTGAGTTTATTGACAAGTGTTTTTACAGCATTTACAGAGACAGAAAAGAACTCCCTCTCCGTATCGGTCAGTTCAAGTTCGATGATCCTTTCCACCCCTTCACCGCCTAGAACCACTGGAACGCCCACGAAATATCCTTCAACACCGTACTGACCGTCAAGATAAGTGGCTGCCGGTAATACACGCTTTTCATCAACTACAATAGCCTTGACCATCTGGAAAGTCGAGGCAGCCGGAGCATAATAGGCACTCCCTGTTTTCAGCAGGGAGACAATTTCCGCCCCGCCATTCCGGGTCCTTTCTATAAGAGACTCAATTCTTTCCTGATCAAGAAGTTCAGTTATCGGTATGCCCCTTACGGTCGTGAACCTCGGCATCGGAACCATCTGGTCTCCGTGGCCGCCGAGAACAAGGGCTTCCACATCCTCAGGTGAGACACCCAGCTCAAGGGAGACAAAGGTCCTGAACCTTGCAGAGTCAAGGACACCGCCCATCCCCATGACCTTCCCTGCCGGAAAGCATGCCACCTCCCAGCAATACTGGGCCATAACATCCATAGGGTTTGTAACAACGATGATTATGGCATTCGGACAGAGTTCCCGGAGATTCTCACTCACGTTCTTTATTACCGAGGCATTTATCTCAAGGAGGTCATCCCGCGACATGCCCGGCTTTCTTGCAGCCCCTGCCGTGATTACTACTATATCAGAACCCTTGAGGGGATCGAGACTGTTTGTGCCAAGGATTTGCAGGCTGACACCCCACAGGGGTGTTGCTTCCAGGATATCAAGGGCCTTGCCCTGGGGGAGTCCTTCCATGATATCGTAAAGGACAATGTCTGCAAGCCCTGACTGGGCAATGAGCTCGGCAAGGGTTGCACCCACGTTCCCGGCGCCTATTATGGAGACCTTTTTTCTCAAGACTACCTCCTTATCATTCTGATGATTACTGCTGTCAAACAATCCGACCATATCGGGCATTCCGTTGATTCAACACTGCTTACAACTTTGTTATCTTGAGTTTTGCCACCTTCCTTCCATCCATCTCCAGGATAAGGAATCTCAGATTATGGTACCTGATCTGCTCACCTTCCTTGGGAAGCCTCCCGAAGAGCCCGAAGACAAAACCTCCCACTGTATGAAAGTCACTGCTTTCAAGCTTGATATCAAGGAGATCTCCGGCTTCGTCAAGTGGTGTTGACCCGGCAACAATAAAGGTCCTTTCATCTATTACCTCCACATCCTTTTCAGCCTCCATCTTCTCAAACTCGTCCTGGAGGCTCCCGACTATCTCCTCCATAAGATCCTCAAGCGTGATGAGTCCGGCAGTGCCTCCATATTCATCCATGACTATGGCAATCTGAAACTTCTTTTTCTGCATCTCATTCAGGAGTTCACTCACCTTCTTATTTTCGGGAATGAAATAGGCATCCCTTATGAACTCCTTTATCGGAGTCTCATCTGTAATCCTGTCTTCAGACATCTTAATCAGAATATCTTTTATGTAGAGGATACCCACAATATTGTCAATCTTCTCCCGGATTACGGGATATCTGGAAAACCCCTTTTCCCTGACAAGTTCAAGCGCTTCCGATACAACGGCGTCCTCCTTGACAGAAACGATGTCCGTTCTTGGAACCATGGTCTCTGAAGCTATGGTATCACCGAACTCAAAGACCTTGTGAAGCATCTCCTTTTCCTCTTCCATGAGTGATCCCGACTCCTCCCCAAGGTCTATCATCGTCTTTATATCCTCTTCTGTTATGAAAGGAGACGTGGGGATCTCGGCCCCGAAGGTCTTCAGCAACCAGCCTGGCAACCTGGTAAAAAACCAGACTACAGGATGAGTCACCTTTATCAGAAACCTTATGGGACGGGCAACTCTCAGTGCGAAACTGTCCGCATGACTGACTGCAATAGTCTTTGGGGTTATCTCACCTATCAGTACAACAAGGACGGTCATGATCAGGGAGGCGATCCACCAGCCGTCTTCACCAAGGATGTTCAGTAGTATGGCCGTACCCAGCGAAGTGGCAAGGATGATGAAAAAATTCTCTGTAAGCAGGATCGTTCCGAAGAGCCTCTCGTGTTCAGAAAGGATGCTGTTTACGATCTCAGCCCTTTTGTCTCTTTTCTCCTTGAGGTTCCGGATTCTTATCCTGTTGACTGAGATGAGGGATGCCTCAGAGCTTGAGAGAAATGCAACTATGGCTATACATACTACAATGGCTGCAAGGCCTAAAAGATTGTTTGTAGATCCTATGGGGATGGATTCCATCTTTTATGCGTTCATCCTCGCAATGATGGCATCAGCCACTTCCCTCGTCCCCACTGCCGTAGGATCATCTGGCGAAGGTTTCATGTCGTAAGTGACGCTTTTACCCTCTGCGACAACCTCTGCCACCGCCCTTTCCATCCTTTCAGCTGCATCGGATTCACCAAGATACCTGAGCATCATCACACCTGAAAGTATCATGGCAAGGGGGTTTACCCTGTTCTGACCCTTATACTTGGGTGCACTCCCGTGGGTAGGTTCAAAAACAGCTATTTCCTCACCGATGTTCGCTCCAGGAGCAAGGCCGAGCCCCCCGATAAGCCCGGCACCAAGGTCTGAGACGATATCCCCGTACAGATTGGGCAATACCAGGACATCGTAGAGTTCCGGCTTCTGGACAAGCTGCATGCACATATTATCTATGATCCTGTCCTCAAATTCAATATCCCGGTACTCTGAGGCAACCTCCCTGGCGGTCTCGAGAAAGAGGCCATCGGAAAACTTCATGATATTGGCTTTGTGGACGGCAGTAACCTTCTTTCTACCGTTCTTCCTGGCGTACTCGAAGGCAAACCGGACTATCCTCTGTGTGCCGTAAACGGATATCGGCTTTATGCTGATGCCTGAATCCTCTCTTATCCTTTTTCCCGTTGTTTTGTCGATATAATCAATCAGTCCGATCGTTTCTTCTGTACCCATGGGGAACTCGATACCTGCATAGAGGTCTTCCGTGTTTTCCCGTACGATAACAATGTCTATGTCATCGTATCTTGTTCTGGCCCCCCTGAAGCCCTTGCAGGGTCTGAGGCAGGCATAGAGGTCAAGGGTCTGCCTGAGCGTGACGTTCACGCTTCTGAAGCCCTTGCCCACAGGGGTCGTAACCGGGCCCTTTATTGCAACTCCGTTCCTCCTGATTGATTCTATCACCCTCTCGGGAAGAGGAGTTCCTTCCTTCTCAAACACATCCTCACCTGCCTCCTGGACATCCCAGTCTATCCTGACACCGGTGGCCTCTATAACACGGACTGTGGCTTCGCTTATCTCAGGTCCGATCCCGTCACCAGGTATAAGTGTAATTCTGTACATTCACTTTCTCCTTCAGGAAGTATGGAATATGCACGAATAAAGATATTTATTATACACAAAGAGATTTCTTGACTTCAATCGTAATTCTTATTTATGATACAAGAACATGTCTGTACGTATCGGTATAGGGTCTGATCATGCCGGTCTTGAGATGAAAAACCACCTCAAGGAAACACTCAGAAGTCTCGGATACGAGCCTGTAGATTTCGGTCCCTCCGATGACTGTTCAGTGGATTATCCTGATTTCGGAGAAAAAGTCTCAAGGGCTGTCTCAGAGGGCGAACTTGAAAGAGGAATACTCATATGCGGGACCGGCCTGGGGATGTCGATTGTGGCAAACAAGTTCCCCCGTGTGAGGGCGACACTCTGTCATGATGTATACACTTCCAGGATGAGCAGGCTCCATAATGATTCCAACATCCTCGTTATGGGCGGTAGAGTGACTGACATGACGACTGCCGAGGCCATCCTCAGGACATGGATTGAGACCCCATTTGAAGGAGGACGCCATCAACGCAGACTCGATAAGATTGAAAAACTGGAAGAGAGGATAAGAGATGTGTCTTGATGAGGTGAGAAAGACAGACCCTGATGTCTATAACGCGATAATTGGTGAGGAAAAAAGGGAGAAGGACAAGATCCTTCTCATTGCCTCTGAAAACTATACATCTAAAGCTGTCCTTGAAGTACAGGGTTCTGTCTTTACCAACAAGTATGCCGAAGGTTATCCTCACAGGCGCTATTACGGTGGATGCGAATTCGCCGACAGGATTGAAGAGCTTGCCATTGAAAGGGCAAGGAAACTCTTCGGTGCAGAATATGTTAATGTCCAGCCCCACTCCGGCTCCCAGGCGAACATGGCTGTCTTCTTTACTGTTCTGAAGCCAGGAGATACGGTCCTTGGGATGAACCTCAGTCACGGCGGCCACCTTACCCACGGTGCCAGGGTCAACTTTTCAGGCTTTCTTTACAATCCTGTCTACTACGGTGTTGGGAGGGATGGTTATATTGACTACGACGAAGTAAGAAGGCTTGCAAGGCAACACCGTCCCAGGCTTATCGTCACCGGTGCAAGCGCATACTCGAGAGTAATAGACTTCAAGGCATTTTCCGATATAGCCCGTGAGGTCGACGCCTTCCTTCTTGCCGATATAGCCCATATCGCTGGCCTGATTGCCGGCGGAGTCCATCCTTCTCCATTTCCCCATGCCGACTTTGTGACTACCACGACCCACAAGACCCTCAGGGGCCCCAGGGGAGGACTCATAATGTGCAGGGAAGAGTTCGGCAAGAAGATAGACAAGATGATATTCCCTGGCATTCAGGGAGGTCCTCTTGTACACGTGATAGCTGCCAAGGCAGTAGCGTTGAAGGAGGCCCTCTCAGAGGAGTTCAGAAACTATCAGAAACAGATAGTAGCAAACGCCAAACGTCTGTCTGAAGAACTCCTTTCAAAGGGCTTTGAAATAATCTCCGGAGGCACGGACAACCATCTCATGCTTCTGAACCTTACCGGAAAGGGTATTACCGGCAAGGATGCCGAAACCGCCCTTGATCTGGCAGGCATCACTGTTAACAAGAATGCAATCCCCTATGACGAGAACCCTCCTGCCATTACAAGCGGTATCAGGCTTGGTACTCCCTGTGTGACCACCAGGGGTATGAAGGAGGGAGAGATGGAGGAGATTGCCAGCCTGGTTGACCGGGTGATCAACAATTCCATGGACGAATCAACACTGTCGGGAATCAGGCAGAGGGTACTGGAACTCTGTAATGCCTTCCCTATATATTGATGAGTATATGGACAGGTCTGGTTCAATGTTGAGACCATGGGATATACTGCCAGGTGCATCTGTCAGGACAGGCCACTTAACCACTCACCAGTCACTACGTACTATTGACCCTTCACCATGAAATGTCCCTTTTGTGGAAACCTTGAAGACAGGGTTATAGACTCCCGGACCAGCAGGGAGGGGGATGTCATTCGTAGGCGGAGGGAATGTCTGAAGTGCGAGAGACGCTTCACCTCCTATGAAAGGATAGAAGACATTCTTCCCATGGTTGTCAAGAAGGACGGCAGACGGGAGGAGTTTGACCGGAACAAGATCCTTGGTGGCCTCAAGACCGCTTGCAAGAAACTAAAGATCTCCACTGAGACGCTTGACGGGATTGCTGACGAGATTGAAAGAAAACTGATTGAGATGGGAGTAAAGGAGGTCGAGAGTTCAGTAATAGGAGAGGAAGTGATGAAGGCACTCAGGGAACTCGATCAGGTGGCCTATGTCAGGTTCGCCTCAGTCTACAGGCAGTTCAAGGATGTAAAAGAATTCATGGAAGAGGTAAAGGGACTCTTTGACTGATACCGTCCTCCTCTGTGATATCCTTTTTCCCCAGAAGATATCATCCCTGACCTATTTTGTGCCCGATGAATTCGCCGACAGGATTGCCCCGGGGTTTCTCGTAAAGGCTCCCCTCCGGAAGAAGGAAAAGAAGGGTGTGGTTCTTCGCTGCCACAGAGGCTTACCGGAGAAAAGGCTGGAGGGTGTTACAGGGCTCGTAGGTGAAAAGCCCTACTTTACTGAACCGCTTCTGAAACTCCTCGAGTGGGGAAAGGAGTACTATTTCTCTCCCTATGGTCTGATGCTGAAAAGCATGCTCCCCAACGAGATACTCCGGCCTCCAAGAAACTCCTCCTCTCCAGCAATCAGCCGGACTGGAGAGACGGTGGAACTCCCTGAGGGTGTTTTTAAGGAATTATGGACCGCCATAGGGCAGGCGGACCTCAAGCCCTTCCTTTTTATTGCACCATCGGAAAAAGAAGAATCAGGGCTGATTATGACTTTGCTGAAAAGGGGGCTCCGTTTGCTCATTCTTTCTCCTGTCCAGAGTGATGCAGAGAGGCTCTGGAGTCTTGCCGCCAAAGAACTGGGAGATGGGGCGGGGCTTTTCCACTCTGCCCTGAAGAGGTCCGAAAGGAATTATGTAATTGGGAAAGTGCTGGATGGAAGCATCCATGTCCTTGTGGGAACGAGATCTGCCCTCTTCCTCCCCTTTTCTCCAGAGGCCATACTGGTAACCAGAGAGCATAGCACCCACTACAAGCAGGACGAGACACCCCGTTACAACGGCAGGGATATGGCTGTAATGAGAGGCCTCTTCGAAAAAGTTCCTGTCATCCTTTCCTCCCAGGCTCCCTCAGCGGAATCATGGTACAACATGAAGGCCGGAAGATACAGGGGCTACATAATGCGCCAATCTGAGGACCGCGGCAGAGAGCTCCAGGTCTTTGCCAGAAAAAAGGATGAGTCCCCCCAGTATACACCGTTTCTTTCCAGAAGGCTCCTTAGAGAAGTAGGCAGGATGGCTGAGAGAAACCCCGGCGAGTTCAGGGCCCTATTCATAATGCACCGCCTGGGAATGGGTATCTTGACCTGCAAAGACTGTGGAGATGTAGAGGTCTGTCCCGGCTGTGAGATCCCCCTTGTTCTTCACAAAGGAGAGGGACTCCGGTGCCACCATTGTGGTTTCAGAAAGCCCCCTCCTGAGGCCTGTCCGTCCTGTGGAGGCTTCTCCCTAACCCCCTCAGGTTCAGGAGTTGAAAAAATCAGGGAAAGCCTTGACAAGGTGATCGGGGATTCAAGGGGGTTCAGTGCCATAGCCGATGAGCAGGGCCGGAAGAGACAGATGCGTTCACTTGACTCTCTTTCCTATTCTGGCCCCTCCGGTCAGGAGGAAATGAAGATTCCCATAAGGAGGGATGCCCTGATAGTGGGAACATTCTCACCCAGGGCCATGAAGGGCCTCAAGCTGGATCTCATCGTCTTTCTGAACCCTGACATGATTCTTAACCTCCCGGACTTCAGGGCCCCGGAACGCCTGTGCCAGGATATCTTCGAGTTGAGAAACCATCTTCTTCCCCATGGAAAAGTCATTCTCCAGACTAGCCTCTCCTGGCATCACCTCTACAGGTGTCTGAAAAGGCCGGATTACCTATCCTTCCTGAGAAAGGAACTCCAGGAAAGGAAAGAGCAGGGTCTGCCCCCCTTCAGGAAGATGATAGCCCTGTATGTCTATTCCAGAAAGGAAACTGATCTAAGCCGTCGGCTCGAAGAGATACTGAAACCCCTTGTTCCAGATGAAGCGGTCCAGATGGACGGCCCCTTCAGGGTGCCTCCGCGTCTCAAAGGATACAGTGAAGCATGCCAGATCCTCCTCCTTGCCGAAAGAAGGTATATACTAAGAAAGGAGGCACTTAAGATAATCGAGTGTATCGAAGGAGAGGGGTTCCTGTTAAGGGTTGACGTTGACCCTGTATTCCTTTAGTATCATACCGGCTATGTCCATATCCTTCTGGATCTGGGCCTTCAGTTCTTCGGGAGAAGAGAACTTCTTCTCTCCCCTCAGGCGGTCGATGAAGTAAACAGTCAACTCCTTACCCAGTAGATTTCCCGAGTACCCGAAGAGATGGACTTCATAGCTCATTTCCTCACCGTTGAAGGTGGGGTTCTTCCCAATGTTTGCAACCCCGTCATAGACATTGCCGTCAAAGGCAGCCTTGACAGCATAAACCCCCTCCCTTGGGATGAGTTCATGGGGGGTTGAGATATTGGCCGTCGGGATCTGAAGTATCTTATGTCCCCTCCCCGTCCCACGGACCACCTCTCCGTGAATGGAGTACGGCCTTCCCAGCAGGGCCGATGCCTCGCATACCCTGCCCCAGTGCAGAAGCTGCCTTACCCTTGTGCTGCTTACGGTGAATCTATTGATCTTCATGTTTCTTACTACATTCACCCTGAACCCGTAGCGACGGCCAAAGTATCTCAGCATCTGAGTGTTACCTCTTTTATGTTTTCCAAACCGGTAGTTATGTCCTATTATTACATGTTTTGCTTTAAGTTTATCAATGAGCACATCACGGATAAAATCCTCAGGCGGCATTTTTGCAAACTCCTTTGTGAACTCGATCAGAAGCACGCTCTCTATCCCTGTCTCCTCTATGAGTCTCAACTTCTGATCAATCGGCGTGAGGAGCCTGAGGTTCTTCTCCGGCGCAAGGACCTTCATTGGGTGGGGATGGAAGGTTATGACCATGGAGGTCCCCCCTTCCGTTCTGGCAGCACTGATCACGCGTTCAAAAATCTTCCTATGGCCCAGGTGTACACCGTCAAAGTTGCCCAGCGTTATGACGGGGTTTACGATTTCCGAGTCAGGAAGATTATCTATGCCTCTGATCACTCTCATGGTATTTGCTTATTAGTATATTGGTATATTGGTTAATGGGTATTGGGTAAAGACCGTCATTGGTCATTGGGTTACTAAGTTATCAGGTTACTCAGGCTTAACCTTGACCTTAAACCTTAGCCTTAGCCTATTTTTTCTCTCCCAATCCGCTACCCGCTCCATGCTCCACGCTGCCTTTTTAATTTAACAGATAATCCTTGCTTAAATAAAGGAATTTATGCAAAATAATAGGGTTATGTCTGAAGGACTCACCTACAGGGATGCCGGTGTGGATATCAAAGAAGGAGAGAGGCTTGTAGGACTCATCTCCCCCCTGGTTCAGGAGACCTTCAGGAAGGAGGTCCTTACGGGCATAGGCGGTTTCAGTGGCCTCTTTTCCCTGGACACGGCCCGATATCACGATCCAGTTCTGGTAAGCGGGACTGACGGAGTAGGGACAAAGCTCAAGATAGCCTTCATGGCTGACAGGCATGATACCGTAGGAATCGACCTTGTGGCGATGTGCGTTAACGACATCCTTACCTCTGGTGCAGAGCCCCTCTTCTTCCTTGATTACTTTGCAACAGGACGGCTTACGGCAGAGAAAGCAAGAGATGTCATATCGGGTATAGCAAGAGGATGCAAGGATGCCGGCTGTGCCCTGATAGGTGGTGAGACCGCCGAAATGCCGGGATTCTACCCGGACGGGGAGTATGACCTCTCGGGGTTTGCCGTTGGTGCAGTAAACAGAAACTCCATAATTGACGGAACCGCGATAGCGGAATCAGACCGGATTATCGGTCTGAGATCAGGGGGGCTTCACAGCAATGGCTTCTCCCTTGTCAGAAAGCTCTTTTTTGAGATTCACAAATTCAGGATAGACCAGCATGTCGAGCAACTGGGGAGGTCCCTCGGCGAAGAGCTTCTTGAACCCACAAGGATTTATGTCAGAGGCGTGCTTGAACTCCTGAGAGAGGGTATACATCTCAAGGGTATGGCTCATATAACAGGAGGAGGCATATCAGGAAACCTCTCAAGGATTCTCCCGGAGGGGTGCCGGGCCGAGATTTCCAGGAATTCCCTTCCCCGGCTCCCTGTATTCGAACTCATCAGGGATCTCGGGAAAGTGGAGTTTGTAGAGATGGAGAGGACCTTTAATCTTGGAATAGGGTATATTATAATAGTTCCTGAAACGGATGCAGACAGCTCCATACACATACTCAAAGAGTCAGGTTACGAGTCATCCATTATTGGAGTTATAAATAAAGGTGGAAAGGGGGTTGTATATGTACAGGATTAAGAAATTCATCCGTCGTCTTTTCACTCCTGTCACCATAATGTTCATACCCCATACACAGAAGAGACCCATAAGCATCAGGCTTCCTTCAATCGGCATCATACTTATCTTCATACTCTGGCTTTCTGCATCGATTTATCTTGTCTCCACGGGTGTGACGACAAAAAAGTACCAGGAGGTTTCGGAGCAACTTGATTTTTACCGTTCCCGCTTTGCCGATCTCCGCAACACACTGCTTTCTCTGAAGAAGGCAGAGTCAGACTTCAAACGACTGTTTGCATTAAACAAGAGGGAAGAGATTCTGGAAAATCTGGACATATCCGACACAGGCTCCCTTGATATGGAGGTCCTGAAGAAACAGATAGAAAAGACGATGGATACTGTTGGAGAAATCAGGGACTATCTGCGTCAGGAGAGGGACATCTACTTCGCTACACCAAAAGGATTTCCTGTGGACAACGGCTACATAAGCTCAACCTTTGGGTGGAGAAAGCATCCCAAAACCGGCAGGAGAGATTTTCACTCCGGAGTGGACATTGCCGCCTGGCCTGGTACCCCTGTAAGGGCTACGGCAGACGGGATAGTAAGTTTTGCCGGATGGTCCGGAGGGAGTGGAAGGCTTGTAGTAATAGAGCATGGTTTCGGGTACACCACAGCCTATGCCCACAACAAGAAGATACTCGTCAAGGTGGGCCAGAAGGTCCACAGGGGTGAGATCATCTCCTTTGTAGGCTCCACAGGCAATTCAACGGGCCCCCACGTACACTACGAGGTCTGGCTCGACAAGAAGCCCGTCAACCCTAAATCCTACCTTGGGGAGGAAGAACATGTTCAGCAAAAAGTACGATAAAGTGGAAACAATAATTGGCGAGAAGTCAACCGTAAGGGGTGAGGTCGAGATCAAGGGAACCCTCAGGGTGGATGGAAAGATTGAAGGGAACATCAGGTCGGACTGGGTCGTAATCGGGCCCAAGGGGGTAGTTAAGGGAGATATTCTTGCCTCCGGCGTGGCCGTGGGAGGCGTGATCGAGGGGAACATCAACTCGAAAGAGGCAGTTGAAATAAAGAACAAGGGGAGGGTATCGGGCGATATCACAACTCCCAAGCTCGTTATCATGGAAGGCGGCATCTTTGACGGACATTCCATGATGAACCAGAAGTCAGACAAGATTCTTGAACTACCAGGCAAGACAGAAGCCCTGGCAGAATAAAGACAAAGTGAGCCGGTCATCAAGAAGGGTCTTTCCTGAAAACATATCCCTACAGGAGGCCTGGGAAAAATGGGAAAAAGTCCTTGAGAGTATCTGCCCACTGCCTCCTGAGGAGACTCCTGTCATACACTCTCTGGGCAGGATAACGGCTGAACCTGTCATAGCCCTGAACTCCTCCCCCTTTTACAATTCCTCTGCCATGGATGGTTTTGCCGTCCGGTTTGAAGATACCTTCGGTGCCTCAGAGACAACACCGGTCCGACTGAAAATAGGGCCAGAGGCAGTTGAGGTAAACACCGGAGATCCCCTTCCCGAAGGCTTCAATGCTGTCCTGATGATTGAAGGCCTCCAGATCGAAAACGGATACATAAAGTTCCATGCACCTGCTACACCCTACCAGAACGTACGGTCCGTGGGGGAGGATATAGTGAAGACAGAACTCATCCTTCCGGAAAACCACCTTATCCGTCCTGTAGACCTCGCTGCGATGCTTGCCGGCGGGAATACCAAGGTATTGGTCCGGAAGATGCCCCATGCCGTCATCATACCAACCGGAAATGAGATAATTGATCCAGGAACACCGCTCGAAAAAGGCAAGATCATTGATTACGACAGTTTCATGATCGGTGCAATAATAGAGGCGTCAGGCGGGACCTTTGAGAGGGTGGATGTTGTCCCTGACAGTAAGGAGTTACTCAAGAAGACCATTTCTGACTATCTCGACAAATCGGATTTCGTGGTAACAATAGCCGGTTCCTCAGCAGGAACGAGGGATTACTGTCCCGATGCGATCGCCGAACTGGGCGATGTCTTGGTCCATGGGATAAGGATCAGACCGGGCAAGCCTGTCCTCCTTGGTCTTATAAATGAAAAACCCGTACTGGGAATCCCCGGATATCCTGTAAGTGCCTATATAACCTTTGAACTCTTCGGTATTCCCCTTATAAACAGACTCAGGGGGCTTCCTGATCCTCCTGAAGAAAGGATAACAGCCCATATCTCCCGTCCTGTAAGTTCAACACCGGGCAAAGAGGAGTTTCTGAGGGTGAAGGTGGGAAGGGTGAGGGATAAGTTCATGGCAACCCCTGTCGGGAGGGGGGCCGGTGCCCTGATGAGCCTTCAGCGGGCTGACGGGATAGTAAGGATTCCTGAACTGAGTGAGGGCGCAGCACCTGGCAGTGAAGTCACAGTCAGGCTTCTGAGACCTCTCCATGAGATAGAAAACACCCTTGTCATGATTGGAAGTCATGACATATCCATAGACATACTCTCAAACTGGCTGAAAAAAAACCATCCGTCCTTCAGCCTCTCTTCAGCCCATGTGGGTTCCATGGGCGGGATACTGGCGATCAAACGGGGAGAGGCCCATCTGGCAGGGACACACCTCCTTGACGAAGAGACCGGAGAGTATAACATACCATTTATAAGGAAGCTCCTTCCGGACCTCCCTCTGAGGCTGGTGACCTTTCTCAGACGGCAACAGGGTCTGCTAGTTCCCAAAGGTAATCCCAAGGGCATATCAGGAATTCAGGATCTCACCAGGGATGATATTGTCTTCATAAACAGACAGAAGGGCTCAGGCACAAGGTTGCTTACTGACAAGTGCCTCCGCGAAGAAGGTATAGATCACTCAGACATCAGGGGATATGAACGGGAGGAATTTACCCACATGGGTGTTGCCTCATCAGTCCTGAGCGGTGTTGCTGATACCGGGATGGCAATACTCACCTCGGCAATCGCCCTTGGGCTGGACTTCATCCCCGTTGCAACGGAGAGGTTCGACCTAATAATTCCCAGGGATTTTGAAGACTTTTCTCCTATGACCGCCCTTCTTGAGATAATCAGAAAAGACGGAGAGTTCAGGAAATCCGTCCATGCCCTCGGCGGTTATGAGGTGGATGATATGGGGAAGGTGGTTTATGAGCAATGAAGAAGAAGCCCCTTGTCTCACTGGAACGAGTCACTGCCCCTCCCCCCTCCCCTTCTGACAAACGGGCTGACTGGGAAAGGTTCAGGGATACCCTGGGTACAGCAGACCTGACCATCTCCACTGACCTTCTAAGGAAACTGCCAGGCCTTCTGAGAAAACAGGGATTCCAGTTGAACACCATGATATCCCATATCCCTCCCCGGGAAGTCATCTCCCTCCAGCCTGAGAATGCCTATGTCATAGCCCTTGACATAGGAAGCACGAACATTACCGGCTCCCTTCTTGACCTGAAGACAGGGAAAATATCAGAGAGAATAACCCTCCGGAATCCGCAGACAGAAGATGGAACGGATATCCTCACAAGAATCCATCTTGCCTCCTCCGGAATGGGAGGCTCACTGAGTGAAAAACTGATCAGGGGGATCAATCTCCTCATCAGCGATCTCTCGGCCATGGCCGACATCGATACCCTGAATATCCATGCCATGGCTGTTTCGGCAAATACGGTAATGTCCCATTTCCTCCTCAATCTCCCTGTGGAGAACCTGCCCGTTGAACCCTATGTCCCGGTAGCTCACCGATTCCCGTCACTACATGCATCAGATCTGGGGCTCACAATCAACCCACACGGACTGATATATATCTTTCCCAATGCCGGTAGTTATGTAGGCGGCGACATCATCTCAGGGATAATCGCCTCAGGTATTCACAGGGGGGAAAGGCCATCCGTACTGATAGACGTGGGAACCAATGCCGAGATCGTAATCGGTACAAAGGACTGGCTCCTTGCAGGGGCAGGGGCTGCAGGCCCTGCCCTTGAAGACGGGATCTTGAGGGCCGGCAGACAGGCTGGCAAGGGGAGCATCCGGAGGATCGAGTACATCCCTTCAGAGAGGGTTTTCCGATACGAGACTATTGACGGGGATGATCCGACGGGCATATGCGGCTCCGGTGTAGTGGACCTTGTCTACGAACTCTACCATAACGGACTTATTGACAGGAGGGGCCGGTTTACTGAGAGCGTTGGAACCATTGACTTTCAGGGTGAGCCGGCACTGGAGGTCGTCAGAAATGCCGGTGTTTACGTCACAGAAAGGGAGATTGAAAATTTTCTCAGGAGCAAGGCTGGGATGTTTACAGCCCTGTCAGTGCTGATTCACTCCGTGGGGCTGGGGTTTCAGGATATAGGGAGGTTTTACATTGCAGGTGCCCTGGGGACAGGCATCCCGCCGGAGAAGGCGGTTGCGCTGGGGATGCTTCCTGATGTGCCGGTTGAAAGGTTTGTCCCCCTTGGCAATACAGCACTCTCCGGTGCGGAGATGATCCTTCAGGATGTCTCACTCATGGAAGAGGTGGATGAAGTCCTTGGAAAGATCACCTACATGGAGATGAACACCTCTGCGGAATTCATGCAGGACTTCCCCTCAGCCCGTTACATCCCCCACGCAGACCCCGAGAAACTCAGGGACTGATCCCTGTTTCAGAGATTGAATTATCCGTAAAATATGCTATAATGGTGAGAAGAAGCATCCTGCCGCATGAAGCGCTGGAAACCCTATGAAAGGGAGGTGCAGCATGAAGATCAGAAAGGTCAGCCGGACCCGGTCCACCACCTGCAAATGCAAGAGTTCCTGCTAGGGAACATTAAGGCGGGGCTCAGAGCCCCGCCCCACCCTTCTGTTTGACCCCCCGCCTTTTTTTATGTGATAATTAAATATCATGCCTCAGAGTATAATCTCACTACTGCTTTTCCTGCTCCTTGCGGGTGGATGTGCTTCTGTGGAGAAGCAGCCCGTCGTTGAGGTAAGCCGTTCAACTCCACCCAAGAGGCAACTTGCAACATACCCATCAAACCCTACTGAGGAGTCATCACTCAACTATATGCTCGGATATCAGGCCGAACTGGAGGGCCGCTGGGATGAGGCACTCCGTTATTACCAGGCGGCTGCCAAGAGTGATCCCTCTTCGGTCTTTCTCAAGGTCCAGGTAGCCTCTACCCTCCTGAAGACAGGCAAGGTGAAGGAGGCAACAGAACTTGCAGAAGAAACAGTCGAAAAGTTTCCGGAGTATCTTCCTGCTCTCAAGCTTTTGGGACAGCTGTACAACGGCCAGAAAAAGAAGGCCGAAGCCGCCGGGATCTACAGGGAGATCATCTCCCTTGATCCAACGGATATCGATGCCTACCTCTTTCTGGGGGTGATTCTTGCCTCTGACGGAAAGTTCGACGAGGCTGTAGATGTACTCAACAAGCTCCTTTCCATCAAGCCTGACAGTATCATGGCACTCTACTATATCGGTTCCATATATCTTGACCTTAAAGATTACGGAAAGGCTGAGGATTACTTTCAGAAGGCCCTTGAATTGAGAGAGGACTTTGATGCAGCCTACCTGAACATCGGTATTATCAAGGAAAGAGAGGGAGATGAGGAAGAGGCGATAAAATTTTTCAAGAAGGCCCTCCGATACAATCCTCACAATCTCCAGGCCCGGGAACGGTTAAGCCGCCTCTATATCAAAGAGGAAAAGATTCCTGAAGCGATAGGGGAACTTGAGAACCTGAGTGAGCAGGTCCCGAAAAACCTGGAGATATACAAGAGGCTGGGCCTCCTCTATCTTCAGGAGCGGGAGTATGAAAAGGCGGTCACCGAGTTCAGGATGGTCCTTGAGGGTAAGCCTGATGAAAGGGCAACGCTTTACTACCTTGCCCTTTCCCTGGAGATGCTGAAGAGGTATGATGAGGCAATAGAGGAACTCAAGAAGCTTCTCAGCCTCGATCCAAAGAATCTAAACGCCTTACTGCATCTTGCCTTTCTCTACGGAGCAGAGGAAAGGTATGAAGAGTCTGTAAAGACATATGAGGAGATACTTTCCATTGATTCAAAAGCGGATTATTATGTCTACATGGCACAGGACTACCTCAAGATAAAGGAGACGGAAAAGGCGGAGGAGACCCTGCTGAAGGGTCTTGAGAAGTTCCCTGAAAACGATGAACTCCATTTCAATCTTGCCGTGGTCTATGAGAAGAAGGGGGATTTTGATGAGATGGTCAGTGAACTCAAGAAGACCATTCAAATAAATCCTGAACATCCTGATGCCTTGAATTACCTGGGATACAGTTATGCCGAACGGGGAATCAACCTGGAAGAGGCGCTGGACCTCATCAAAAAGGCCCTCTCCCTCAAGCCTGAAAGCGGGTACATCATTGACAGTCTTGGATGGGCTTACTACAAACTGGGCAGGTATGACAAGGCTCTTGAAAGCCTTGAAAAAGCAGTAAGGTTTGTTAACAATGACCCTGTGATCTACGATCACCTCGGAGATATCTACCTGAAATTAGGCAAGACAGATGAGGCATTGAAGGCTTACAGGAAGGCCCTCCAGTTTCACGAAAAGGAAGAGGGGATAAAAGAGAAGCTGGAGGAAAAGATCAAGAAGCTCTCCGGAGATTGATGTTTTCTCTCAGGGCTCCTGCCAAGATCAACTGGTTTCTGAGAGTAACGGGCAAGAGGCCTGACGGCTATCACCAGATCATCTCACTCATGGAGCCGATATCCCTGTATGACACCCTCAGTTTCAGTCTTTCCGGGCGGCTCACGGTTTCAGGCTCCCCTTTCATCCCTGAAGAAGAAAACCTGATCTGCCGTTCAGCCCGTCTTATCATGGAGTACGGGAAGGTAAAAGCCGGGGCTTCAGTAGAGTATACAAAGAAGATACCCATGAAGGCAGGCCTCGGTGGGGGAAGCAGTGACGCCGCCACCACCCTTATCGGTCTTAACAGACTCTGGGATCTTGGCCTCTCCAAGAAGGAACTCATGGAACTGGGCAGCCTTATTGGGTCAGATGTCCCTTTCTTTATAGCAGGAACTCTCTCTCTTGTCACCGGAAGAGGTGAACTCGTAAAACCCGTTGGTCTCCATACAAAAAAGACAATCCTCTTAGTAAAACCATCCTTTGGTGTCTCAACCGGTCTTGTTTACCAGAACATAGAGAGATACAGTGAGCCTGTGGACGAGCAGGAGGTTATAAATATGGTCCTGAATGAGGGAGACCGCTATCTCCTGAGAACCGCTTCCAATGATCTTGAAACACCTGTCTTCCGTCTCCATCCTGAGCTCAGGGACCTCAAGGAGAAACTCTCCAAGGCCGGGGCGGTAGTCTCACTCCTTTCCGGGAGCGGTTCCACGGTTTTTGGCCTCTTCGATGACAGGGAGTCGGCCCATGCCGCTTCAGAGAGGTTCAGCAGGTACTGGACAATGGTTGTTGAGACAGTCTGAAGTTTCATCCCTCTAAAGTATTTTCCATTCTGTCCGATAAGACATAAACCCCGGAAATGAGGTCTGCAATGACAACAATGGAAATAAAGAAGCCTGGCTGTAACTCCATTAAACTCCCTTCTCCGCCTGCCATCGCCGTAAGATTGCTCCAGGCGGTAAAGAAGGAGGATTCTTCCTTTGAAGAACTCTCAAGGATTATATCATCCGATCCTGCCCTTACTGCGAAGATCCTGAGCATTGTGAACTCCTCCTTTTACGCCCTGCCATACAAGGTTGACGGTCTTGAAAAAGCGGTAAGCATCCTCGGAGTGGATGCACTCAAGAACATCGCCCTTTCCTTCATGATAGTCTCTAATATGATAAAAACAAAGGATGGCGGTTTTGATTTCAATCTCTTCTGGAAGAGGTCTGTCACCAATGCTGTGGCCTCGGAGATCATAGCTGTCGAGATAGGAAAAAAGACTGACGATACATTTGTGACTGCCCTTCTCATGGACATAGGGGTAATCATCCTTTTTATGTGTTACCCTGAGTATTACCAGATGACGCTTGACGAAAAGAGGGTTTCCGGTCATTCACTGAGTGCTGCTGAACAGAAGGTGTTCGGATTTGATCATCAGTCCGTGGGATCGGAACTCCTCAAGAAGTGGGGGCTTCCTGAAAATATCTATATCCCCATTCAGTATCATCATGAAGTGAGGTTTCCCCAGGACTTCAGGGACTCTGTAAGGGTGCTCAAGGTGGCTGACATGGCATCATCCTTCTATCACTCCAACAAGGGAATAGAAAAGCTGGAGAGACTTCAGCGGTACTTACAGCGGGAGTTCGGAAAGGATGAGCACTTCACTAATCAGTTTATAGACAATGTTGCTCTGAAGACCATAGAGGTTCTTTCGATCTTTGACCTGAATCCAGGAAGTCTGAAGCCCTACTCCGAACTCCTTATGGAGGCCAATGAAGAGCTGGGCAGGATGAACCGATCCTACGAACAGATAGTCCTCCAGCTAAGAAAGGAGAAGGAACGGGCCGAGATCCTGGCGAGGGAGCTCCAGGAAGCTAATGAGCGCCTCAGAGACCTTGCCTTCAAGGACGGCCTGACTGGGCTTTACAACCACAGGTATTTTCAGGAGCTGATGGACCGGGAGGTCCATCGCTCAACAAGGTATAACCGGGCCCTCTCGCTGATCATGATAGATATCGATCATTTTAAACAGATTAACGATGCATTTGGTCATCAAAGGGGAGATCATGTCCTGAAGCAGATTGGCAAAATCATCAGAAACACAATCAGGGCATCTGACATTGCCTCAAGATACGGGGGGGAGGAGTTCGCCGTGGTTCTTCCCGAGACTGAACTCCGAGGTGCAGCAGTGCTCGCAGAACGAATCAGAAAGAATATCGAGTCATGTCCTTTCGACCTTAACGGCACAAAGACAAAAGTCACTGTAAGCCTTGGAGTGACAACCTACGTCCCGGGAAAAAAGATTATCCAAAAAGGTAGAATAATAGATACTGCCGACAGGGCCCTCTATAAATCAAAGGAGAAGGGAAGAAACAGGGTGAGTATAATCGCCCTCACCTGATGCTGTATAGAAAAGTAAAGACCTTTGGAAGAAAGTCCGGGAGGATGAGCGGCGCCGAAAAGGCTGCCCTGGAGGAACTCCTTCCAGGACTTCTCATACCTGAACTGCCACCGGTTAATCTCAATGACCTCTTTGGGAGAGAGGCTTCCACTTTTGTTGAAATAGGGTTTGGAAGCGGCTATTTTCTCTTTGATCAGGCAGTAAAACATCCCGAGTTCAACTACATTGGGGTTGAAATATACCTCCCAGGGATTGCCAAGCTTCTGAGGAAGATCCAGAGATACAATACAACCGCCCAGACAGTGCTTAATAACATCAGAATAGCCAGGCATGAAGCAGCGTTTTTTCTCAGGGAGTTTGTTCCACCCCACTCTCTTTCAGGAGTTTATATCCTCTTTCCTGACCCGTGGCCCAAAAAAAGGCATCACAAGAGACGGCTGATCAATCCTTCCTTCACAAGGCTCCTCAAGGAAAGGCTCCTTGAAGACGGCATAGCCGTCACTGCCACAGATCATCAAGGCTACGCAGAAGTGATCAGGGAGGCTTTTCTGGAGGCAGGTTTCAGACCGGGTTCTGCCAAAACAAATGGGGTCTTTGAGACCAAATATGCCAGGAAGGCCCTTTCCCAGGGTGCAAACATCCATTGCTTTGCTTTTGAGACCTGAAGGCTCTCATTGCTCATTGTAGTATTGTATATTGGTGTATTGATTATCAGGTTACTCAGCCTGTTCTGTGACCCTGCACCCTATCCGCTATACGCATGTTTCTACGCCTTGACTTAAACCTTATCCTTAAGCTTTCCCTCCGGTCTCCATGATCCGTGCAGCATTACGGTAACTTAGTCCTGTATTTACATTTTTTACTTGACAATAATGATTCTAATGTGATATTATAATTTTATTAATAACTATTATAAAGGAGATTCTATGGAAAGGTATCGTGAAATAGGACTCAAACTTACACCCCAGAGGCTTGCGATACTTGAATATCTTGATGGCAATACATCACACCCATCGGCAGAGGATATATACAGTTCAGTAAAGGAGAAGTTTCCTACAATGTCCTTTGCAACGGTCTACAACACCCTGGAGACATTGAGGAAAAGGGGACAGATACTGGAACTCACCATTGACCCGGACAGGAAGAGATACGATCCTAATATTCATCCACATAATCACCTTATCTGTCTGAGATGCAAGACCATAGTTGATGTAGATCTGGATTTCGAGATTCTCATTCCGGACGAGGCAAGGAAGAGTTTTGATGTCCTGGGAAACCATATCGAATTCTATGGTATATGTGAAAAATGCAAGAAAGGAGGTGAATGAGATGGCGGTATTCAAGTGCGACAAATGTGGTGCAACCAAGGAAGGAAGGTGCAAACCTAAGAAGTGCCCTGAGTGTGGCTCTACCGGTACCATGCAGAAACAGGGATAAAATAATTTTCAGGTTGACAAATCGTTTGTTATTTGAGAAAATGTCCAGGAGGTATATAAAATGTGTGTGGAGTATTCAATGGGCTGCAGCTGTGGCTCCAGAAGGGCGAGTTTCAATTTCAGGGATGAGATCATGCCACCAGAGGTTATCAGCAGGCTCTACTGTCCCGGCTGCTCAGGTGAGATTAACATTGACTCATCATCCATGATTGCCGATAACGGCTGGGTGATAGAGTATGACATGGAGATAGCTGAGTTTGCGTCACTCAAAACTCCCCGTCTTGCCGGTACTCCCCTGACCCCGGAGATTCTTTTCGACGAAGGGCTCGCTACGTGGCGTGGTATCTATCCAGGTGACCATATCGACAGTGCCATTGAGAGGGAAGAGATCGTCAGAATGGCAAAGACTGATCCAATGGGCTATATTGAAAGGATAAAATCCTGGGGCATCGAGAGGATGGAACGCCTCAGGGCAGAAGGATGGAGGAAGGCAAATGAAGGGCAGAGAGTTTAATGACAAACCGGCGTGTTCTGCCAGGAGTGTGCCCTTTCCGACGGAGCTTACATGCCCCCAGTGCGGAGTGGAAATCGAGATATGGAGTGATGAAGATCAGACTCGATGCAAGCTTTGCGGATACGTTGTCTACAATCATGAAAAATACATAAACTGAACAGTAACAGGCCGGCCTGACGGGATTTCACAAACACCGGCATAAATCAAAGAGGAGGTCAGCATGGCAGTCTCAAAGGCAGTGGAATCAGCGATGAAGATGGAAACGGATGCAATGAAATTTTATAAAGAGGCAGCTTCAAGGACCTCCCACCCTATGGGCAGGAAGATGTTCGAGAGCCTGATAAGGGATGAGGCACGGCACCTGAGACTGCTTGAGGAGATACTGAAGGGTCTTGAGATAGATCCTCATGTCCAGTGTATCGGTGATGTAAGGACAGTCTTTTCAGATCTGAAGGACCAGATGATGAGCCGTATAGAGGCAAGATCAGATGAGAAAGAGGCTCTACGGCTCGCCCTTGAGATGGAAAAGAAGGGGTTTCATTTTTACGAGGAGGCTCTTGCGGCGGCTGTAGATGAAAAGGAGAAAAGGCTCTTCGAGGTGCTCATCAAAGAGGAGGAGAGGCACTATCAGTTGCTGAACAACACCTACAGTTTTCTTGAGGATACCGGCAACTGGTTCATGTGGGAAGAGTTGAGCATAGTGGAGGGCTGAGAATACAGTAAGAGGGTCAGAGGTGGGGATTACGCTGCCGGGCGGAAGCCAGGATTGTCCGGCATTCTGAGATTAGCCCCGGAACATAAGGATTCAGAATTCTTCGCATGGAGGTTATTGAATGAAGGCTATTGAAATCAAAGACGGTATCTACTGGGTTGGAGCGATTGACTGGGCTGTAAGGGATTTCCACGGGTATGTCACTCCCCATGGAACGACCTATAACAACTATCTTATACTCGACGATGAGATCACTCTTGTTGACACTGTAAAACACGACTTTGCGGAGATCGGACTGGCCAATGTGAAAAGCCTCGTGGACTTTTCAAGGATAAAAAACTTGATAGTGAATCATGTGGAAAACGACCACATGGGGGCACTCGGTATCTTCATGGACTTGATGCCCCAGGCAACCATTTATACCACTGCACGGGGGAAGCAGGGGATGGAGAGGTTTTTTGATATTTCAAGGTGGAACATCAAGGTGGTCAGGACTGGCGATGAACTCACTATCGGCAGGTATACACTCCAGTTTATCGAGACACCCATGCTCCACTGGCCGGACAGCATGATGACCTATGTGAAAGAGGCCAGGCTGCTCATATCCCAAGATGCCTTTGGCCAACATCTGGCAACTACTGCACGGTTTGATGATGAATTTATCGAATGTGCTTCCCATGCAGAACTTGAAGATTCCGTGATTGACTATTATGCAAACATACTGATGCCCTTCGGGAGGCTTATCAAGAGCAAGATAAAGCAGATCCAGGAGCTTGGCCTAGAGATAGACATGATAGCCCCTGATCACGGGATAATCTGGCGGAAGGAACCCATGAGACCCGTTGAGATGTATCTTGAAATGGCAGATGGCAAGGCAAGCCTCAGGGTGGCGATCATCTACGATACAATGTGGCACAGCACCGAAATAATGACACAACCAATAATGCAGGGGATCAAGGACGAGGGGGTGGACTGCAAGGTGATCAAGTTGAGGGCGACCCCTATGAGTGTTGCCATCAAGGAGTTCTGGAAGTCAAGGGGAATCCTCGTAGGCTCCCCTACCCTCAACAACGAGGTCTTCCCCTCGGTGGCTGAATTCATGACACACCTTCGGGGGCTCAGGCCTACAAACAGGATAGCCGGTGCCTTCGGTAGTTACGGCTGGGGTGGAGGCGCAGTCAAGTGGCTTTACAATGAATTTCAGAATATGAAACTGGATGTGATGGAGCCTGGCATACAGATCCAGTACCGCCCTTCTGATGAGGATGAGAAAAAGTGCTATGACTTCGGAAGAGAGTTTGCCAGGGCTGTCAAGGAGTATCATGAAAATTTTAATTAAGGAGGTGTTTTGATGTCGTACAGATGCACGGTCTGCGGTTATGTCTATGATGAAGAGAAGGAAGGGACTTCCTTTGACCAGTTGCCTGATGACTGGACGTGCCCTGTTTGTAATGCCCCCAAAGATGCCTTTGAGCCGGCTTAGTATGGGGTAAGGACTGAAAGAAGGTCAGGTTCATCCTGGCCTCTTTAATCCGGGATTTTAAGACTTGTTTTATCCGATTTTGGAGGACCATGTGGGAGTAAAGGTAGAGAAGATACCCGGTGGGTTCAGTATTGACGGGCTTGAGTTGAAAAAGGGAAAGTGTGGATGCACATCCGTTGCTAAGTGTTGTTATTCCTGGTCAAAGGTGAAAAGAAAGGGAGATACTATAGAGTTTTCTGCAAAACTGACCGCACCTGATACAGAGGATAATTTTGACTGGGGATACACTGTTAAGAAAGATGGGATAACAGTAGTTGTGAAGGTTGAAGATGCAAGGGACAAAGAGATATATTCAGGCTATCTCCCTCCTCCGGTCGAAGAGTGGGAGAAAAAAGGATGGGAGGTGGTTGAAAAAGAGGGAGACCGGGAAGATGGGATTCTCTGGCGGTGTGCAATGTGTAAATGGCTCTACAAGGAAGATGCTGAAGGCACTCCTTTTAATGAATTACCTGATGACTGGAAGTGCCCTGTGTGCAATGCGTCCAAGGCTGAATTCGAGAGGATTGGGTAGTCTTGAAAACAATGACTCAACAGGAATATCTAAAAGCAGGCGGCAGGCAAAAGGCGATTGGATAATGGTTGAAATGCTAAACTGGTGAAGCGGAGAATATCTTAAACAGCCAAATTTAATAACTACTGAATCAAGGAGGTGTAAAGATGTCAGAGAAGAGTTTATTTTGTGGAATCAACAGGGCAGCAGACCCGGCAAACAAGACAGCGCTTGAACAGAAGCACACACCTGTTATTGAGTGCCCAGACACTGTAAAGGCAGGCGAGCCCTTTCAGGTCAAGATCAAAGTGGGAGAGATTCCCCATCCCAATGAAGAGGGACACCATATCCAGTGGATCGAACTTTACTCCGGCCAGAACCTTTATGCAAGGATTGACCTCACTCCTGTATTTGCACAGCCTGAAGTGACTATTACTCTTGTCAAAGGTGGTAAGCATAGAACATCTACACTGAGGGTGCTTGAAAGGTGCAATCTTCACGGCACTTGGGAGGCAAGCAAGGAGATTACGGTGACTGAATGAACTGCGCCTGTTGTGCCTGTGAATTTCATCCGTAAGGATGAGCCAAAACATTCTAAAGGAGGAAGACTGTCATGAACTATGAAGAGATCTGTTGCGGGCTGAGGGTTGGACAGAAGGTTCCGGACTTTGAACTGGACACCTATGAGCCAACCAAGGGAGATTTTGGCAAGTTCTCTCTGAAGAAGGCAAAAAAGGCCGGTAAGTGGACAATACTCTTCTTCTATCCGGCAGATTTTACCTTTGTCTGAGCAACGGAATTTGCTGCTCTGGCAGAGCAGTATGACCGTTTCAAGAAAATGGGAGCCGAGGTGGTCACTGTCAGCACCGACACGCAGTTCGTTCATCTTGCGTGGCAGAGGGAGGAGAAACTTCTCGAGAAGGTCAAGTATCCCATGGGAGCCGACCCTACCGGGAATGTTTCCAGCATGTTCGGGGTATATGACGAAGAGACAGGCCTTGCATTGAGGGGCACCTTCATAATAAGCCCTGAAGGCACGATTATGAACTCTGAAGTCAATTATTATAACATGGGCCGGAATATTGACGAACTCATGAGAAAGTTCAAGGCGAACCTTCACCTCTCAAAGCATGCTGACGAGGGTTGCCCTGCCCAGTGGAACGATGAGGGAGACAAGACACTGAAACCATCGGCTGATCTCGTAGGCAAGGTTTACGAGGCATTGCAGTAGACAGCAGGGACAGGTGCAGCAGGCTGCACCTGTCCCCTCTTTCAAGAATGACCAATGGCTGACAATATCGGCGACAGATTCCAGGAAGAGACCAAATATGACCCTGAAAGGATGGGAGGACACTCCCTTGACTGGGAGAACCGGCCTGAGCAGTTCAAGACATACAGGTCCCCTGAGTCAGTGTTCAGCTTGCCCCGGGTGGACCTCGCTAAATATGAAGACACCCTTTCGGATGCACTGCTGAATCGCCGCTCCAGGCGCTCCTATGATCCTGATGCAATCCTGTCTCTTGAAGACATGGGATTCCTGCTCTGGTCAACCCAGGGAGTAACGGGCAGATACGGAGATACACTTTTCAGGACAGCACCTTCAGCAGGTGCACTTTATCCAATAGAAACCTATTTGATGGTCAGATCGGTTGAGTCACTGCAACAGGGAATATATCATTTCCGGGTAGGCAACTTTGATCTTGAACTCTTGCGAAGGGGGAATTTTTCAGATGATCTCGCAATGGCTGCTTTAAGTCAGTCTATGGTCGCCAGAAGCATGGTAACATTTATCTGGACCGCGGTAATTCAAAGGTCCCGATGGAAGTACGGACAGAGGTCTTACAGGTATATTTATCTCGATGCAGGGCATATATGCCAGAACCTTTACCTGGGAGCAGAGTCAGCAGGACTTGGCTGCTGTGCTATTGGTGCTTTTTTTGATGATTGGGTAAATGATATTATAGGAGTGGATGGGAAAGAAGAAACAGCAGTCTATCTGGCAACCATTGGCTTGCCAAAAAAGAAAAGAGGTCAATTATGAAAAGACGCGATTTTATGAAAACAATTCCTCTGGTATTGGCAGGTATATTAACTGCTGGAGGGACGCCGGCTTCTGAACGTGGAAAATCAAGGTCCGGGAAACTGAACAGGCTGACTAATAGGTCAAACCCTACCGTTCTTGAGCAGAAACACGTCCCAAAGGTAGATGTGCCTTCCGGGATAAAGGCAAATGAATGGTTTGATATAAAAGTCCGGGTAGGCTTCATGAAAGAGCATCCCTCTACGCCTGAGCACTGGATAACAAAGATACAACTGCTTGTAGACGGTCAGAAGGTGGCAAAGGAAAAGCATTATATAGGTGGAATGTCTCCATCCGAGGCGGTATTCAGGATAAGACTTAAAAAGTCTGGAAGGCTTGAAGCGATTGAACATTGTAATCTTCACGGGACCTGGATAAGCGAGCCAGTCCAGGTAACTGTGTCACAAACCTGACGTTTTTCAGAGGAAGAATTTCTTTAACTGCCAGATACCGGTACAGGTTCTCTGGCAATTCCGAATACAAAAAAAGGAGGTGAATCAGATGCCGGTAAAAAAGGAAGGCGAGAAGTACAGGTGTAATGTCTGTGGCAATGAAGTAGTGGTAACAAGGGCCGGTGGGGGGGAACTGGTCTGTTGCGGCCAGCCCATGGAACTGATCGGGCAGGAATAACTGAGGTTAAGGTTAAGGTTAAGGCTAAGGTTTGAGGCTAAGAAAAAAGCCTGAAACGGATAGCGTATAGCGTGTAGGGAAACAGAATAGGCTGAACAACCTAATAGCCAATATACCTGTATATCAACAACAATCTTTCTTCAGGAGGTGTAACATGTCCAAAACAGAGAAGAATCTTCAGGATGCCTTTGCCGGTGAATCACAGGCAAACAGGAAGTACCTTGCCTTTGCAAAGAAGGCCGATGAGGAGGGCTACCCCCAGGTGGCAAAACTCTTCAGGGCAGCCGCAGAGGCAGAGACCATCCATGCCCATAACCATCTCAGGGAACTGGGAGGAATCAAAAGCACAAGGGAAAACCTCGAGAAGGCGATCAACGGCGAATCATATGAGTTCCAGAAGATGTATCCACGGATGATCGAGGATGCAAAATCCGAGGGTAATGAAGGTGCCCTCAGGAGCTTCAACTTTGCCAATGAGGTGGAGAAAATCCACGCAGACCTCTACAGGAAGGCCCTTGAAAACCTGGGCAGTAATGAGGATGTTGACTACTACGTCTGCCAGGTATGCGGCAATACTGTGGAGGGTGAGGCACCTGAAACCTGTCCGGTCTGCGGTGCAAAGAGGGAGATGTTCAGCAGGATTGATTAGATCATCTTTCCCTTTGGAATGATATCTCAGCCAGGCGCCTGAAGGCGGCAGATCTCTTTCATGTTGGTGGAACTGTCACGAATGGGAGTTCACCTTTAATATGACAAGGAGTGACAATGAAGGTAGTAGCATTACTTGGAAGTCCGAGAGTGGCCGGGAATACGGAACTGCTCCTGAACGAGTCAACCAGGGCTGTTGCAGAAGGGGGTCACAAGGTGATCCTCTTCCGCCCATCAGTCATGAATATCTCCCCCTGTCTGAACTGCGGCGGCTGTGATGAGACAGGGAAATGTGTCATAGATGATGAGATGAACGATATCTACAAGGCTATCCGTGATGCTGACAGGGTCATACTCGCCTCTCCCATATTCTTTTTCAGCCTTTCCGCTCAGATAAAGACGGTTATCGACAGATGCCAGTCCTTCTGGTGTGAAAAGTATCTTCTGAAAAAACCCATAGAGCCCGGTCCTTACGGGAGGAAGGGGCTTCTCCTGATGGTCGGCGGCATGAAGAGACAGGTGGGATTCGACTGTGGCGGAGCCACGGCTACGGCCTTTTTCAGGACGATAAACGTCCCTGAGCACGAGACCCTTTATTTCAAGGAGATTGACGCCCAGGGTGCCATCAAAGGGCATCCCACCGCCCTCAGTGAGGCTTATGAGGCAGGAAAAAGGCTCGTTAGATAGGATAAAATATAAAGTAACAAAAGACAAGTAGCGGAAACACTGACACGAAAGGAACCTTTATCATATGAGTGAAAAAAAGATCGTACTTTTTGCCCTGAGCACCTGCCCGGCGTGCAAGAAGACCAAGAAACTGCTGCAGAAACTCGGAGTTGAAGCACTGACAATAGACCTGGATACGATTGACCGGGAATCCAGGGACAAACTCCTTCAGGAGGTCCGCCGTTTCAACCCGAGAGAGACATTTCCGACCCTTGTAATCAATGGTGGAGAGAAGGTAATAGTCGGCTTTTCTGATAATGAGATAAGAGAAGCTCTCAGGTCCTAACTATCTTTTTTCTATCAGGAGAAACAATGAGGCATAAGGCATTAACTTTTATTTTCACATTCCTGTTCACCATTCTTCTCTTTGCCGTTGCCTTTTCCGAAGTAATAACAGGCGTGGTAGATGTGCATTCAAAAAGGGCCGGAATGTTCGCCCTGAAAACGGACAAAGGGGTGGAGATAGTATCATACTCGGAAGGGACGAAGTTTCTGAACCTGACAGATGAGACAGCAATAGAAAGGGACATGCTCATTACTGTCGAAGGCAGAAGGGATCAAGTCATCTTTCTTGCAGATTTTATAACAGCAAGACCTGTATTCCACAGAAAGAACATAACCCCATTGTCAGATGATGAGTTAAAGAAAGAACTTGATAAGGGGACCCTCCTCGTAGACATCAGGTCTGAACAGAAGTTCATGGAAGGCCATATACCGGGAGCTGTCCATTTCAAGGAGTTCTCAGGTAAAGGCACCAGTGAAGGTTTTATCTTCTACTGCAGTTCTGAAAGATGTGACAGCAAGGAAGAAACATCCTTTCTCAACAAGTTCTCAGACAAAAACATCTTTTTTTATCAGGAAGGCATAAAGGGATGGGTAGAGAGCAAAAACCCTCTTGAAATATCACCGGTTGAATTGAAGAGGAAAATCCAGTTGGGTGATCCAGTGGTTATAGTGGACATCCGTGACAGAGAAGAGACAAAAGGAGGTTTTATCCCGGGTGCCGTAAATATTCCTGCAGGCATAGTTGAGTATGCAGGTTACAGGTTCCCCACATACAAGGAGGCCACCATCGTCGTTTACGGTAACGATGATAATGATCTGCGTGCAGTCCAGGCCGCCAGCACAATAGCCTTCTGGAGATACCCACATACAATGATACTCAAAGGAGGGATCAAGGCATACACAAGCAATGGATTTGAAATACAAAAGGGAGATATTTCCACGGAGATAAAATACAAGAGGATTTATGCGAGTAATACTGTTCCTCTTGAGAGATTCAGGAAATATCTTGGTGACAACCCGGGGAATCTCCTCATTATAGATGTCCGTGACCAGGATGAGTATGAGAAAGGGCACTTTCCAGGGGCAGTGAATTTTCCCCTGGACCAGCTTCCTTTCAGGCTCGATGAGATTGACAGGAAAAAGGAGATTATCACCCACTGCATAAGCGGCATACGCGCAAAAATAGGCTATTACATCCTTCTCAAAGCCGGATATAGAGTCAAGTGCCTTCTTGCCAGTGTGGGGTTTGACGATTCAGGTGTATATACGATCAGTGATTAGCCCCTTCAAACTGTCAATCATTGATTTCGGCTGTTTTTTCAGAAAGCATCCCTGCGCTACTCAATATTGAAGGTGGCAACCTCCTTCATCCCGGGAATGTACTCACCCACAGGGACGAGTTTCTTGTTCTGGTTCACGCAGTCGATGATAATCGTCCAGAGCTGGTTCAATTGCTCCTTCTCCGCATCGCTCTCAGGAATCATCCTGATAAGGCTTCCTTCCATCTCGATCTTCATTGCATTCCTCCTTCTCAGGTCTTGTTAACCTTACTGCATAAATTTTATCCCGGAGGCAGGGGGCATGCACTCACGGAGCCTTCCGGCAAGACAGTACCGCGCCTTCCACTGCCTCTGAGTCATCCTTTCCTGAATCCCTCTTTGAGTGAACTGCTCGTCAATGTCTCACAGAAACAAGCGGAAATATTGATAAATCCTCTTGCGTTGGAAGATCCGTGAGGGTATGCCCCCTGCCAAACCTCAGGTTTTTGCAACGTTAAGGTTAAAGCAGGCCAAGCAGTTCCTTTCTCTTTGTTTCATATTCTTCCTCACTGATCAGCCTTTCGTCATACATCTTCTTCAGCGCACTCAGCCTCTTCTGTAAATCACCCTCCCCCTCTCCAATGCCGGCCTGGGCTTCAGTGACCTCTTCCTCCTCCCTATGAAAACCCACAAGGCTCCCTATCTTCCGAAAGATGAGCTTTATCCCCTTCCAGATCTTCGGCATCAACCAGATCATCAGCAATAAGAATAATATAAAGAAAAGAATGAAAATCCAGGGATGCTTGACGGCTGTCCAGACACCACCTATCACTGCTATATCCTCTGCAACAGAGGCAATCCAGTTTGTGACCGGTTCAGGAGAGGTATTTATGAGCATCCGTGTACCGGCCTTTGCCGCATGGGTTCCGGCGGCCACACTCCCGCCGAGTATGGCCGCAGCAAGACCGACAGCAGCGTTTACCTCTCCAACCGCTCCTGCAGCAAGAAGGGCACCGGCAGGTATCCGGATAAAGGTATGGAGCGTATCCCAGCCTGTATCAACCCCGGGCACCTTGTCAGCAAAGAATTCCACCACATACATCACTATTGCAGCACCGATGATAAGGGGATTGGCAAGGATCTGGAGGTCAGGCGGGAGGGTCATGTTGCCGGTGGACCCGAGGATCCCGAGCACAGCTATTGCAGCATAGAGGTTTATTCCGCTTGCCCATGCCACACCCATTGTGAGGGCAATAACACCGGCTATGTGATTCAGTTGTTCCATAGTGAAGCCCTTATTATTACTATATCATAAGTCAGGACAGCCTTTCATCCCATATGTTAAAATAGCTCAAATTTCAAAGCTCATGAACCAAACCCATAGGGAGGATCAAATGAAAGTCGTCGCCTTCAACGGAAGTGCCCGGAGGGAAGGAAACACAAAAATTCTTCTTGAAACTGTACTTGCTGAGATCAGGAAGGAGGGGATAGAGACGGAACTAATAAGCCTCTCCGGCAAGAACCTCGCCGGGTGTATTGCCTGTTTCAAATGTTTTGAAAGAAAGAACAGGAGATGCGCTGTGGAGAATGACGAGATGAACTCCTTTATTGAGAAGATGCTTGAAGCTCATGGTATCCTCCTTGGCTCTCCCACCTATTTCGCCGACCTCACTGCAAACATGAAGGCTTTGATCGAGAGGGCCGGAATGGTAGCCCGTGCCAACAGTGACATGTTCAGGAGGAAGGTGGGTGCCGGAGTGGTGGCCGTCCGGAGGGCCGGATCGGTTCATGTATTCAATTCAATGAACTGCTTCTTTCTGATCGGCCAGATGATCGTCCCGGGCTCAAGTTACTGGAACCTTGGTATAGGCAGGCAACCTGGTGAGGTTGCAAACGATTCAGAGGGGATGCAGACAATGGTAAACCTTGGCAGGAACATGGCCTGGCTCCTGAAAAGGATAGGAAACGGAGAAGAATGAAGGGAACCATCCTTCTTGCCCATGGCGGAGGCGGCGAAGAGAGCAGGGAGCTGATAGAGGGCATCTTCAGGCGATATCTTTCAAACCCTGTCCTTGACTCCCTGGAAGACTCGGCTGTCCTCCCCCGCATTGATGGCAAAGTCGCCTTCACCACCGATTCCTTTACTGTATCCCCCTCCTTCTTCAGGGGTGGAAACATCGGAAAACTCTCTGTTGCCGGGACTGTAAACGACCTCTCCGTTACAGGGGCAAGGCCCCTCTATCTCTCGGCAGGATTTGTCATAGAGGAGGGGTTCTCCCTTAAAGACCTCAGTATCATCGTCCAGAGCATGAGTGAGGAGGCGGCCAAGACAGGTGTTGCCGTGGTGACTGGTGACACAAAGATCATGCCGAGGGGCAGCATGAACGGCATTGTCATAAACACGGCCGGTATCGGCAGGATTGAGAGGGAAGGCCTCTCCTCCTCCAGAGTCTCACCGGGTGATGTCATCATCGTGTCAGGGACCATGGGAGATCACGGTGCCTGCATTCTTGCTGAAAGGGAAGGACTGGGGTTTGATCTCGATCTTGAGAGCGACTGTGCGTCCCTCTGGCCGGTGATTCAGAAGGTAATTGAAATCAGTCCTGACATTCACGCCATGCGAGACCCCACAAGGGGGGGGCTGGCAGCAGTCCTGAATGAGTGGGCCGCGGCCTCTGGTGTTGAGATAGAGATGGATGAGGAGTTCATCCCTCTCAAGAATGCAGTGAAGGGCATCTGTGAACTCCTCGGCATGGACCCATTACAGCTTGCCTCAGAGGGAAGGTTCATTGCAGCCCTTCCTGAAGATGACGCGGATGCATTTATTGAAATCCTGCAGAGTGACGCTCTCGGAAAGGACGCCAGGGTTGCAGGAAGGGTAATCTCCGGTGAGAGGGCAAGGGTCCTGCTCAGGAGTTCCTACGGGACCAGGAGGATACTGGAACCCCCTTCAGGGGAACTTCTTCCGAGGATATGTTGATCTTCCTGTTGTATATATTGATCCCCTGCCGAACCTTGTGTTCATGCAATGTTGAGGTCAAAAACAATGCATGAGTTTTCCATAGTCCAGAGCATACTTGATACAGTCGAGGACTACGTCCGGCAGAGTGGTGCATCTTCGGTAACAAGGGTGGTAATCAGGGCCGGTGCAATATCCGGAATCGTGCCCCACCTTCTACAGACCGCCTTTGAGACCTTCAGGGAACATACTGTCTGCTCACGGGCGACCCTTGAGATAATAATGGAACCCCTTGAAGTGAAGTGTAACTCCTGCTCAGAAATCTCAGAAAATGCCAACCCCCTCTTCAGATGTCCATCCTGTGGCTCCACCGATGTCAGGTTATTGAATGGTAAGGATCTTATACTCGAACGTATAGAGATGGAATCTTCCGATGCAGAGACTCAGGATAGTCCTTAACGGAACCGTTCAGGGCGTCGGATTCAGGCCCTTTGTCTACAGAACTGCAAAAGACCTCGGTCTTTCCGGCTTTGTCCTGAATGACACCTCAGGGGTCACTATCGAGGTTGAGGGAGTCAGGGGAAAGATAGATCTCTTCCTGAAAAGGCTCCACACTGAAAAGCCTCCCCTTGCCCATATTTTCTATGAAGAAACGGAGTTTCTCGTGCCGGCAGGCTATGATAAGTTCAGCATCAGGGAAAGCGACAGGTCCGGCACTCCGGAGGTCCTGATACTTCCGGATATCTCTACATGCGCTGATTGCGAGAGGGAACTTCTTGATCACTCGGACAGGCGCCATCGCTATCCTTTCATAAACTGTACTAACTGCGGTCCCCGGTTCACGATAATTGAGCGGTTACCCTATGACCGTCCCAATACAACCATGAAAGACTTTATTATGTGTCCTGAATGCAAAAGGGAGTACACCAACCCTGACGACCGGAGGTTTCATGCCCAGCCCAATGCCTGTCCCCTCTGCGGTCCTGAGGCATTCCTGACTGATAGTGACGGGGAGATCCTCGGCAGAGGCAAGCATGCCATAAAGGAGGCAGTATCGCTTCTTTCAAGAGGCGGGATAATCGCTCTGAAGGGGATAGGAGGGTTTCATCTGATATGTAACGCCCTTGATGACGGAGCAGTCAACACCCTCAGAAGAAGAAAGCGGCGGTCCCTGAAGCCCTTTGCAGTGATGTTCAGGGGTATTTCCGAACTTGCAGAATATACACTCCCGACCGTGCTTGAGGAGTCCATACTCCTCTCCCCTGCCCGTCCCATAGTACTGGTTAAAAGGAAGGGGCCTCTCCTGGAGTCTTCGGCTCCTGGGCTTGAAAGAGTAGGAGCTTTCCTTCCCTACTCTCCCCTTCATCTGCTCCTGCTCTCTGAAACATCCTTCCCTCTCGTTGCTACAAGCGGAAACCTCTCGGACGAACCAATTGTCAAGGACAATGACGAAGCCCTTGAAAGGCTGGGAGGTCTCGCCGATGCCTTCATAATGCACGACAGACCTATCAGGAGGAGATGCGACGATTCTGTTGTAAAGGTTGTGGCCGCTCTGCCACAGATAATCAGGCGATCGAGGGGATATGTCCCACTGCCTGTCAGGCTTCCCTTCAGGCTTAAAAGGAAGGTCCTCGCCCTGGGTGCCCATGAGAAGAACACCGTGTCTATCGGAATGGATGACAGGATTATACCCAGTCAGCATATCGGTGACATGGATACTCCTGAAAGCATGGAAAACCTCGAGGCGATCGTGAATGACCTCTGCAGTCTCTACTCCTTTGAGCCGGATGTAGTGGTTTACGACCTCCATCCAGGATACTCTACAAGAAAATGGGCTTTGAAGAACTTCCCTCATAAAACCATTGGGCTACAGCATCACCACGCCCATATCCTCTCCTGCATGGCTGAACATGGTCTGAGCGAGAGTGTCACAGGCATCGCCTGGGATGGAACGGGCTACGGAGAGGACGGAACACTCTGGGGAGGTGAATTTCTGAACTCACGGCTGGACGGCTTTGAGAGGATTTTTCATTTCAGACATCTCATTTTGATTGGTGGAGAAAGGGCGGTCAGGGAACCAAGGAGGGTGGCCCTCTCCATATTATTCGACCTCTTCGGAGAAAACATACCGGAGTCGATGAATCACATCACTTCTGAGTTCAATGATACGGAGCTTGCAATACTGTACCGGGCATACAGGGACAGGATCAACTCGCCACCCAGTTCTTCAGCAGGAAGGCTCTTTGATGCAGTATCCTCAATCATCGGTCTCCTCCAGGTCTGCGATTATGAAGCCCAGGCAGCCATGATGCTTGAAGACAGGTACGACCCTTCAGTCAGAGACTACTATGACTATTCAGTGACAGGAAGGATTATCGACTGGAGGCCTCTCTTTCATGGTATCATAGATGAGGTTGACAGGAAGAGGATACCTTCCCGGTTCATTAACACCCTTGCCGTCATCGCTGCAGATATTGCCGGGCGATGTGGTAATGATTTGGTATGTCTTTCCGGAGGGGTCTTTCAGAATGATCCCCTCACAGAAAGGACTGTAGCGGAACTCGGCAAGAAGGGATTCAGGGTATTCACTCACCGGAATATCCCATCGAATGACGGAGGCATATCCATAGGCCAGGCGGTCTATGGCGGCATGATAGACAGTCTGGATGGAAAGCCTTAGAGGTTAAGGATACAGCGTGTAGCAGGTAGCGGATAAGAGAAAAAGACAATAGGCTGAGGTCTAGGCTTAACAATTACCAATATACGGAGGTTTTCCATGTGTCAGGATTGTGGATGTTCACTTACCACGAACACAAAGGTTCTGGAGGTTCAGAAAAGGATTCTTGAGAAGAATGATGCAGAGGCTGCCCACAACAGGGCAAACCTGGAAAACCACGGTATCTTGGGCATAAATCTGATGAGTTCCCCCGGTGCAGGAAAGACAACCCTTCTTGAAAAGACCATAGAGTTGCTCGACGGGATTTGCACAATCGGTGTGATCGAGGGAGACCTGGAGACCGACAGGGATGCTGAACGCATCAGGCAGAAGGGCGTGGCTGTCCAGCAGATCACCACCGGCCAGACCTGTCACCTCGATGCGGTAATGGTACATTCTGCAATGCACAGGATGCCCCTTGAGGAAATTGATCTGCTCTTTGTCGAGAATGTGGGCAATCTCGTCTGTCCGGCTGCCTATGATATAGGGACTCACATGAATGTGGTGCTCCTCTCGGTTACCGAAGGTGACGACAAACCCGCAAAGTACCCCCTCGTCTTTCTCAAGTCCGATCTTCTGCTGATAACCAAAACCGACCTTGCAGGAGTACTCGAGTTTGACATGGAAAAAGCGGTCAGTGATGCACTGACTATAAACCCCCGGCTTCAGGTCATTAAGCTCTCTGCAAAGAGCGGCGATGGAATGGATGAGTGGATAACCCTTCTCAGAAAGGGCCTTGAAGACCGTATTTCCTGATTTTCAGGTAGAGTGTCTTTCTGTCTATCCCGAGGATCTTGCTTGCCTTTGTCTGGTTCCCTCCTGTTTCCTCAAGGACCTTCCGGATGTGCTCCTTCTCCATATCTTCCAGAGAGAGACCCGTGAGCTTCCCTTCAGTCTCATGCCTTTCTGATCCAGGTATGGCTATATCGTCAGTCTCGATCAACGCATCATCAGAGAGTATTACAGCCCTCTCCACTACATTTTCAAGTTCTCTCACATTTCCCGGCCAGTCGTATGCTCTGAGCATTGAGAGGACAGCCTCACTGAACCCCTTAACATTTTTACTGAACTTGCTACTGAACTTCTGGAGGAAGTATTCCGCCAGGGGAAGGATGTCCTCCCTTCTCTCCCTGAGAGGGGCAAGGACGATGTTTATGACATTCAGCCTGTAGAAAAGGTCCTCACGGAACTGCCTCTCCTTGATTGCATCCTTCAGGTTTCTGTTCGTGGCCGCAATCACCCTCACATCGGCATTGAGGTTCTTGTTCCCACCCACCCTCCTGAATTCTCCGGAATCAAGGAATCTCAGCAGCTTTGCCTGGAGTCCTATCGGGATCTCACCTATCTCATCAAGGAAGAGCGTACCCCTGTCGGCTGCTTCAACAAGACCCCTCTTCACCTTGTAGGCGTTTGTGAATGCTCCCTTCTCATGCCCGAAGAGCTCACTCTCCATCAGGTTTTCCGAAAGGGTGGAGCAGTTTAGGGCGATGAGCGGCCTGTCGGTCCTCCTGCTCCTCTTCCAGATAAAGTTTGCCACCAGTTCCTTTCCGGTTCCACTTTCGCCCTGGATCAGGACCGTGGAATCAGTGGGAGCGATCTTATCTATAAGTGCCATCAACTGACTGTGATGAGATCCGCTTCCAATAAGGGTGTCTGGCTGCTCCTTTCGTTCAAGTTCCTGCATCAACACCTGGTGTTCTATCTCGATACGACGCTGTTCACAGGCCCTGTCGATTATTATCTTCAACTCTTCCAGTTTGTAAGGCTTGGTGAGATAGTCGTAGGCGCCGTTCTTCATCGCCTCAACAGCAGTATCAACGGTCGCCCTTCCAGTAAGCACAATTATCTTGGGTGATGCAGGGTCTCCCTTGAGTTTCTTCAAGAGATCAAGACCATCCATCCCTGGCATTACTATATCAAGGAGTATCACGTCGTAGTTCTGCTTCTTCAGCTTGTTCAGTGCGTCCTCGCCTGAATCTGAGGTCTCTGTCTCAAAACCCTTTCTGGTCAGTTCCTTCTTCAGAAGCCGCCTGACCGGCTCTTCGTCATCAACTACAAGAATTCTTACTGGCATCAATTCCTCCGTGCAGGTAGTCTGATTATGAAAGTCGTGCCCTTGCCGATCTCACTCTCCACCTCAAGAAATCCGTTGTGTTCGGTGACTATCCTGTGGCAGATTGCAAGCCCGAGGCCCGTTCCTTCTCCAACAGGTTTGGTTGTAAAAAAGGGATCAAATATCCTTTCTATTACATCCTTCGAGATACCCTTCCCATTGTCAGCGATGCTTACCTCGATCATCGGATTGTCTGCATCTCCTTCAAGCGCTTCTGTTCTTATTGCTATTCTGCCGTTTCTGTCCATGAAATAAAAGGAGTTCATTATGATATTCATGAATACCTGCCGCATTGCACCTGGGTCTGCATAGACATCAGGGAGGTCATCACCCAGTTCAAGGATAAGCTGGTGGTTCGATCGCTTGGCCCTGTAGTTCACAAGTAGCACAACCTCTTTGATAAGTTCATTGATGTCAATAACCCTCATCGTGGAACTCGATGGCCTTGCGAACTCGAGCAGGCTCTTAAGGATGTCCTTGCAGCGGAAGATCTCCCTGTTAATCGTTTCAAGATATTCGGGAAAGTCCTCAAAATCCGGGTTTGTACAGAGTTCAGGTGCCCCCGCCCTCTCAAGGAGGGCCTCTGAATAACCGGCTATAATCCCCAGTGGGTTGTTGATCTCGTGGGCAATGCCCGCCACAAGTGTACCAAGGGAGGCAAGCCTGTCAGCTCTTAAAAGTTGCTGTTCCAGTCTCTTCTGCTCTGTAACATCCCTCAGGTAGTTCACTACACCATAGGTCCGGCCGTCACTATCCACAAGAGGATATGACCAGAAGTGATACACCCCGCCGTCATGGCCCCGGAGTTCATGGTAGAGCCTGCTCTTGCCCCTGAGCATTTCCAGTGACCGGAAGGAAGGCGATCTGATCTTAAGCATGTTCATCAGCTCCGATGAAGGCTTCTTGATTATTGCAAGCTCAGGCTTCCCGGCCCTCTCAATCACGGTCCTGTTCACACGGAGGACGCGCCCTCCAAGGTCTTCGATCCAGACCATATCAGTTACTGCATCAAAGGTCTTCTCCCACTGTCTCTTCTCACGGGAAATCTCATCAAAGAGCAATGCATTCTCAACTGCCACCGAGAGGTGCTTGCCTATGGGCAGAAGAATATCATAGTCCTTCTCAGTGTATCTACCGGGAATGAGACTGTCGAAGTTGAGCGTACCGAGAGGCCTGTCCTTGAAAAGGGGTATACTCACCGTGGACCTTATTCCCTCTTTCAGGAGAACCCGGTCGTACTGGAAGGGAATATCCTTCTGGAGGTCATGGTTGATCCAGGGCTTCTGGTTCAGAGCCACCCAGCCGGAACTTGTTCCTTCAACCGGGGCATACCTTCCCTTAACAAGCTCGGTTGGAAGCCTTGTATCTACAGCAAATATTCTGAGCCTCCTGTTTCTTTCATCGAGTATGTTTATGCTTGCCCTGTCAAAGCCGATGACTTTTCGGATCTCCGATACTATGATTCTGAAGATATGTCCTATGGAGAGACTGGAGTTTATGATAGAGGCAATCTCGTTTATAAGACTTATCTGGTTCATCCTCTTTTTAAGGTCTTCTATGAGGCGGAGATTTTCGATAGCTACACCAAGGTGGTTGGCTATGGTGTTCAGGAACTGGACGTCAAGTGATGAGAATCGGTTTTTATGGCTGCTGCCCACACATAGTACACCTATAGTGCTCTGCCCGGTCCCTTCAATGGGTCTTACGGAAAGAGGCACGCCTGCAACGCTCTTGAAGAAGAGACCGCCGTTTATCTCATTCCCGATCCGGGGGTCCTCATCGGCATTTCTGACAAGGAGAGCCCTTCCGGAAGATACCACCCTCTTAAGGAATCCCTCATAAGGCTCCATCCTGCTCCTGCTTAAGTATCCATCGGATGAGTCCTCTTTGCAGCATAGACTCAGCCTCTCGGAATCCTGATCGTGAAGGTAGATCCATGCCCCGTCTATGACCATAATCTTGACGAGCAGCCCTACAACTCCGTCAAGGATATCCTTCAGATCTTCACCCTGGCTGAGGAGTTCAGAAAGGGCGTTATAGGTGCTTATCTCCCTTCTTCTGAGCGTAGCCCTTTCGGCGATCTTGAGTACATTGCTTATGTCCTCAACAATAAACAGCAGCCACTCATCATGAGGCACAACCGTTACTTTTGCGTGGAATTTCTCTCCATCCTTCCTTATACATTTTCCCTCCACTACATGGACATCCTCGAGGGAATCGAAGGAGAGTGTCTTGAGGGGGAACTTCAGAATACGGATTATATCAACATCGAAGAGCTCTTCCTTATGATAGAAAAGCCTGTCGTGGACGGCATTGTTGAATTCCAGGATCCTTCCTGCACGGTCAGTTTTGAATGCAGGATGATGAAGCGCATCAAGTGTATGCCAGAGAAGGGAAAGGTTTGCTGCCCTGTCAGTAAGGTAGTCCATATATATATTTTATCATACCTTGGAAGGCTCATTTTGAAACAGAGCCAGCCGGCTTTATAAGAAAGCCCGTATTACGTTAAAATATAACCATGCTCATCCGTATAGGACATCTCTCCACGCTCTATCACACATCCATGGTATTTCTGAGCAGACCTTCCCTTTTGAAAGGCCTTTCATTCCAGACGGAATGGAAACTATTCGGTACAGGACCGGCGATAGTGGAAGCCTTTTCCAGGGACGAGATCGACCTCGCCTATATAGGATTGCCCCCGGCGATTATAGGCATGGATCGGGGAATCCCCCTTGTCTGTATCGGAGGCGGGCACATTGAAGGGACCGTCCTTGCCTCCTCCCGGCAGAGCCTCTCCTTCGAGGAGACTGACGATATCTGCAGGGTGCTATCCGGATTCAGGTCCATTGGCGTGCCCGGGAGGGGATCAATACATGATCTCATTCTTTCCGACATGCTTCAGAGGTGTAACCTGAAGACTGAAGTCGTCAATTTCAGGTGGGCCGATGAAGCACTTGAGGCCTATCTCAAAGGCACTATTGATGCAGCCATAGGAACACCGGCCCTTGCCCAGGCGATCGTAGGCTTCGGCGAGGGCAAAATCATCTGGCCACCTTCCAGGCTCTGGCCAAACAACCCCAGTTACGGAATTCTGGTAATGAAGGACCTCCTCGATAAAGCCCCTGATGTTCTGAAGAAGTTTCTCATCCTCCACGAGTTTGGAACCAATCTTCTGAGGAACTCCCCTGAAGAGATAGCAGAAGAGATCGCCAGGACCATGGGGTTTGTGGAAAGGGACTTTGTGCTCAACACTCTCGGTATATCGGCCAGGTACTGTGCTTCCATCACGGATGAATATATATCCTGCACCATGGCCCTCACAAAGAGGATGTTAGAACTGGGATATATTGGCCGGGAATTCACCGAAGATGAGGTCTTTGACCTCACACTCATCAGGGAAGTACATCCCGGGAAGGCCCATTATTGACAAATCTTGCAAAAACATGAGGTCAGGCAGGGGGGAAGGCAGGTCGAGGCTGAGTCAAGAAAAAGCGTGTAGCGTGGAGCGGATTGGGAGAGAAAAACAGGCTAAGGCTGAGGTTAAGCGTTTAGCGGGTAGCGCATAGCGTGCAGGGGAAGGACTAATAACCAATACACCAATATACTAATACACCAATCTCCGATTTCATGAACAATCATAAAAAGGCGATCATAAAACAGATCGATGAATATGAAAATCCCCTTTTAAGGGAATGCGTATATGAACTGCTCGACCGCTTAGGTGGAAAGAATGTCAAGAGGGGAGACATAGTCGTTATTAAACCCAACCTTCTGGCTCCTTCAAGACCTGAACAGGCTGTCTGCACCCATCCGGAAATAATCAGGCATGCTGCTTTTTACTACTACGACAAGGGAGCCAGGGTGAGGATATCAGACAGTCCCGCAGTGGGTTCTTTCCGGAAGATCATTTCCTCCCTCGGGTTGCCGGATTTATTCAAGGGAACAAGCGTTGAGATCAGACCCTTCAGGGATTCGGTGAAAACGGACATAGGCCCTCCCTTTGGAGAGATTGAGCTGGCAAGGGAAGCGTTGGAATGTGACCACCTCGTTAACCTTCCCAAGCTCAAGACCCATTCACAGATGCTTCTGACGCTGGGGGTTAAGAATCTGTTCGGCTGTATTGTAGGTATGAGAAAACCCCAGTGGCATCTGAGAACGGGGGTCAACAGGGTCCGCTTTGCAGAACTCCTGTATCTTATCTCAAGGAGACTCTCGCCCAGTGTAACCATTCTTGACGGGATTGTCGGCATGGAAGGGGACGGACCCGGCAAGTCCGGCACCCCGCGGAGGTTTGGTATCCTCGCTGCTGGAAACCTACCCCTTGCAGTGGATATCGTGGTCTGCATGATGGCAGGCCTCAGCCCTGATGATCTCCTGACAAACAGGATAGCAATGAAGCACCATGCCGAAGACGGGGAGGTTGATATTGTGGGCAGCCTTCCCAGGATAGCGAATCTTTCTATTCCCAGCCTCGGCCCCGTCGTATTCGGCCCTGCCTTCATGCACGGATTCATGAGAAGGCACCTCACGGAGAGACCTGTCCTGAAGGGAAAGTGCCTAATCTGCGGTGAATGCTGGAATCACTGTCCAGCCGGAGCCATCAATAAGGGAAAGGTAGCGATTGAATTTGATTATGATAAATGCATACGATGCTACTGTTGTATGGAAGTATGCCCCCATGGAGCCCTTCATCCTCATGAACCATTGGGTGGAAGGCTCCTGAAGGTCTCATACAGACTAAGGTCACCCAAGAGGGATGACTAATCTGAACACACTGCCCTCCCCTTTCCGGCTTTCAACCCATATCAAACCGTTGTGAAGTTCAACGATCTCCTTGCTCAGTGAGAGCCCCAGGCCGGTACCACCATACCTTCTCGCCACTGATGGATCTTCCTGCTGAAAGGGCTCGAATATCCTTTTGAATGCATCCCTGCTTACTCCGGGACCGTTGTCTGACACAGAGATCATCAGGTAATGCTCCATTCCCTTTGATTGGAGCCTCTCCAGGTCCTCCCTGAAGTCTTCGGTAATTATCTCATCAATATCGTCCCTCTTTACGGTATCAATGGAAATCCCGATTCCCCCCCCTGGAGGGGTAAACTTGGTAGCATTAGTCAACAGATTGAAAAGTACCTGCATTATCTTTCTGTCATCCAGCTTGATGGAATCCGGGACTTCACCTTTCCGTACTGATACAGAGATGTTCTTCCTGTGGGCCCTCTCCTTCACCATGGTCATGGTTCGGTCAATCAACATCAGAGGATCAGCGCAGGTGTAGTTAAGGGTCATCTTGCCAGCCTCTATCTTTGAGATATCCAAGATGTCATTTAAGAGGGAAAGCAGATGACGGGCACTGTTCAGGATATCGTTGAGGTATTCCTCCTGTCTGCTGTTTATTTCACCGAAGTGCCTGTCAAGCATGACTTCTGAGAAACCGATTATCGCGTTAAGGGGGGTCCGCAGTTCATGACTCATGCTCGCCAGAAAGGCGCTCTTTGCGCTGCTTGCCGCTTCCGCCCTTCTGGTGGCCTCCCTAAGTTCTGCAGTCTTCTCCTCTACAAGTTCTTCAAGGTGTTCCTTGTAACGGGTAAGTTCATCGTCCCTCGCCTTCAGCTGGTCAAGCATATCATTGAAATTGCTTATCAGAAGCCCCAGCTCATCTCTCCGGTCCGCCTCTACTCTCTCTTTGAAATCCTTTTTCTCTGATATGTATCTCATAGTATCAGTCAGTTTCTCTACAGGTTTTGTTATCACTGTATGCAAGCGGCTTGAGATCAGAAAGGCCATTGCAGCAGAGGCAAGGAAGATCATGCCCCCTATCATGAGCCCCCTTTTTATCTTCTCAGTGAATGCCTCCCTGGAATATGCAATATACAGGGCACCGATGGGCGTTGCGTCAAGGTATATCCTCTTGAAAACATCTATATGGTCGCCCTCCATATTTACTCCCTCTCTCAGGTTCGAATATTCAGAAATCACACTGTCTTTCCATGAACTTGGAAGTTGCTCTCTCCTGCTCCAGTATTTCTTGAATGGAGTCTCCGCTCCAGTACGATCCTTCTTAAAGCTGGCAAAAAGGACACCATTTCTGTCATAGAGGTAAGCAGCAATTATATGGGGCTCCCCCTTCAGAGAGCGGAGAATTGCTTCCGCTTCATCTTTGTCCTCAAAAAGGAGAGCAGCCTTTGAGTTTTCGGAAATGATCTCGGCGACTGAAGTAAGGGCATTTGAAACCTGATTTCTTACACCGATTATGTCATTGGCCACGAAAAGTGGGATGGTCACAGCCAGCACCGAAATGCTTGTTACCATCACAATCAGGACTATTTTCGTCCTGAACCTGAGATCATTCAGCCATTGTTTTAATATCTCCATGAATCAACCTGAAAATCCTTGCTCTGTTCCGGATACATCTAATTCGACTGTTTCCCTTTCCCATTCTGGGACCATATCACCTTTCCATCCTTGTCATAGACTTTTATTGAGATTTTAAGCAACCTTGAACTTATCCTTATACCTGCATCAAGGACTTTCCCGTAATTGATTATGAAGGCAATTCTACGATCGGTCTTTATGAATTCAATCATTCCTCCGGAGAGGGAAAAACCCTTTATGTCACTTATTGTGAGAACAGGCCTGCCCTCTATCTTTAGAAGCAGATCCCCCAGCCGGTCCTTCACGCTTGAACTAATGAAAAGAACATGACAGTCTGAAAGGTCCTCAAGAAGTGAGCCCGTTCTCACGTCTATCCCCCTTGAATCGAATCGTTCTGCCTCAAGGGCGTATATATACCTGCCAAAGGGGTTTTTACCATATACACATATTTTTATCGGATTCTTGTTCGTCCCTTCAGCATCAGGCCATGTTATGAACCCAAGCATCTTGTATATCATGGCCGCCTTCACGATATACTCCTTTGGCACATCGCCTTTATCCTGAGCATGAACAGAAGAGAGAAAGACAGCGAACAGAAACAGAACGGCCATGATAACCGGGGAAAAGTCTCTCATAGCCGGGCCATTACAGCCCCCTCTTTTCCTGCATTCCACATGTTCCGATATGTATATATTCACTTCAGTTCTTCGTCCTGCCGATCAGAAAGTATAAGTGATTTTCAGACGGAAACTCCTACCGTCCTGTCCTATGCTGTCCTGAATGTGTTCGGATGAAGCAGGATGTGAGTACTTCTGGTTCAGCACGTTATAAACACTGAATGAGAGATCCAGATTCTTCACGAGCCTCTTCCCGTAGACTGTCATGTTAACAAGCGTACTATCTCCAGTCCAGTTGCCGGAAAGGGTCTTTCTCCTTGCAGCATATCTTAACTCAGTACTCAGGAACAGCCTCCTCTTGACAAGAGGATATGAAAGCAACAGGCCCCCAACATGAAGCGGTGAGTTTGTCAGTCTCTCCCCGGTCTGAACATCGGTGGCATCCTGGTATGTGTAGAAAATCCTACCGGAAACACCCTGGTCGTTCCGGTAGTCCAGCTCAAGTTCAAGACCTTTCGCCTTTGCCTCACCACCATTTCTGTAGACAAGAAGACCATCAGAAGGGTCTGTTTCAAGGAGTATTAGATTTTTAACCCTGTAGTGGTACAGGGAAATATGACCTCTGAGTTTATCGTTCAGTTTCTGTTCAAAAACCATTTCATATGTGCCTATTTTTTCCGCCTGAAGATCAGGATTGCCCTTCTGTGTCATCTCTTCATCGGCATAGTACATTTCATATACATTTGGTTTTCTGAAGGCTGTTCCGTAAACAAGTTTCAGGCTTGTCCCCCTGGAGGGAGACCATATCAAGGCAATACGCGGATTGATGGTATCATGCCCCTTACCGTAATCGTCATACCGGACTCCTGCATTGATGAGGACATTACTTCCCAGAAGCATCTCATCCTGGATGTAAAAAGCCCACGATGACTCATCCCTTGAGTCATCAAAGTACGTCTTGATATCATAGTTCTTCTGATATTGGCGCATATCATCCCTGAACTCTCCTCCCAGGGAAAGTTTATTTGTTTCGCTTATCTCTCTCGTCAGATCTACCTCTGCACCAATCCATTCAGATTCCGCAACATCACGGTTGATAACTATCTCGGAAAGATCTCCCTTCTCTGAATAGTCGTAAGGATAGTCTGCATAGTTATTGTAAATATTGAAGTTGATACGGAAGGAAAGGTCCGTTCCGGGTGCAAACCTGTGCCTGTATTTCAATCCAAAGAGATAATATTCATCAACTGTATTGTATCGAGGATCATTGAACACAGTCTCGAATGTTGCGGTAGGGACATTCTTTTTTCTGTACGAATAGATGGCATGGAGATCCAGCTCACCGTATCTGACCTTGAAAAAGAGCCTTTTCGCCCAGTCGTGATCAATATCATCGGCATAGCCATCATTTGTGATAACGCTGTCAAACTCACTGAAATAGAGTTTGTCCCTCCCGTCGCTTGAGTAGTAGGAACCCGAAAAGAGGAGCGCAAGATTTCCACCATAACTCCCACCGTAGGAAAGTCTCTCCTGATTATATTCATTGCTGCCTATCTCTCCTGATGCCTGAAGTCCTTCTTTTTCTGCCCCCTCGGATGTGATCACGTTAATGACACCGAAGAAGGCATTAGTGCCATAAAGCGACGAGGATGGTCCCCTGATAATCTCTATCTTTTTTGGCAAGTCAATATTTACAGGGAATTCCGTACCAATGGGAGAGGTATTGAAGACACCGTCATTTATCCTGTGACCGTCGATCATCAGGAGCACCCTCGAATTATAGTCACCGGGTCTTGAAAAGCCCCGGATCCCGAGATAATGGTAGTTTCTGTCATAGGAAATATACATCCCTCTCACTGATTGTAATACCTCGGCGAGATTTCTGTATCCGTATCTCTTTATTTCTTCAGCAGTAACCACTGTTACTGAAGACGGAGCTTCTAAAACATTCTGTGTATACCTTGATGCTGTATAGACACTCTCTACATCTATCTGCATCAGCTCTTCAATACTCATCTCCATATACTGTCTGATACCACCGGAACACTCTGGGAGGGCGATCCCGGGGCTCAGGAAAGATATCAGTATCAGTGCAAGGAAGAAAACAGCCTCTGATTTCCCTTTGCTAAATAATGAGAGGCCCATAGACTATCCTCCTTGATGAACGTTATTAACCCGGCCATCAAATACCTGAAATCATTTATGGTATTTGTGGCATAAAAATATCCCCCCCTACCTCGGGGAGGGGGGGAGGCCGCCGTAATAATATAGTCAGTGACACTGGTGTCCAAAACAATCTGACACGACAGGGAGAGGCGGTATGGCGGAAAGAATACCAATGCTCGACACCTTAGAAAATTAGGGTTTATTGTACCACACAGACCTAACCAGACACTCAGGTATAACACCTGTAGAATCAGGTTGCTGTCCCATAAATCCTGTCGGTTGCATTGTATTCCTGGAGCCTTGCCGCCTCTCCATAAAATTATTTTGTACAGATGTGAGTCAGTGAATAATTCTATCCGATGATATCAGATATTGTAGTCAGG